>NZ_CP067140.1:1593750-1912500 GCF_028553805.1 Paracoccus saliphilus | reverse complement strand
GCTCGACGGCCCGCCCGGAATCGGTAAGAGCTATTGGGCGCGCCGGCTCGGCGACATCATCGCCGTGCCGACCGCCGTCATCGAAGCCACCGGAGAAAACGCCAGCTTTGGCGTGGTCGGTAGCCAGCGCGGATGGGGAGGTTCCTGTCCGGGCCGTGTCATCGAAACCATCCTGCAGAACCGCGTCGCCAATCCGCTGATCGTGGTCGATGAGATCGAGAAAGCGGGCCTGCCTGTCTCGACGAAGGGGCAAGCCTTCGGTTTGGCCGAGGCACTTCTCCCGCTTCTCGAACCCATGACGGCGCGCCGTTGGAGCTGCCCCTATTATCAGGTGAAGTTCGACATGAGCTGGATCGGTTGGGTGCTGACCTCCAATAGTCATCGGTCGTTGCCAGGCCCCCTACTCAGCCGCTGCCCACCGATTGCGCTGCGGCATCTCACGGTCGCGGAACTGACCACGTTCATTCGGCGTGAAGGCGCCCGCAAAGGGCTTTCCGAAGTGGCGACAGAGGCGTTGGTCGAGGTGCTGGAACATCCTTCGCTGCGCGATGTCCAACCGAGCCTGCGTGTGGCCTCCCGCATGCTTCAGCGTGCCGCCGATCTCGAGAGCAGGCCGTTCCTTCACTGATCCCCCCGCCACCTCCCCCTTCGCCGCCTATGCGCGGCCGGGCTCCTTAACCTTCATTCCGGAGATATTTCCATGAAAACTGAACAGCAGAGCCAGCTCGATCGGGCACTCGCTTCTATCCGTGCCGCTGAAGCCGGTCCCACGGACGACGATTTGGCCGCCGCGCCAGTTCTCGAGCTTTGGCGTCCCCTGGCCAATATCCATGCGGCGGTGGTGCTCTGGGGCCAGGTGACCGGCCATCCCCGCATCGGTGCGAGCACGATCACCACCTCGCGACTGATCGCTCTCGATCGCCAGGCAGGCTGGGCCCGCACATACAGCCGTTGGTATCGGCTTGGTGAACCTTTCTCCGAATTTGAAGCCAATGTCGCGCGGGACCTCAAGATCTCGGAAGCCCGGAAGGGGGTGGTGAGCTTTGAACTCGCGGGATTCGTCGCGGTCGACGATGACAATCTGGTCGATCGCCTGTTGGCCGCGTTCATCGCCCATGTGCAAAACGCCGCCATCGAAAATCGAGTGAAACATTGACAACAAATCCTTGGCTGGCAGCAGCAAGGCTCCTTGGAGCAGAAGTCGAGATGACCTCGGTGTTCCAGCTTGTCGACTGGATTGGAGCCGGAATTCCGCAGGAGGCGGTTTTCCGGCTGGCTAACCGGCTTTCATCCCCCTCTCGTGAATTGTTTACGCAAGCATTCGATGTCGATCCGCATGCGAGCACATTGTCGAAACATACTCTTCAACCATTCGAGGGCGATGCACTCATCCGGGTCGCGTGCGTTCTTGTCCGATCGACCGAGATCTTCGGCTCCGAAGAACTCGCCGAAGAGTTCATGGCCAGGAAGAATATGACATTGCGGGACGGTCGTCCGATTCTAATGGCAATACAGAGCTGTGTGGGTTTTTCGTTGGTAATGGATGTTTTGACTCGAATAGAAACAGGCGTGACGCCGTGAATTGAATGAACTCGTTAACGTAAGAGGGGTAAGGCTGTCCAGACGCTGCACGCGCCCTCTCCTGCACCATTAATTTCCATTCCTCAAGGTGCGGCCGACACAGGACGGCTCAGAAGCTTTACCCTTGGGCCATGGTGGCCAGGATACCCGTTTCGAAAATGTCGGCAAGTGATGCGGCGTCACCGTTTTTCACTAACTCCTTAGCCGTGCCCAGAAGGGCCGGATCACTAATCTTCACCATAAGTATGTCAAATGCCTCAAGGTGCACCTGTTGTGCGGTAGCGAGCTGCCGGAAGTGGCTCGCGGCGGCGCAAGCTGCTTGCTGGCAATGCGAAAGTCCCTGAAGCATTCCTTCGCGCAGGGCCGTGATCTCGCAGCTCAGCGGAGAGCATGGGTCCACCTTGTATTCGAAGTTCCGCGAAGGCTGAAGATTGTGAAGCGGATCGAGAAGCACGACGTTGAATATCCAGTGCTCGTCGAAGAATCCCACAACCCGGCCCTGCCCGGTCGAAACCTGGAACTGATGAAGTTCGTATTCCGGGTCGTCCCGGTAATGAGCCGGAAGCGACTCCAACTGATCCTTGCGAATAGGTATGTTTTTCGCAGCCCAGTTGATCGGATGATAACGCAGACGATCTTGGGCCGCCGGATCTCGGAGCATCCGATCCACTTCTTCGGACGACAGCTGCCTCAGACGCTCCAACATGGAAACAAACCACCTGGCATTTACCGTATCAAGGCCGAAGAACTCCATTTGAGTCCAGTATCTCAGCGAAAAATTCCAACGCCATTTTTCGGGTCGCCGAGACGATCGCACAACCTTCTTTACGTCGCCTTTTTCTCGGATTTTATCGTCACGATGCAGAGATTTCGCGACAACATTTTTCAACTTGGACATCAGTGTGGAGTATCGTCTTCTGAAGCCTGCTCTAGCAGTTCCCGATAAAACCTTTCCATCGAACTTTCCTTGATGACAGTCTCGCAACGCTCGAATGATCTCAAAGCCCCACGCGCCTCGATCCAAGGACGTTCGTCATGAGTCATATGTTCAAGCTGAATGCCAGAAAGCTCCCCGTAAGCTTCCAGAACCTCATCGATATGCCTGCGAGCCCCCTTGGAGAGATTTTCATCCCTGAAGGTCGGCTGGATGTGGTCTCGATTCACGTCAGAGAACATCGTGTGTGTGGTCTTAAAACGGTCATAAATCTCGCGATTGGCCGGTCCATGCACCCAAGCCTGGAAACCGCCAATAAATAGAACTCCAGCGCCGAACGCTAAATGCCAAGCCTGAACGTAGTATAGTAGTTTCTGTAGCTTCAGCACGTTGAGACTGCCCGGATCATCTGCGAACCGGCCAATGATGTAATCGGTCACATCATGAATGTTCGAAACGCGTTCGCGGGCTTCCATCGGTCTTTCCTCTGTCTCTGCCTTCAATCTACTTCGGATAGGCACTGTGGTCCATATCATATCGGGTGGTTGCCGATTGCCCGTCTCGTGCCGTGTATGTGCAAAATGGGGCCGGGACGGGAAAGTGGCAAGTCCACGCCCGACCGGTCCTAGATGATTCACGCGACCCAAATGCATATAATCCATGTTCCCTATGGCGCGCTATTATTGGGCATCAAAGGCAAGTGTCGCAATGATAATGGGGATCCAGATATGACCGGCGTGATCAAATTGAGTGGACAGCCCCGTTCCGACGGTCAGCAGACTTGGTAGAATGAGAGCTTCAAGTTTACAAGGCGGGAATATCGCGATAATTCAAGATGATCTCGTTCGGGCCAATGAAAATGATACCGTAACCAGGCGGTTCGATGCTGCGAGTGAGGCCGGAGCCAGTCACATCCAGGTCGAACTGAACATGAAGGCTCTTCAACGTTGCAAAGGGATGTCCAGCCCAAAGTCCGGAAGCATTCCGATGCACATGGCCGCAGAAGAGATGGGTGGCCCCATTCCGGGCACGGATCAGATCGCCCAGTTCCTCGCTGTTAAAGAGTCTCAGGCGATCAAGCGCCGGCACGCCGATGTCGCACGGAGGATGATGCAAGAAAATAAGTAGCGGCCTTTCGTCCGCTGATCTGATTTGCTCACGGACCCATCGCATTCGAATTGGACATAGCTCGCCATGGTGTTTGCCGTCGGCAGCAAGCGTATCGAGATATAGAAGACGCATATCACCGAGATCTTCGACGCCCTGAATAAACCCCTCGGCACTACTGAGTTCTGGGAAACTGGCAAGCAGCGCAGCGCGGTTGTCATGATTACCGGTCAGCAGGTGATAAGGCATCGGCATTCGATCTAATTCTGAACGCAGAATACCATAAGCCCCCGGATTTCCGATCTGGATAAGGTCTCCGGAGATAACAAGACGCTCAGCATCGGAATGAAGCGCTCGTATTTCGTCGAGACAATACCGAAGCCTCGCCAAGGGATCAATTCCATGTGGCCAATCTCGGCCCTGTTCGACCAGATGCAAATCGGTCAGCCAGACCAATTTCCTCATCGCCTCACTCCCGTCACTTGAGGGGCAATCGCGATTGCCGAAAGATCCGACGCGGCATCTCGCTCTGCGCCCGCAGCCTCCTTTCGTTCGGAGTATCGATCAGTCAGATGACTGGTATGGGGCCGCAGCAGCACTGTGAATCGGACAAGTTCCTCGACGACATCAACAATACGGTCGTAATAGCTTGATGGCTTCATGCGTCCGGCCTCATCAAATTCCTGAAACGCTTTCGCGACACTCGACTGATTGGGGACGGTCACCATCCGCATCCAGCGGCCAAGCATTCGCAGCGTATTGACCGCGTTGAAAGACTGCGAACCCCCGGAAACCTGCATGACGGCCAGTGTCCGGCCCTGGGTCGGCCTCATCCCGCCTATATTAAGCGGCAGGTGGTCGATTTGCGCCTTCATGACGCCGGTGATCTGGCCGTGCCGCTCTGGGCTGCACCAAATCTGTCCCTCGGACCACATTGAAAGTTCGCGCAGTTCATGCACCGCCGGATGATCGTCGCCGGTAACCTGGTCCGGCAACGGGAGGTCTGACGGATCAAAGATGCGCGGTTCGCCACCAAAATAACGGACGAGACGGGCGGCTTCCTCGACGACCAGGCGCGAATAGGATCGGTTACGCAGCGACCCATACAAAAGCAGGATACGTGGCGAATGCTGTGGCTCGGCGGCCAGGCCGGTTGCGGGTCCACGCCGTGCATAGCGCCTATCCAGCGAAGGCAGGCAGTCAGGGTTGGATAATGATCGGAGTCTCATGCGTGTTCGACCTTTGATGGGGACGCGAGGGTAAGGAGAGTCGCAAGGCCGGTAAGCCCAAGGAAAATCGACAGGAGTAATGCGGCGGCGCCGTATCGCTCCATCAAGAGGGCGAACAAAAACGGGGCGCCAGCCTGACAGAAACGTGCCGGGGCCATCAGAAGACCCTGACGAAATCCGTAACCGGAGGGACCGAAGATCGCGAGCGGCAGCGTTCCCTTGGCAATTGTCAGAATGCCGTTTCCTGCCCCGTGCAGGAGGGCGAATATGATTGCGGCCGGAGCACCGAATGCAATGATCAAGAGCCCTCCGAGTGGATGGGCAATGATCGCGAGTCGCGCCGAGAGCAACGGATGGAAACGTTGGAGTAAGCCGAATTCGAGAAGGCGCCCCGCCACCTGCGCCGGCCCGACCAGGGCGGCAGCCCCGATTGCCACGGCTGGCGAAGCGCCCGCTTCCTGTAAAAGCAAGGGGAGATGCGTTGCCATCGCAGTGCTCGTAAACCACGTCACCGCGAAGACAAAAGCAAGGAGTGCCATCGTAAGGCTTGGACGTTCAGCGCCGCGTCCAGGGGGCGTGTGCGACATGTCCTGTGATTCTCTTGCGACCAACTGACTGCCCGATGGCACTACAAGGCGGTTGAGCGGCAGGCCGATAACCAGATGAGCCATTGCCCAGATGAAACAGGCCATACGCCAGCCGACTTCAGCTTCGAGGTAAGCGGTGATTGGCCAGCAGATGGTGCTCGCGAGTCCAGCGATAAGTGTAATACCGGTAATCGCACCGCGCGCATTGCGGCCATAAATACCGGCGAGCGTGGAAAAGGCCGCCTCATACAAACCCATGGCCATGCCGGCGCCGATAAGCAGCCAGCCGGTAAACAGCATGCCCGCCCCTTGCGCTGCGCCGAGAACCGCAAGACCTGTCGCGAAAACCAGGTTCGAGATCGCCAACACATCGCGACCGCCGAACCGGTCAATCCTTCTGCCGACCAGTGGCCCAAGACATGCAGAAAACATCAGTCCGGCCGAAAAGGCAGCGAAGACCATACCGGTCGACAGGTCAAGGTCATGTGCCATCGGCACGGCCAGGATCGCAGGTAAATAATAGGTCGAGCCCCATGCCAGCGTCTGTGCACTGCCGAGCGCGGCAATCACCCGAGTCTGTTTCGTTGGCATGATCATGGCGCATGCTTTCGACTATACATATCGATAGTCGATGCATCGATGATCGATGCATATAGGTAAAAAAACGTCACTCGCATGACGTTTCGACCTCGTCATGGGAAACCGCAAGTGCGCCCGCCGCCGCCTTGCTGGCAATGATGCAATCGGTCGCCTCCAGCCACGCATCCACTGCGGTCTGGAATGCGATAGCCCCCTTCTCTGTCAGAGTATAGACCTTCCGTTCTCGGCCCTGGACAACGTCGAAATGCGAGGTGAGATAGCCTCCTGCTTCAAACTCGTTCAACATCGGATAGACCGTTCCCTCGGTGGGGCTGCAGCATCCCTTGGTCGTTTGCTCAACAGCTTGGACGACCTCATAGCCATGCATGGGCTTCTGATGAAGCACACAAAGCACGAAAAACTTGGAGAGCGACATCTTGATCGTTCCCCTCCAATAGGCCGGATCGGCATAATCCGGAGATTGGCGAGGAATAGAGCGGATGGGTTTCGGGTTGCGAGACATGTTGCTAGGTGTATACCTTGCCCGTCGAGGCGTCAACCAACGTGACTACGCATATAATTAATCTCAAATGACAGAGGGGCCGTGCAACGGCACAAAGGAGCATTCCCACAGCTTGTCCGATTGCATAAGTCACTATCGGGACAAACAACTGGCGTCACCTCACTGTCACAGTAAACCGCTAGTTCCAGCAGAAATTCATATCACCTTGGGGAACAAGATGAAAACTCTGACTAATCTGACTGCTGTAGCTGCGATTCTTACCGCTGTGCCCGCCTATGCCGAATTCAAACTAGACAGCCGCTTCGCGGACGCCGACGGCGACCTAATCGCAGACATCCCGACTGATGCGTCACAGCTGATCGATCCGTCAACACTGATTTTTGCCTACACCCCGGTCGAGGATCCCGCCGTATACGCCGAGGTCTGGCAAGGCTTCCTCGACCATATGGTCGAAGTGACCGGTAAGGAGGTTCAATTCTTCCCGGTCCAGTCGAACGCCGCTCAGATCGAGGCGATGCGCGCAGGGCGCCTGCACGTCGCCGGCTTCAACACCGGATCGAACCCACTAGCCGTGGCCTGCGCAGGCTTTCGCCCCTTCACCATGATGGCCGCCGAGGACGGCTCATTCGGATACGAGATGGAGATCATCACCTACCCGGATTCCGGCATCGAAAAGGTAGAGGATATCGCTGGCAAGAAGATGGCCTTCACCTCTGAGACCTCGAATTCGGGCTTCAAGGCGCCTTCCGCGATTCTTTCGGCGGAATTCGGGATGGAAGCCGGTGAAAATTTCGAGCCGGTGTTTTCGGGGGCGCATGACAGCTCGATCCTCGGCGTAGCCAACAAGGACTACCCGGCCGCCGCCATTGCGAACTCGGTCAAAGGCCGTATGTTCGAACGTGACGTGGTGACCGAAGACCAACTGGTGACAATCTACACCTCGCAGACTTTCCCGACGACGGGCTATGGCACGGCGCACAACCTGACCCCCGAGCTCCAGGAGAAAATTCAAGAGGCTTTCTTCAGTTTCGATTGGAAAGGATCCGCGCTGCTGGAAGAGTTCAGCAAATCGGGCGAGGCCAAGTTCATTCCGATCACTTTCCAAGAAGACTGGGCCGTGATCCGGACCATCGACGAGGCCAACGGCGTCGCCTACGAATGTAACTGAGTCTCCGGCAAATTCTGACATCCACGGGCGGCCGCACGTTGCCCGTGTATTCGTGCGAGACCAATTGAATGCTGACTCTCTCGGGCCTTTCCAAAACTTACAAAACTGGCGATACCGCCCTCGCCGATGTTACCCTGACCGTGCCCGAGGGCCAGATACTCGGCCTGATCGGCCCCTCTGGTGCAGGTAAGTCCACGCTCATCCGTTGTATCAACCGGCTTGTCGAGCCGACCGCGGGAGAAGTCACGCTGGGTAAAGTGAACCTCGTGGGCCTCGGCAAGTCGGAGCTACGACGGCAGAGACGCCGCATTGGCATGATTTTCCAGGAATACGCATTGGTCGAACGGCTGACCGTGATGGAAAACGTAATTTCCGGGCGCCTCGGCTACGTTCCGTTCTGGCGCAGCTTTCTGCGAAAGTATCCGGGTGCTGATATCCAGCGTGCCTATCAGCTTCTCGACCGCATCGGGCTGATCGATCACGCCGACAAGCGTGCCGACGCTCTATCCGGTGGGCAGCGCCAGAGGGTCGGTATCGCCCGAGCCCTCGCTCAGGATCCAGAACTACTTCTGGTCGATGAACCGACCGCGAGTCTCGACCCCAAGACGAGCCGACAAATCATGCGCCTTCTAACAGAAATCTGTGCCGAGCGTGGCCTTCCGGCCATCGTCAACATCCATGACGTGCCACTGGCCCAGCAGTTCATGCAGCGGATCGTCGGGCTGCGCGCGGGGCGTGTCGTCTTCGACGGATCGCCCGATGAATTGACCGAGGCAACGCTTACCACGATTTATGGAGAGGAGGACTGGAACGAGATGCGCCGAGGCGACGAGGAGCAGGCCAAGGCGGAAGCCGACGCCCGCGAGCGGATGGAAGCCCTCGCCCAATGACCACACAAGCCTACCCCACAACCTGGCGACGCCCGCCGCAGATTATTAAGAACCACCACTGGCGCCTCGCTTTGCAGGTCGGCATCCTTGTTTACCTCGTGCTGGCAGTGAGCACTGTGGATGTGAACTGGGCCCGCGTCTACGAAGGGTTGGAGCGCGGGCAGCGCTTCATCATGGGTTTCCTTCAGCCCGATTTCACCAGCCGCTGGAAGGACATCAGCCAGGGACTTGTCGAGAGCCTGACGATGACGCTGACCTCCACGGTCGTCGGTGTTTTGATATCCATTCCCATCGGGATCGGCGCTGCACGCAACCTCACACCGCGCTGGATCTACTATTTCTGCCGCGCGATCATCGCCACCAGCCGGGCCTTGCAGGAGATAATCATTGCGATTTTCTTCGTAGCGATGTTCGGCTTCGGTCCCTTTGCGGGCTTCATCACCCTGTCTTTCGCCACCATCGGCTTCATCGCCAAGTTGCTGGCCGATGATATCGAAGAGATCGACGCCGCCCAGGCCGAGTCGATCCGCTCCACCGGGGCTTCTTGGTGGCAACTCGTCAACTACGCGGTGCAGCCACAGGTGATGCCACGGCTGATCGGTCTTTCGCTCTACCGGCTCGATATCAATTTCCGCGAAAGCGCGGTGATCGGCATCGTCGGGGCGGGAGGCATCGGCGCCACACTCAACACCGCCATTGACCGCTATGAATATGACAGCGCCGGAGCGATCCTGCTCATCGTCATCGCCATTGTTATGGTAGCCGAATACAGCTCCAGCTACTTGCGGAAGTTCCTGCAATGACCGAGATATCCCACTATAGTCAGGTCTGGTCCCATCGTAGCCCGCGCGGGCGACTGATGCTCTGGGTCGGGTGGCTGGCCCTCGTCGCGCTCTTCGTCTGGTGCTGGAAGTTGATGACAGCAGACACAATCTGGTTTTTCGTGGCCGATGCACCCAAGCAGGCCGCCGACATCGGCAGCCGCATGATCCCTCCGCGCTGGAGCTACCTGCCCGAGCTGATGCAACCGCTCTGGGACACGATCAACATCGCCACATTGGGCACCATCGGGGGGGTGATCATGGCAGTGCCGGTCGCCTTCATGGCGGCCCGCAATACCACGCCCTCGGCCACGATCCTGCGGCCCCTTGCGCTTTTCATCATCGTGGCCTCGCGCTCGATCAACTCGCTGATCTGGGCGCTGCTGCTGGTGGCCATCATCGGGCCAGGCCTGCTAGCTGGAATCGTTGCCATCGCGCTGCGCTCCATCGGTTTCGTCGGCAAGCTGCTCTACGAGGCGATCGAGGAAACCGATGTCACCCAGATCGAGGCGATCGAGGCTACGGGCGCCAGCAGTGCACAGGTTCTCAACTACGGGATCGTCCCGCAAATCATGCCAGCCTTCTGGGGAATCACTGTCTTTCGCTGGGATATCAACATCCGGGAAAGCACAATCCTAGGCCTTGTGGGAGCAGGGGGCATCGGCCTGAAACTCCAAGCTTCGCTTAATACCCTCGCATGGAGCCAGGTAACGGTGATCCTGCTTTTGATCCTTGCCACGGTCGTGCTGAGCGAATGGGTTTCGGCTCGGATACGCCACGCTATCCTCTGATCGAGCAGGTTCGCAGACCGCCTAAACTGCCCAGTTCATGGAGTGGTGGCACCGTATATTTAATGGCCCTTTGAACCTATTGGCGCGCGGCAAAGAAGAGTTGGGGCAAACAAAGGAGCGCTCCCACAACTTGTCCGGCCGCAAATATCCCTGCTGGGACGAGCAACTGGCGATCCGGCGCGATAACAGCCGCCGCAGCTTGCGGTAGCATTGTGGTGACGCAAATCAAGAAGCCGATATAGGCTAAGCGAGCTGGCAGCATGGTTCTCTCCTTCCGCTGGCCCCAATGATCAGGATAAGATACAAGCACTGATTGAGTGACCGAAGTCGTATTCCATCTGCTGAGACAAGTTCGGGTTAATCTGACGACCATCCGCTATCACGCCGACCGCAACCGCCCTGCCCCCGCCCAACTGAGGGCAATCAGCAAGGCGGCGCTCGCGAGGCAAAGCGCCAGCCCCCCAAGCTGATAACTGAGCCCCGACAACAGCGTGCCCAGTAACCGGCCGGCGGCATTGGCCATGTAGTAAAACCCCACATCCATCGTCACCCGCCCGGAGGTCGAGAAGGCGAGGATCAGGTAGGAATGCAGCGAGGAGTTGACCGCGAAGATGGCACCAAAGACCAGCAGGCCGATCACGATCGCGGCGGTCAGTCCCGCACCCGGTGCGCCCACGCTCCAGATCAGCACGGCCAAAGCCGCCGGGACGAGGAACAGGAACCCGGCCCAACGCCGGGCTTCCCGGATCAATTCCGCCTCGGGGCGCTTGGCGGCCCCAAGCAGGCGCGGCGCAGCCGCCTGCACCGCCCCATAAAGGATGGTCCAGACCGCCATGAATGTGCCGATCATGAAGAAGGCAGCGCGGTTGCCCTCTTCCGACCCGTCGGACAGCACCGCGTAGAAATAGATCGGGATGCCGACGACGAACCAGACATCGCGGGCGCCGAACAGGAACAGCCGCGCTGCCGACAGGCGGTTGATATTCCGGTCCTTGGAAAACACTTCGCGGAACTTCGCGCCTTTCCTGCCCTGCGGCAGCCCCGCCGGCATCTTCAGCAGGACCGCAAGCAGGATCAGCGCCAGCACCAGGGCCATCGCCAGGATCGCGGGCACGAAGCCCAGAACGGCCAACAGCACCGCCCCAAGCAGGAAGCCCGCCCCCTTCACCGCGTTCTTGGAGCCGGTCAGCAGCGCCACCCACCAAAACAACCCGCCCTCGCCCGAGGGGGCAAGCAGCTTGACGGCGCTTTTCGCGCTCATCTTGGACAGGTCCTTGGCGACGCCCGACGCACCCTGCACCGCCATGACATAGACGACCGAGGCCCAAAGGCTCCAGCCCGGATCGAGCGCCGCCAGCGCCAGAAGCGCCAGCACCTGGATGCCCAGCCCCGCATAAAGCGTCGAGGTCAGGCCGAAACGCGCGGCGATCCAGCCCGCCGAGAGATTGGTGACGATGCCCGCCAGCTCATAAAGCAGGAACAGGTAGGCCAGCTGCACCGGCGAGAAACCGAGCGTATGGAAATGCAGCAGCACCAGCATCCGCAGGGCGCCATCGGTCAGCATGAAGGCCCAATAGGCGGCGGTCACGGTGATATAGGCGGTAAGCCCCTCGGGCCGGGCTGCGGCACTCACAGCGACGCCCCGACCATGCGCGCGACATCGACCAGCCTATGGGCATAGCCCATCTCGTTGTCATACCACGCGTAAATCTTGACCTGCGTCCCCGCGACAACCATCGTCGACGGCCCGTCCACGATGCTCGACCTTGTGTCATTCACGTAATCGGCCGAGACCAGCGGGCGGTCCTCGAAGCCAAGGATGCCTTGCAGCGGCCCCTCGGCGGCGGCGCGCAACATCGCGTTGACCTCTTCGGCGCTGGTCTCGCGGGCCACCTCGAACACGCAATCGGTCAGCGAAGCGTTGAGCAGCGGCACCCGCACCGCATGACCGTTCAACCGCCCCTTGAGCTCGGGATAGATCAGCGTGATCGCCGTGGCCGAGCCGGTCGTGGTCGGGATCAACGAATTCAACGCCGAGCGGGCACGCCGTAGATCCTTGGCCGGGCGGTCCACGATGGTTTGTGTATTGGTCACATCATGGATCGTGGTGATCGAGCCGTGGCGGATACCCAGCCCCTCATGGATGACCTTGACCACCGGGGCCAGGCAGTTCGTCGTGCAGCTTGCCGCCGTGACGATGTCATGCCGGGCGGGGTCGTAGGTCGCGTGATTGACGCCATACACGATATTTGCGACCGGCCCATCCTTGACCGGCGCGCTGACAATCACCTTCTTCACCCCGGCGGCGAAATAGGGGGCGAGTTTCGCCTCGCTCTTGAACACCCCGGTGCAATCGATCACCACATCGACCCCACCCAATGGCAAATCCTCGATGCGCTTCACGTTATGCACCGGCAGGCGGGTGCCATTGACGCTGATACTCTTCGCATCGTGGCTGAACTCGGCGGGCCAGCGGCCATGCACACTGTCGAATTCCAGCAGATGGGCGTGCATCTCGGGATCGCCTGTCGCATCGTTGATCCAGGCGATCTCTGCCCCGCTTTCCAGCAGTGGCCGCAGCGCCAGCTTGCCGATCCGGCCAAGCCCGTTCAGCGCATAGGTGACGGTCATTGTGCCTCCAGGTCGCGGGCGATGTCGTCCACGCGATGTTGCAGCGAAATGCGATCAAGGCTGTCCAGCGGCAATGCGGTAAAGGCGAGGATACGGTTGCGTAAACCGGCATAGGCCTGCTGGAAGGCCAGTTTCTTCTCTGCCTCGGTCCCCTCTGCCTTCACCGGATCGGGCATCCCCCAATGCGCGCTGATCGGCTGGCCTGCCCATGCCGGGCATTCCTCATTCGCGGCGCGGTCGCAGACGGTGAACACGAAATCCATGACTGGCGCGTCGGGGCCCTGGAACTCGGCGATATTCTTGGCCCGCAGGGCGCTGATGTCATGCCCCTTGTGATCGAGCATCTCGACAGCGAACGGGTTCAGTTCGGAATAGGGATATGTGCCGGCGGAATAGGCGTTAAAGCGGTCCCCGGCCTCGAAGCGCAGGATTGATTCGCCAAAGATCGAGCGGGCGGAATTGCCCGTGCAGATGAACAGGACATTGTATTTCCGATCGGACATGGGTCTTTCTCCGGAAGGGGTGGGTTGAATGAATGGCTGGCAAAGGTCGGGGCGGCCACGGCAGCAATCGGCGACAAGGTAGCCGATCAGCGCCGCGGATTGCTCGATCTCGGCACGGTAAAGCAATGATCGGCCCTCGCGGGCCTGCGAGATCAACCCGGCCGCGCGCAGCGAGGTCAGGTAGGATGACAGGGTGTTCTGTCGCGCATCGATTGCCTCGGCCAGCTCTCCGGCGGAAACCCGGTCCGGATAGCGCCGCACTAGCAGCCGAAACAGGGCCAACCGTTGCGGATGGGCGAGCGAGGCGAGTTGATCTATGCGATTCGTATCCATATTTCGAGAATAGACGATATATTAGAATCGGCAAGTGTTATCTGCACCACGCTCCCTTGAGGATCTTGACTCATTGGCATGATGTGCTGGTAAGAGACGACCATAGGCGATAAATGTAGTGCGCCTTGAACCTGCGCCATATCGGCCGGGAATATAGCCACCCGACCAAACGCCTTTCACCATAAAGAACTGTTTTCATGACCATAACGCACTATGGCTTTAACAAAAATTATAGCCCAGTATCGGTGATGCATTGAGAAATTTACCATAGGAACGCCCATGTTGAGCAGGCGGATGTTTTCTATCGGCGCAGCAACGCTCGGTTTTCTAAGTCGACAAGCCGACGCACAAACGAGCTTTCGATTAGGGCTAACGCCGGTGTTTCTCGACAATGACTCCGAAACCATCGATCGCCTGCGCACATCTCTGAGCTATGCGGCGGGCATGCCGGTCACCCTGGTCCAGAAACGCACATACCAGGAGGTAACCGGATTACTGCTCGAAGGCGGTGTGGATGCGGCGTGGTTGTGTGGCTATCCATTCCTCCAACATCGGGATGAGCTTTCCCTGGTCGCTGTCCCGCTCTGGCAAGGCACGCCGACCTATCGGTCCTACCTGATCACTTCTAAAGAAGATCAGGCATCGGGCCTGACCGACCTTAGAGGCGGAGCACACGCATTCTCAGATCCTAATTCGAATTCCGGATATCTCGTAACAGCCTCCGATCTCGCTCGCAACAATCTGAGGCCGGAGCAATTTTTCTCTCGTATCATTTTCACTTACGGGCACAGGAATGTCGTCAGGGCAGTGGCGGGCGGCCTTGTCAGATCGGGCAGCGTGGATGGATATGTCTGGGAAGCACTCACGAAGGTGGAACCAGAACTTACTGATCGCACCCGGGTCATTTCCCGATCCGAACCTCTGGGCTTTCCGCCGTTCTGCGCAAGGACAGACCGGATCGGCGAACCCGATCTTGCCGTATTTCAGGCGGCCTTGCTACAGATGACCGAGTCCGAGCGAGGGCGAGATGCCTTGACGCTGTTGCAACTGGACGGAATGATTCGGGGAGAAGTGGCCTTGTTCGATGGTATCCTCACCCGGATGCAGGATCTCGCTGGACATCACTGATGGGCCCCTTCCTTTATCTCCCCCTCTCGCTTCGTGTTCCACTTTTGGCAGCAGTGTTGATGATATTGGTAGGTGTGATTGCGTCGCATCAGGTGCTTTCGACGCTTGATCGAGTGCAGGACAACAGACTTCGTGAGCTTGCCCGGCTTCATATTGAAGGTCTGTCACTGGCGCTTGGTCCCTCTGTTCTACGAAAAGATATCTGGGAGGTTTACGACACGCTCGACCGGGCCAGTTCTACGGGAAGTTCGCGCAGAATGCTTCTGACTGTCGTTGCCGACGAAACCGGGAAGGTCCTGGCAGCGACGGATCCTCGGCGAGTCCCGATCGACACCTCAATCGATGCATTAGCGGAGGAGGCTCAACGCCTCGACGCGATTACATTTGCAAGAAATTCCTCGCATGTCAGGGTTCGTGCCCCATTGGTTTACCAGGGGCGCGATGTCGGAAAAATCGTAGCGGATCTCGATGTCAGAGACATGAGTGCCGAGCGTCGGCGCGCGGAACTTTTGCTGATTATTGGCAATACGCTGTTAACTACTGCAATGGCACTTGCCGGATATCTTGCGGTTCGGCGAATGCTGCGCCCCGTAACGCAACTGGCGCGACGGATGGATGCGACAATCGGGCAGCCCATTCCAATTCCCGCTGTCCAGGTTCCGCGCGGAGATTCGGAAGTTGCACGCCTCTTTCAGACCTACAATGCGATGGCCGAAGCCATTGAGGCGCGCAGCGAGGCCGAACGCCAATTGGCTGAACGTGAGCGGTTTGTGAGTCTCGGACAGCTTTCTTCCTCGCTCGCCCACGAGATCAACAATCCCCTGGGCGGTCTGATAAATGCGACCGACACCATCCGCCGCTTTGCCGACCGGCCGGATGTGGTTCGGCAATCGGCTGAATTGCTCGAGCGCGGATTAAAACATTTGCGGGACGTGACTCACGCCACACTCGAGCAAAACCGGATAGATCAAGATGGCGCGGATATGTCGCTGGATGATCTGGCAGATCTGCGCCTGCTGATCGGCCCTGAAATTACCAGGCACGAGCAACGGCTCGATTGGCGGATCGAACTCGACCCGAAAAATTTATCGGGTCACGATGCAGGAATGCTTCGGCAGATTCTGCTCAACCTGCTGCTGAACGCATCAAACGCAGCAAAGCATGGGGGAAAAGTTGGGTTGCATGCGTATCTGGCCGGAGATGCATTGCGGTTCGAAATTTTCGATAATGGACCCGGAATGCCCGCCCCTGCCCTACGGCGCCTGCAAGGTTCGGAGCCGATTTTGCCCGGCGAAGGGGTCGGATTGCGAATGGTGCGAGAACTTGTGGGAATGCTGGCCGGAACCATCACACATTTAGCCCCACCGGATGGCGGCACCCGGATCATCATCTCACTTCCATGTAATCCACCAACTCCGGCCAGCCAATCATGCTAAATCAACGCCGCATTGCTCTAATCGAAGATGACGAAATCATGGGCGGCTCAATCGCGCAGAGACTGAAATTGGAAGGAGCCGAGATCATCTGGTATAAACAGATGGTTCGGGCACTGGGCGCAATTCGCACCCCGCGCGCGCCCATTGACGCGGTGATCTGCGACATCATCCTGCCGGACGGCACTGGCGAGGATTTGTTCGCAACGCTATGCCGAACCTCTACTCCACCCCCATTTTTGTTCATCACAGGGCAGGGAAGCATCGCCCAGGCGGTTCGCCTCATGCAGTCCGGCGCCGTGGATTACGTAACGAAGCCTTTCGACATGTCGGTGTTTCTGGATCGGTTGGCATTGCTGATGAAACCACGCAATGCACTTGAAATGCCTCCTCTGGTGGGTATTTCGCCTGCAGCGCAGAGAGTCGAAGAACTGGTGGAGCAGGCCGCCAACCGTAACGGCCATGTCACGATTCTTGGTGGTCCGGGCACCGGAAAAATCTCGATTGCTAAGCGACTACACGAACTTTCCGACCGCTGCTCTGCACCTTTCTTGACCGTAAATTTCGCGAGGGACCAAAAGGTCGAGCAAGCGCTGTTCGCAGCAGGCGGCGCAATGGACGCTGTTGGAGAGGGCATCCTTTGCCTGCAATCCATCGATCGGATGAGCGAAGCGTTACAAGATCGTTTGCTCACGTCGCTCGATCGGGATTTTTCCGGCCGCATCATTTCGACCACCGACCCGACAATCGAGGACGAGGTTGCATCGGGGTCGTTCCGCGCCGATCTGTTTGCTCAACTCTCCGAGGTCGAAATTCCGGTCCCGCCTTTTCGTCAACGGCCTGAAGATGCGGTATGGCTGATGAATCGTCTCTTCGACCAACTGAATGCAAAACACGATCCCCCATTGCGCGGCATCAGCGCCCTGGCCGAACAGGCCCTGCGCGGCCACGATCTCTCCGGTGGCGGTCGGGAAATTCGGACCCGTCTGACACGGGCGTTTCAGACCGCGCGAGACGGCTGGATACAGCCCGCAGATCTTTTTCCCGAGAGACTTGCCGAAGGTGACTGGTTCCTGTCCCTGGCAGAAGCACGTGATGCGGCAGAGCGGTCGCAGATTATCGCAGCGCTGGAACAGACCGGCGGACATCTTGGCAAGACCGCAAAACTATTGCGGATCGCCCGGACGACATTATGGGAAAAGATGCAGAAATTCGGGCTTTCCTGATTATTTCCCTTGGCTTTCGCGGTTAATGTTCGGGAAACCGAACATCAAGAAAATGCAAATTATTACAATTTATTAGTAGAATTTTCTTGCGCGATGCCGCCATAAGATTGCCACGAGAACACGCTATACTCTTCTCAACCAGCGAGGGGAGAACCAAGCCAGATGACAAAATGCAATCGCTTGATCGATGCCGGGCGCCGCCAGTTCCTGCGAGGCGGGATGATGGCCACCGCGGGTGCGGCCGCGACGACATTTGCCGGAACGCAAGAGGCCAAGGCGCAGGCTGCGCTCGCGCGGGTTGAATATCCGGCGAACCGGCTCGGCAACGTGGCCGACCTGACCGAAAACGAACCGCTCGACGTCAGTTACCCAGATGATGACAGCCCCGGAGTGTTGCTCAAGCTTGGGCATGCGGTGGAAGGCGGCGCCGGGCCAGATGGGGATATCGTCGGCTTCTCCGTCCTGTGCCCGCACAAGGGCTGGTATCTGGGTTATAACGCTGATGACCGGACCTTCAATTGCCCCGGCCATTATTCGCGTTTCGATGCAGAAGCGGGCGGGCAGCAGGTCTGGGGGCATGCCACCAGCAACCTGCCGCAATTCAATCTGCGCGTCGATGATGACGGCGAGATCTATGCCGAAGGCGTGGACGAGCTGATCTTTGGCCGCCTGTCCAATACGCTCTGAAGGAGAACGGATCATGGCTTACAAGAGACATATCGACCGCCTGCCGATCATCCCGGCGGACGCAAAAGTTCAAAATGCGGTTTGCCATTATTGCATCGTCGGCTGCGGCTACAAGGCTTACACTTGGCCGATCAACCGGCAAGGCGGCACTGATCCATCGCAAAACGTCTTTGGCGTGGATCTGAGTGAGCAGCAACCTCAGGACACTGAAGCATGGTATGCGCCCTCGATGTATAACATTGTGAAACAGGACGGCCGAGACGTTCAACTGGTCATCAAGCCCGATGTGAACTGCGTGGTAAATTCCGGTCTCGGCTCGGTGCGCGGCGCGCGCATGGCCGAGAACCACCCCTCGACCGTTACCGGCACCCAAGGACATCGGCTGACCGATCCGCTGACCTGGCGTTACGGAACATATCAGCAGACAAGCTGGGAGGATGCATTCGATCTGGTTGCAAGGGTGACAGCGCGGATCGTGACGGACGGGTCCGAGGACGATCTGATCGTATCAATGTTCGATCATGGCGGCTCGGGTGGTGGCTATGAAAACACCTGGGGCACCGGGAAGCTGTATTTCGAGAGCATGAAGGTCAAGAATGTCCGCATTCACAACCGCCCCGCATATAATTCCGAGGTTCATGCCACGCGAGATATGGGTGTTGGCGAATTGAACAACGCCTATGAGGACGCCGAACTCACCGACACACTGGTTGCCTGGGGATGCAATCCTCTGGAGTGCCAGACGAACTACTTCCTCAACCACTGGGTGCCGAACCTGCAGGGCATCACGTCGGACAAGAAAGCCGAATTGCTGCCGGACGAACCGCATGAGCCCGCCAAGATCATCTTTATCGACCCGCGCAGAAACGTCTCGGTCAATGCGGCAGAGCAAGCCGCAGGGACCGATAACGTTCTGCATTTGCCAATCAATTCGGGAACCGATCTGGCACTGGCGAACGCGATCTTCACGCATATCGTCGAACAAGGCTGGCATGATCAGGATTTCATCGACGCTCACACGTTGCGCGAAGCCGCCGAACACCCGGCAGAGTTCCCGGCGAAGGGCGCATCAGACGCAAATCCTGGCCTGCTGACCAGCTTCGAGGATGCCGTCGAGACGAACCGGATGTCACTGGAGGAGGCCGCTGAAATCTGCGGCGTTCCGGCTGACGATATCCGCAAGGCCGCCGAATGGATGGCCGAGCCGAAAGAAGGCGGTGCCCGTCGTCGCATGATGATTGGCTATGAAAAGGGGATCATCTGGGGCAACGATAATTACCGCACCAATGGCGCTATCGTGAATATCTCTCTGGCAACCAGGAATATCGGGCATTTGGGCGGAGGTTGCGTCCGGATGGGAGGCCATCAGGAGGGCTATTTCCGCCCGAGTGAAGGTCATGTGGGACGGCCCGCGGCCTATGTTGATCAACTCATCATCGATGGCAAAGGGGGTGTGCATCATATCTGGGCCTGTAACCATTACCGAACCACTTTGAACGCCACCGAGTTCAAGCGGATCTACAACCACCGCACCAATATGGTGAAAGAGGCCATGGATTCGGTTGCAGGACAGGGGCGAGACGCCCTGGTCGATGCCATTGTCGGCGCGATTGCCGAGGGTGGGCTCTTCGCGGTGAACGTGGATATCATCCAGAACGAGATGGGTAGTCAGGCGCATGTCGTCCTGCCCGCCGCCCAGCAGGGCGAGATGAACCTGACTTCCATGAATGGAGAGAGGCGCATGCGGCTGGCCGAGAAATACATGGACCCACCGGGTCACGCGATGCCCGATTGCCTCATCGCGGCAGGAATCGCCCAGCATATGGAGCGCGTGCTCTCCGAGGCGGGCAACAGCGACTATGCCGCCAATTTCCAGGGCTATGACTGGAAAAACGAAGAAGACGCCTTCCGCGACGGCTATCAATCCGCCCATCCCGATGTCACCTATGAACGGCTGCGGGGAATGGGGACGAATGGTTTTCAGGAGCCTCCCCAAGGGCTGGACGGCGAAACTATCATCGGCACAGACCGGCTTTACAAGGACGGTAAGTTCTCTACCGATGACGGGCTCGCGCGCTTCATGGCTGGGCCATGGCGTGGCCTGGTTACTCCCGGAAAACAGGAAGAGAGCGAATCCTACACGTTCCTGATCAATAACGGTCGCTCAAATCTCAACTGGCAGAACTGGTTCCTGGACCAGGAGAATGACTTTGTCACCGACCGCTGGCCCTATCCGTTCATTGAGATGAACCCCGAGGACATGGCGGAGAACGGCATCGAGCCGGGGGACCTGGTGGAAGTCTTCAATGGAAACGGTGCCACGCAGGCGATAGCCTACCCGACCGAGACGGCCACGCGAGGTGAAACCTTCATGCTGTTCGGTTCGCCGCGGGGAACCCAGGGCAATATCGTCAGCAAAGGTGTGAACGAATTGGTGATCCCCGTCTATAAGCAGACATGGGCGGACATTCGCAAAATAGCGGACGTCCCGGAAGCCGCACGGCATATTTCGTTCAAGTCGAAGGAGTTCCGGTTCTGACCGGCCTTTACCGCAGTAGCCCAGCCTGCCCGTTCAACCGGGCAGGCTGTCAGCCAAGCGCGTAACCGGTGCCGCGCACGGTGCGCACCGGATTGTCACCGCCATTGGTCATCAGCGCTTTGCGCAGCCGCCCGACATGCACGTCGATGGTGCGGGTATCGACATAGATATCACGCCCCCAGACCCGATCCAGCAACTGCTCGCGTGTCCAGACCCGGCCCGGTTTTTCCATCAGCGTGGACAGCAGCCGAAACTCGGTCGGACCCAGATGCAGGGGCTGTCCGGCGCGAAAGACCCGGTGCTCGGCCGCATCCAGGATGATATCGCCGAAACTCAGCCTCTCGCCCATGGTCGAGGGGCGGGTGCGGCGCAACTGTGTGCGCAGCCGGGCCATCAGCTCGACCACGGAATAAGGCTTGACGACATAATCGTCCGCCCCGGTTTCCAGCCCGCGCACCCGGTCCGTCTCTTCGCTACGTGCCGAGAGCATGATGATCGGAATCCCGCGGGTTGCCGGATCGGCCTTGACCTGGCGGCAGACCTCGATCCCGGAAACCTTGGGCAGCATCCAGTCCAGCACCAGCAAATCGGGCTGCTCCTCCTGCACCAGCAGCAAGGCGTCCTCGCCATTATCGGCGACCACGACCTCGAAGCCCTCGGCCTCGAGATTGTATTGCAGGACCTCACGCTGCGCGTTTTCGTCTTCGACAACCAATACGCAAGGGGCCTGAATCGTCATCTCTTATCCCTCATTGCTAGCGGATCCCGCATCGCTCGACACGCTGCTGGCCTTGGGCCGGCTGTCATCCGGCAATTCTCCGGTCACCAGGTAGATCACCTGCTCGGCAATCGAGGTTGCGTGGTCACCCATCCGCTCGACATTCTTGGCGATGAAATGCAGATGCATGCAGGCGGTGATGTTGCGCGGGTCCTCCATCATATGGGTCAGGAACTCGCGGAACAAAGCGTTATACATCTGGTCCACTTCCAGGTCGCGCTGGCGGACATCCTCGGCCAATTCGCCATCGCGGCGGATATAGCTGTCCAGCGCGTCCTGCAGCATCTTGCTGACCGCCCGCGACATGCGGCGGATCGCCATGCCAGAGCCATCGATCACCGGCATCTGCGTCAGCACATCGGTCCGCTTGGCCATGTTCTTGGCGTAATCGCCCACGCGCTCCAGCGAGGCGGCGATCTTCATCACTGCCAGCACCATGCGCAGATCGGTGGCCGTGGGCGCGCGCAGGGCAATCAGCCGCGCCGCATCCTCGTTGATCTGCAATTCCAGCGTATCGATTGCCTTGTCCCGGCGGCGAACCTCTTCGGCCAAGTCCTCGTCCCGAGTATCCAGTGCCGTCGCGGCATCCGAGATGGCGACTTCGACCATGCCGCCCATCTTGACGACCTGCGCCTGGATCGTCTCCAGGTCGCGGTCGAACGCGGAGGATATATGTTTGTCGCGATTCATCATTCCTGTCTCCTCCAGGGTCAGCCGATACGGCCCGAGATGTAGGATTCCGTGCGCGAATCCTGCGGTTTCGTGAAAATGTCGTCGGTTTCGCCATATTCGACCAGGTTGCCCAGGTGGAAAAAGGCTGTCTTCTGGCTGACGCGGGCGGCCTGCTGCATCGAATGCGTCACGATGACGACCGAGAACTTCGAGCGCAGCTGTTCGATCAGTTCCTCGACCTGCCCGGTTGCAATCGGATCAAGCGCCGAGCAGGGCTCATCCATCAGCAGCACCTCGGGCGCGGTCGCCACGGCACGGGCGATGCAGAGGCGCTGTTGCTGACCGCCTGACAAACCGGTGCCGGGTTCCTGCAAGCGGTCCTTGACCTCGTTCCACAGCGCCGATCCGCGCAGCGATTTCTCGACGATCTCGTCCAGCTCTGCCTTGTTGCGGGCCAGGCCGTGGATTTTCGGGCCGTAGGCCACGTTGTCATAGATCGACTTGGGGAACGGATTCGGCTTCTGGAACACCATCCCAACGCGGGCCCTCAGCTGCACCGGATCGACTTTGCGGTCATAAATGTCCTGTCCATCCAGTCGGATCTGGCCTTTGATGCGCGCGATGTCGATACTGTCGTTCATCCGGTTGATACAGCGCAGGAAGGTCGATTTTCCGCAGCCCGACGGGCCGATGAAGGCGGTCACGGTCTTGTCGAGGATCTCGACATTCACATCCTTGATGGCATGGGTGTCGCCATAATAGACCTGCACATTCTTGGCCGAGATCTTGATATCCTGCTGGGTCACGGCACTCTCCGCTCGGTTGATGTCATACATTATTCTAGGCTCCTTCGACCGTATCACCAACGGCGTTCAAAACGGTTGCGCAGGAAGATGGCTAGGGCGTTCATCATGACGAGGAACCCCAGCAGCACGAGAATTGCGGCGGATGTCCGGCTGACAAAGCCGCGTTCGGGGCTGTCCGCCCAGATAAAAATCTGTGTCGGCAGCGCGGTCGCGGCGTCCATCGGCGTTGACGGCGCAGCCGTCACGAAGGCATTCATGCCGATCAGCAACAGTGGCGCGGTTTCTCCGAGAGCTTGCGCCAGCCCGATGATCGTGCCGGTCAGAATGCCGGGCATGGCCAGCGGCAGCACATGGCCGAACACAACCTGTTGCTTCGACGCGCCGACGCCAAGCGCCGCTTCGCGGATCGACGGTGGCACCGCCTTCAGCGCGGCGCGGGTGGCGATGATGATCGTCGGCATTGTCATCAGCGCCAGCGTCATCCCACCGACCAGGGGCGCCGAGCGCGGCATCCCAAACCAGCCCAGAAAAACCGCCAGGGCCAGCAGGCCAAACACCACCGAGGGGACCGCCGCGAGGTTGTTGATATTGACTTCGATCACGTCGCTCAGGCGGTTCTTGGGCGCGAATTCCTCCAGGTAGATTGCAGCGCCGATGCCCAGTGGAAACGAGATCAGGAAACAAACCAGCAGAGCATAGAACGACCCGATGATAGCGCCCTTCAGCCCGGCCAGTTCGGGGAAGCGTGAATCAGCGTTGGTGAGCAAAGCCCAGTTGATTGGTTTCGAGATCCGTCCTTCATCCTGCAATTGCTGGAACCAGCCGATCGCGGCATCGTTCAGCCGCCGCATGGTTTCATCCGACTCGGTATCGACATTGCCCTTGTTCAATTGATCATACGGGTCCGAGACCGGCACATTTATGGTAATGGTCTGGCCGATCAGCGAAGGATCGGCCACAACACGATCCCGCACCTCAAACTGGGCAGCATTCGACACAATCCCTGACAGAGCGCGCAAATCACCCTCTTCCGCATCCGGAAAAGTAACTTGCATCGCCTCGTTCATGACGTTGCGATAATTGCCGCGAGACGGGTCCTCGGAATCTACCAGCTCGGCCGAGATTGGCACGTCAAGCGTGATATGCGTTTGCCGAAATGCCTGCGTCCCTCCCGAAATCAGCGTCCAGAGCAGGATACCCAGCATCAGGAAGGCAAAGAGGATCGCGCCCAGTCCAACCCCTTTCAGGATCGCCTCGCTCCGGCGACGACGCGAGAGTCTGTTTTGGAATTCCGGTGAAGCCCAGCCATGGGAGGCTTGAGGCGCGTCGTTCGTCTGATCGGTCATGTCCGGGCCTCAGTCGTAAAGTTCGCGGTATTTGCGCACGATGCGCAAGGCGACGATGTTGATAAGCAGTGTCACGATGAACAGCATCAGCCCCAGGGCGAATGCCGCCAGCGTCTTCGGGCTGTCAAACGAGGTGTCGCCAATCAGCAGTGTCACGATTTGCACCGTCACGGTCGTGACGCTGTCCAGCGGGTTGATGGTCATCTTGGCGATCAGGCCCGCCGCCATCACCACAATCATCGTCTCACCGATTGCACGGCTGACGGCCAGCAGGACGCCGCCGACGATGCCGGGGATCGCTGCGGGAAACAGGACTTTCGTGACCGTTTCGGCCCGTGTCGCGCCAAGCGCCATGCTGCCATCGCGAAGTGACCGTGGAACCGCCGAAAGCGCGTCATCCGCGAATGAGGAAATGAACGGGATAAGCATGACTGCCATCACGCTGCCTGCCGCAAGCGCTGTGTTCGGTGCGATCGGAAGGCCGAGCGATGCCCCCCAGGCTCGGATTGCCGGAGCGACCGTCAGAATGGCAAAGAAGCCATAAACCACAGTTGGAATGCCCGCGAGGAGCTCCAGCACCGGCTTGGCGATGGCACGGAAACGCTTGCTGGCAAACTCGTTCAGGTAAATTGCCGACATCAACCCGACCGGCACAGCAACGACTATGGCGACAAAGGTGATGACCAGCGTGCCCAGAATGACCGGCAGCCATCCGAAGGCTCCTTCTGCCGCAACCTGATCCTCGCGGATCGGTATCTGCGGCTCCCAGCTCGTTCCGAACAGGAAGTCGGTGATCGGAACCATCTGGAAGAAGCGGATTGATTCGAAAACAAGCGACAGGACAATGCCGACGGTCACGAAAATTGCCACAAGCGAGCATGAGATCAGCAACCCCGTGACGATGCCTTCGACCGCCTGACGCGCCCGGAATTCTGCCCTGACGCTACGGCGGGTGACGAAGAGCGCCGCGGCGCTCACCGCCGCCACGACAAGCAGCATCAGCCACCCCGAGGCCGCGCGCAGCGAATTCATGCGCTCTGCAGCATCCATCTTCCATTGTTCAGGCTCGCCGAAAATTCGTCCTTGCGAGATCGAATGGATCTCGGCCTTGATCAGTTGGATCGCCCCGGAACCGAGATTGTCCAGAACCCCGTCGGGCAGGCCGGCCATCACCAGCCTGTTGATAACCGTGGATTGCAGCACCAGCCACAAGAGCACGATGATGATTGCAGGCACAAGCACCGTCAGCAGAGCGTAGAGTCCGTGAAACATACCAAGCGAATGAAGCCGCTGGCCACCATCCCGCAATGTCACTGCCGCCTGCCGGTTCATCATGTATCCTGCGAGTGCCGCTGTCAGCAGCAACGCAAAGGCGATTCCAGTCATGCCCAACCTCGCAAAAGGAGCCGCCCGCCCGGATTGATCCCGGACGGGCGTGTAGAGATAAATGTTACTCGGTAACTTCCAGCTTTACCGAACCGGTCGTAACGGCTTCCTGAAGCTTAGCGCGCTCGTCATCGCCGAGGGCGACCAGGCCGCGCTCTTCCAGATAGCCACCCGGAGCCAGCGCGTTCTCGGACATGTATTCGTCGACGAATTCCTGCAGATTCGGGATCACGCCGCGATGCGCATTCTTGACGTAGAAGAACAGCGGACGCGACAACGGGTATTCACCCGATGCGATGGTGTCCATTTCCGCCTGAACGTCGTTCAGCTTTACATCTTTCAGCGTATCCTGATTTTCATACAGGAAGGAATAGCCAAAGATGCCGAGCGCATTCGGATCCGAATTCAGGCGCTGCACGATCAGGTTGTCGTTCTCACCCGCTTCGATGAAGGGGCCGTCGGTCCGCATGCGCGAGCAGTTCTCGTCAACCCAGTCCTCATTGCCGGATTCTTCAGCAATCGCGGTGACTTCCTCAAGCGATTCACAACCGGCATGCATGGCAAGTTCGACAAAGGCGTCGCGGGTGCCCGAGGTCGGGGGCGGTCCAAGAACGACGATCTCGGTGTCGGGCAGCGATTCATCGATTTCCGACCATTTGGTATAGGGGTTGGCCACCATCTCACCGTCTTGAGGAACTTCGGCAGCGAGCGCCAGGAACACCTGACCAAGCGTCAGATTCCAGTCGGTTTCGTTCTCGCGGCTGACGGCCAGCGACAACCCGTCATAGCCGATCATCGCTTCGCTGATATCGGTGACGCCATTTTCGACGCACAGATCAAATTCGGATTTTTTCATAGCGCGCGACGCGCCGGTCAGGTCTGCGGTATCTTCGCCGATACCTTCACAGAAAATCTGCATACCGCCGCCAGTGCCGGTGGATTCGACGATCGGAGCCGGCGCGCCGGTTTGGTTGGCGAATTCCTCTGCCACTGCTTGCGTATATGGGAAAACAGTAGACGATCCGACGATGCGGATCTGGTCACGAGCCGCGGCAGCGGTCGCGGACAATGCGATGACGGACAAGGCAGTTGCCGTGAGGCCGATGGATTTCATAGGGATGCTCCCTGAGTTGAGTGTAAAAAAGACCTAGCGAGTCGCTGATTACCCCGGCAATGTGACAGTAGCGCAACTATATTATGTCACTTTTGTGAAGGCTCTTGGTATTCATGCAACTCGCGCAGCTACGCGAGGACCAGAGCACAATGAAGGTCTATACTTTAGGAAAGTTCGTCCAATATGATTGTGATCGCTCCAAAGCGTCTGATAATGAAAAGGGCTACAAGTAGAAAATGGACAGGCATCTCGAACCCATATTTTCCGCAATCTCGAACCCAACCCGTCGAGCAATATTAGATTTTCTATTAAGAAACGACGGAGCTTCAAGGGCAGAAATAGAAGCGGAACTCGATCTCAACCAAAACACACTTACAGGGCATCTAAGAACACTCGCAAATTCGAGTGTTGTAATCTCCATGGGGAATATAACCAGACCACGTTACTACGTGAATCCTACTGCGTTCAGGATTATGAATGAGCAGTGGATCCGCAAGTTTGTCGAAAGCGAAGGGTGCGAAGACGAATTGCCCATCTTTAGCGACGAACAATCAATCAAAAGACATTACACGATATACATACGCGCCACGCCAAGGATTGTTTGGATCCAAATGACAGATGATCGAAGAACCAAGCTTTGGTTGCAATTGGAATTGAGCACTGAAACAGTGGAAAAGTCCATCAAATTCAAGACTGGGGATGCTGTTGCTTTTACAGGTCGAATTACTAAAAACAATACGAACAGAGAATTCTCATATGAAATTGATACATCCGATATCAAGGACATACAAGAACAGAAGATATCTCCAAATATCGTTTGGAAATTTCGCCCGATTGGGGATTATGCAACAAAGCTTGAAATATCTCTTGAATGTCCAGAGACAAATAATGATCTGCTCAGACTCTTCTTTAATCGCTGGCCGGAAGCTTTGTCAAAATTAAAAACGTTATCGGAGACGGGAACACGCTTTTGGATCTCTCCCTTAGACGCGTCAAATTAGGCACATCGAGTTGCCCTCCATCAGGCGTTGTTGCACAATCGAAGAACGTTGCGTGTTAGTTGCCCTGCGTCGAAAGACGCTTGCATTAGTGTGACGCAAAAAAACAACCAGCGAATGGGGCAGACATAGGGACTTTCTGAAAACGTCGCCACGATCTGGCATGGGAACCGATGCATGATAGAAGCTGTGATTTTCGATCTCGATGGTCTGCTCTTGGATACGGAGCGCCTTGCTTTGGAAACCGGGGTGGAGGCTCTGGCCGCTCTGGGACACCCCGTGCCTCTGTCCGTCCTCCAAGGGGTGATCGGATTGGACGATAAAGCGGGTCACAAGCTCATCTGTGGCTGGCTTGAGAAGGAACTGCCCTATGATGACATCTACAAGCCTTGGGATGACGCCTTCCTATCCATGATGGCAACAGGCATCCCGTTGCGGCCAAGGGTAAAGGATACGCTGAATTTGCTTGATGACCTTAATTTTCCTTGTGCCGTTGCGACCAACAGCAAGACGGATGATGCTCTATGGAAGCTCGAGAAAGCTGGTCTGGAAGGTCGTTTCGATGCTGTTGTCGGCCGAGATATGGCAGGTGGCTCCAAGCCCTTGCCGCACGTCTATGTGTTTGCGGCCAGCCTTTTAGGCAAAGAGCCTTCGGTCTGCCTCGCCCTTGAAGACAGCGACGTGGGGGTGCGCGCCGCTCTGGCCGCCGGGATGAGGGTTGTTCAGATTCCCGACCTGGTGCCCTCGCAAGAGGGCGCTGCCCATCATGAAGCCGATAGTTTGATGGCGGCGTTGGTTTGGGCGGGCATAACTGAAAATTTGGTATCCGGTTAGTTCGCTTCCTGATCATTCAGCGAGGTTACTTCCTGAACATCTTTACCCTCTCCAAACGCGTCGCATTGCTGGCCTCACTCCTCAGTCAGCGAGTGATTATCTACTGCGGTCAATTCGAGCTAATCTGATCGGCACAGCCGTGAACCAAGACACATCAAGCTGACCACCAACCCTATACGTCGTCCCGACCGTGAAAAATCCGATCCTGGTATCTGTCGCCTCTGTGGCCAAAGCTTGCGAGAGCGAGAGCGAGAACGGCCGTCGGGATGAACACCGCCCCGACACCGTCGACGGCATCGGACAGTAGGCCGCCCAGCAGTGGCAATGCGAATGCGACAAGGTAGCCTACGAACGTGATCCCGCCCGTCAAGCGCGCGACATTCGTTTCTTCGGTCACGACCGGCGGCAGCGCACACGACAGCTTACGCCGGAATACAACCGATCCGTCGGACCCGGCCCCATGCGCCTGAAATACGTTCTTGGCCAAATCTAGGCCGATGATGCTAACATCGTCCATGGACGCTCTCCTCGTAGAGGTGTTTCAACACCCGCTACCTTGGCACATTAAATGCTGCCGGGGCGTCCACACCATCGCTTCCTGACAAACGGTGTGAATGAATTCGCCAAAATGTGTCCATCATGGCCTCCTTACCACAAAATTAGCGAGGGAGGCATCCAAGAAACATGGGGCAATTCATAGCGATATCTCGGCTTCCATATAGGTCACAGCATTTCCCCCCAGAAGGACGCGATCATTGGTTAGCTCACAGGTGAGCCATCCCCCTCGTTTTGAGGCCTGATGACCTACGAGCTTGTCACGGCCTAATTGCCCTGCCCAATAGGGCACGAGAGTCGCGTGGGTTGAACCTGTAACCGGATCTTCTGGAATACCCGCACTAGGAGCAAAGCAGCGAGAGACGAAATCCGCCTTCGCGCTCTCGACTTCCTGCCCGGTCACGACAAGGCCGAGTGGGTCAATCTGGGTAATTGCAGCAAAGTCGGGAACAAAGCTGCACACGGCATCCGCGCTGCCGAGATCGGCAAATATGTTCTTAAAGTTGCGGAATACCTTTGCCGGTGCCGAAGAAAACATTCCTTTCAACTCTGGCGGCAATGCATCAATAACCTCTGGCGGCATGCTAGGAATATCAAGTTGGTATCTACTGGCATCTTTCGACGCGCGCAGTTGTCCAGCTTGAGTATGGAATACGATTGCGGCAGACGCCCCAAAGTTGGTGAACAGAATATGCGCCGTAGCGAGAGAGGCGTGGCCACAGAAATCGAGCTCCTGTGTCGGAGAGAACCAGCGTAAATCCCAAGTCCCGTCCGCGCGAGGATTGACAAAAGCCGATGCAGCAAGGTTGTTCTCCTGCGCGATCGCCTGCATAAGATCGTCCGGCAACCAATCTTCAAGCACCAGAACAGCGGCGGGATTCCCAGTAAAGAGCCGGTCAGTGAAGGCATCGACCTGATATATGCGCATGAGAACTCCTTAGATGATAGGCTCATCGTAGCGTTATGCATGCCCCCAAGGCTAGCCCATCAAGGTCCACAAAAGGCTCGGAGCCGACATCGGACCTTTCTTGTCGGGGCGGACAGCCCCAACTGACACGAGCGCCGGCTGTGCGGGACGAGGGAGACTTTAGGATATAAGCTTGCGCCTTTGGCTCTATGCTGGGGTGTTAGTCCAGCACCGCGTTCCTGAAAGCAGCTGACAGAGCGACCAACGCTTCGCGCGAGCGGTGATTGCCGCCCCTCGAATGAAGCACCACCGGCAGGCGCGGCAGTTTGGGAAGTCCGAGCCTGGGCCCGACATCGACCGCTCCGAATGGCAGCATGCGGCGGGCCAGCGCTGAAACGCCAAGACCGGCCATGACTGCGGCAGAAACGGCCATGACACCCCCGCCCGTGAACGCTTCGACCCAAGGCACATCGGCCTCGTCGAGCAGTTGCCCGGCCATCAGACGCACTCCGCAAGGTTCCGGCATCGTCGCGAGGGGCAGCGGCTCACCGGCGCGATGCTGCCATTCCGGTGCGGCGAACCAGCCGAATTTTTCCTCCGCGATCACCTCCCCATCGTCCCGCCCATGATGCTGACGCACGATTACCGTGTCGCATTCCCGCCGATCGAAGCTGCGCAACAAATCGTCCGAGGAACCGATCCGAATGTCTATCAGCAATCGTGGGTCCTGCGCATTCATGCGCGCGATCAGCATGGGCAGTTCCGGCCCGGCAACATGATCACTGATGCCGATCGTCAGACGCTGCCGGGCTTGGGAAAGCACATTGATCGCGCGGTCATGCGCGCTCAGGAGCGTGCGCGCATGCTCAAGGAACGCCACACCCTGCGCCGAAAGCGCCACATGACGCGGCGTTCTGTCGATCAAGCGGCAGTTCAGGCGCTCTTCGAGACGCTTCAGTTTCAAACTCACTGCCGACTGCGTTGTCTGCGTGGCCTCTGCCGCGCGCGTGAAGTTGCCAAGTTCGGCAATGCGAACGAAGGCTCGGACGGAATCCAGATCGAGAGGACGGTCAATCATTTGTATTTCATATCACAGCTATTCATAGCCATAAAGAAACGAAATGCTATAGCGTCGCAGCGAACCACCACCCAAAAGGACACGCGATGCCCCTCGTCACCATCTCACTGCAGACCGGAAAGCCGGAAAGCTACCGGCAGGCCATCTTCGACGGCATCTATCAGGCCATGCGTGACACGTTCAACGTGCCTGAAGACGATCAGTTCATGACCATCGCTGAGCATGACCCTGCAAATGTCCGCTATGGTGCGTCCTATCTCGGAATCGAGCGCAGCGCCGATGTGGTGTTCATCCAGATTAGCGCCATGAACACCCGCACCTCAGAGCAAAAAAGGGCCCTATACCGACGGATCGCCGAATGTCTCGGCGAGAAACCGGGTATCCGATCGGAGGACGTGTTTGTGAACATTGTTGAGGGCGTGAAAGAAAATTGGTCCCTCGGCAATGGACTCGCACAATATGCCTGAGCTGCGATCCAATTGAGAGCCGACGGCTAAGACGGCTCAGGGCTCGAAGCCGTCATCCGAACTTTATTGTCGGGGCGGACAGGCCCTAACATATACGAGCGGCGGCAGCACGGACGAGGCTGGCTTTCACTCATTTGCACCCGTCAGCGTCTGCTCGGCCGGCTCAGCACCCCCAAAAGTCCAGCAACACCGATCAGGCAAGTGCCCAGAATAACCGGCAAGCCGGGAAACGTCCCGAAGAAAAGCGCGGCCCAAACTGTGGCGAACCCGAGATACAAGAAATCGAGCCCTGCCACGACGACAGTCGGTCCGAGCTGATAGGCCTGCGCCAACAGCACGTGGATCACGATGGAGATGACCGCCAGAAGCGCAACTACCGTCGTATTGTCCGAGTCGAGCGGTGCCCAGGCTGTTAGGAGGAACGGATAGATCTCCGGACTTGCGATGAGTGCCGAGAGACCAATCCCGGCAAGACCGGTGGCAGCGAAGACGAGGTTCAGGGAAAAGGTCAGCACCCAAGGATCCACGTCGCCCATCCTTCCCCGCGTTGCGATCATTGCCAACGCATAGCAAAGCGCTGAGGCAAGCGGGATCAGGGCGAACAGCGAGAAATCGTCCCCCGCCGGTCTCAGCACTATCAGGACGCCGATAAAGGCAACGATCACTGCGCCCCATTGGGCGAGCAAAACAGGCTCACGCAAAAGCAAGCCGGTGAACAGGACAATAAACAGTGGTCCCGTGTAATAGACGGCGGAAACCACTGGCAGCTCCAGAACCGGCAGTGCTGCATAAAAGAAGACATACATCGCCACGATCAATGTGGACCGCAACAACACCCACCTGTTCAATGCCGGACGCAGCCGATCACAACCGGTCCGAGCAATTAACGCTGCGAGCAGTGGCAGGATCAGAAGCGAGCGCAGGAGAAAAAACTGCCAGAGGGGCAGCCCTGCACTCAACAGCTTCACCAGTGCATCCTGTAAGGCCATCAGCATCGTGGCACACAGGATCGCCGCCGGGCCTCCCAGACGAGAGAGATCGGGAGCGGTCCCCGTGACATTTCGGATCGCATTCAGCATAATTAGGTCCAGAGAATATAGTTTTCATCAAAAAAATGGACTTAAAATTCAGATGAGTCAACCGCGGAACAAGGACAGCAACGCGCCGAGCGGGGGAGTGCGCGACACGCACGAGATCGTCGGGGCGCGCATGCGCGAGCTTCGCAAGGCCAAGGGGATGACCCTGCAACAACTTGCAGGAACAACCGAGCTGTCAGTCGGCTATCTTAGCCAACTGGAGCGCGAACAGGCCGTGCCTTCAATCCGCGCCCTGAACACGATCTCCCGCTCCCTCGGCGTGAACATCAGCTGGTTCTTTCTCGACCCTGAGCGCAGGGCCGATCCGGAAGCCACGATCATCGTCCGCGCCGCCCGACGCTCTGCGCTCAGGTTCGAGTCTGGCATCCGGGACGAGCTCTTGTGCCCGTCGCTTGGCGGAAACCTGGAAATGTTGCTTTGCACCTTCGAACCCGGCGCAAGTTCCGGCGAGCTATATGCTCATGATGGGGAAGAGGCCGGCTATGTCAGCGAGGGGCAGCTTGAGCTTCGGATTGATGACGAAACCTACCTTTTGAACGCGGGAGACAGCTTTCATTTCGATTGCAAGCGCCCGCATGGCTACGGCAATCCCTCCGATCAACGCACAGTTGTCGTTTGGAGCGTGACGCCGCCGCACTACTGATTGATGGTTTTCTATCGTGAATGTCGTGGAAAGGCTTGGAGCCGACATCTGACCTTTCTTGTCGGAGTCGGTTGATCTGATCCCAGTTCCTCGCCGGCTAATTGTATAGGTCGTCGATACCAATGCCCACCTGCAACTCACCGTCGAAACGAGAACCCGTGGTCCTTGCCTCCAGCCTTGTGATGGCCTGCTCGTAAGCTTCGGGTGAGAGTGGCATGTAGCCGGTGAAATGCACCCAATTCTGCAGCTCTCCCAGATAATCGCGCAGAAACCCCGCCAGTTCAGGCTTGCCGTCGAGAGAGGTCACGTTGACATAAAGAAACAGCGGCCGGGCGAGTGGCTGATAGCGACCTGCCAGAACTTCGCGCAATGATGGGTGGACTGGCCCGTCGTCTGTATCGACGCCCAGATCCTTGAGTTCTTCCCAGTGCCGGAAATAGGCACCCACGCCGAAGAAACCCAAGGCACCCGGATCGGCGGCAATGCCGCTGGCCAGCTCTTCTTCGTCTTCGCTGGCCGTGTAATCGCTTCGGCTGGCGCGGGTCTCGCCCACCACGACATTGGTGAAATAGTCATAGGTGCCCGAATCCTGGCCGCGACCGAAAAGAACTACCGGACGATCCGGCCAGTCCTCGCGAATGTGCTGCCAGGTTGTGATCGTGCCCTCGGCCGCCGGTTCCCAAAGCTTGCGCAGCTCTTCGATTGTGATCGAATCCGCCCAATCATTTTCCGCATGGACGACGACGGCAAGAGCGTCGAAGGCAATGGGGAGTTCGATATAATCGATACCGGCTTCGGCGCAGGTCACAATTTCCTCGGCATTGATCGGACGCGAGGCGTTGCTGATATCGGTTTCGCCAGCACAGAAACGCCGGAAGCCGCCCGTCGTGCCGGAGAAATTGATATCCGCGTCTATCCCGGCACGTCGGGTGGCTTCGAGCGTAATCGGATAGACGGTGCTCGAGCCATCTGCCGTGATCTGCTGTGCATGCATCTCACCGGCAGAGATAGCACCAATGACAGCTACTGTCGCAGCAAGCGGGGCTTTCGCTGCCGGACCATTCGAGAAGACCACTTTGAACATCAGTTCTTACCCCGAAGCTCTGTCAGCACCTGCTGGAAAAAGGCTTTGACCTCCCCCCAATCAACCTGAGAGCGTTCGAGATGCAGTTCGAGTGCGTCGATCGCTTCATGCTGTTCGCGTTGCTCACGCTGTTCAAGCTCATCCCGAATATTCGCGATATTCGCCTCGGTGTCGTCGAGAATATCTTTCAATTCCTGTTTTGTCATGCGGCTGAGATTTGTCATGGCGGTTCCTCAGAAAAGCGACGTGATGCCAACCAGTAGCAGCGGCAAGATGATGAACATGCCCAGCACCCAGGCGGCCGCATAGATTTTGTTCTCGGCGGCCAATCCGGCCAGCCAGTCGGCACCGATCAGCGGCAGATTGCGTAAAAACGGAAGACCGAAGATCAGGACCACTGCGGCGATATTGAATATGAGGTGGACAAAGGCGATTTCCAATGCATGAATCGCCACCGCGCCGGAAACCGCAGTTGCCGCGAGCAAGGCTGTGACACAGGTGCCAATATTTGCCCCCAACATGAACGGATAGACCTGCTTGGTGGTAAAGGTGCCGGCACCGACGAGTGGGACCATCAGACTGGTCGTGGTGGATGACGACTGCACGAGGATCGTCACCAGCGCCCCTGACCCGATGCCCGTTATCGGGCCGCGCCCGATGGCGGCATGAAGGACGGCCTTCGCCTTGCCGATCATCAGGACCTTGAGCAGCTTGCCGATATAGCTGATGGCAAGGAAAATCAGGGCCAGCCCGATCAGCACCATGGCCAGCCCGGCAAAGATACCGGGAAGCACCCCGGCCACACCTTCGAGTGTTTCGACCAGCGGCTGTGTCAGCGTTTTCATGAAGTTCATGCCGGACATGGACATATCAGCGTCACCCAGGAACAGCCCGGCGGTCGCTTCACCGGCCCGCTCAAGCGGGTGAAACAGGATTTCCAGCGGCAGGAAGATGGCGACCGCGATCAGGTTGAAGAAGTCATGGACCGTGGCCGCGGAAAACGCGCGGCGAAATTCGCTCTTGTCTCGGACATGGCCAAGGCTGACCAGGGTATTGGTCACCGTGGTCCCAATGTTCGAGCCCATGATCATCGGCACGGCAATCGCGACCGGAAGCCCGCCCGCCACCATCCCGACGATCAGGGAGGACACGGTGGAGGATGACTGAATCAATGCCGTGGCGACAATACCGATAACCAGTGCAACGAAAGGATTGGACGCAAACGAGAACAGTTCCTGCGCCTGCCCACCTGTCGCGGACTTGAATCCGCTGCCGATTAGACTGACGGCGCAGATCAGCACATAGATGAGCGCGATGACTGCCATCCATTGCAGGAAGCGGCCTGTTCCTGGAGCAGCTTCACGTTCAACCGACTCAACCTGCGACATTGTTCCCTCGCCTAGCTTGTGCCGTTTCACGCTAGGGGCGAACAATGACGATGGTGTGACGGGCCTCGTTTCATGGTGTGGTGCCGTCGGGAGGGGGTAGCTGCGTCATCAACCGAGCCAAGATGCAATCGTGAAATGGATCACGAAAACGCAAGAATAACGTCTTGCTTGCAGGGGCAATGCGCTCGGGAAAGTCATTGTCGGCCATATAGTAGCCCAACTCATGGACGGAGTTACCACGACGATTCACAAAGCGTCACACAAGGGCCATCAGGTTGTCGCAGAAATGATAATCTCGCGGACTAGTCATCGCCCCATATCAAACTGGGGGCTTATATGTTTCGTCTAACTCTTACATCTTCCATCGCCATGGCGCTCTGCACCGGCACGGCCTGGTCTCAGGTTCTGCCGCAGGAGCAAAGTGAGTATTTTACAGCAGGCAGGGACCTGATCGCCGAGCGCGTGGCACTGCAGCCGAACACGAACAAGGCTAGGAATGTCATCCTCTTCGTCGCCGACGGCATGGGCGTGGGCACCAATTATGGCATCCGCCTTTACAAGGGCCAACAGGAAGGCGGGCTGGGTGAGGAATACAACCTGCCCCATGACCTGTTCCCGCATTCATCGCTGATCAAGACCTACAACATTAACGCCCAGACCCCGGACTCTGCACCGACCGCCGGCGCGTTCAACACCGGCGTCAAGCAGGTCTTCAATACCATCAATATGACCGAAGACGTTCTGGTTGATCAATGCGGCACCGGCACGCCCTTGACGACCTTCGCCGAGATGGTGTCCGAAGAGGGTAAGTCGGTCGGCGTCATCTCGACCGCGCGTGTCACTCACGCCACCCCCGCCGCCGCCTATGCCAAGACGCAAAGCCGTAACTGGGAGGCCGAAGCTCCCGAGGGTTGCAGCGACATCGCCACTCAGATGATTGACGCGGTCGAGGCCGGCACCGTCGACTTCGTCATGGGCGGCGGCGCCCGGGCCTTCGCTCCCGAGGGGGCAGATATCGGCAATGGCCTGATCGGAAGTCGATCAGACGACGTGGACCTGATCGCCCGGGCCCGTGATCTGGACGTTTCGGTCGCCACCAGCATGGAAGAGGCAAACGCCATCGATCTGACGATCGATGCGCCGGTAATTGGTCTCTTTGCCGGCAGCCATATGGCCTATGAACATGACCGCCCAGAAAGTGAGTTGTCGCTGGCCGACATGACCGGCAAGGCCATCGAATACCTGGGCAAGAACGAGGATGGCTTCTATCTGGAGGTCGAGGCTGGCCGCGTCGATCACGCCAACCATGACGGCAACGCGCACCGCACCTTCACCGACGGCGTGGCCTTCGTCGAGGCGATCCAGACCGCCATCGACACGACCGACCCGGAAGAAACGCTGATCATCGTTACCGCCGATCACGAACATGCCATCGTCTTCAATGGATATTGCGGCCGCGGCACGCCGATCACCGGGCTTTGCCATGACATCGCTTCGGGTCAGGTCGCGCATTCGGACGAGTTGGTGATGGGCAGCGACAACAAGCCATTCACCGTCGTTACCTTCGGCAACGGCCCCGGCTCGATCCTGATCGAGCAGGAAGACGGCACATTCAGCGGTTCCCGTCCCGATCTTACGCAGGAAGAGGTGCTGGACCCTGACTACCTGCAGCAGGCACTTATCCCTGCCTCGTCGGAAAGCCATTCGGGTGTAGATGTGGCACTGTGGGCGCAGGGCCCCTGGGCGCATTTGTTCGGTGGCACGATGGATCAGGAAGCCATCTTCCACGTGATGAATCACGCAGTCTTCGGCCAGACTGAGTAACGACCAATCACATGAACACGAAAGGTCCGGGGAACCTGGACCTTTCGCATGGCTGCAACACAGGCAAGACCGGCAACTACTATGCGACCTGTATCAGCTGAACGGAGAATGACGATGCAACGACGCAATTTTCTTGCCCTCGCCCTGGCCGCGCCCACCCTGACAACCCGCGCTTTTGCAGATGAGCCGCAGGTCCGGCTGCGCGAGCTCTATAACAAGGACATGAGCTTCACCGAGTTCGCCACCTCGAACGAGGGCAAGCGCGTCGCCATCGAGGGGTTTATGGCACCCCCGCTGAAGGCCGAAAGTAACTTTTATGTGCTAACGAACCGCCCGATGGCCGTCTGCCCTTTCTGCTCGTCCGAAGCCGAATGGCCGAACGATATCCTGGCCGTCTATGCCCAGCGCATCGTCGACGTGATTCCCTTCAACGTCAAGATCGTCACCCGCGGGACACTTGAACTGGGCACCCATACGGACCCCGAACTGGGCTTCGTCAGCCGCGTCCGCATCGTCGATGCCGTGCAAGTGCGCGCCTGACCTCATGACTCTTGGCCTGAGCATCTCTGGATTGCGCGTCTCGGCCCCCTCAGGGCGCATCCTTCTGGACGTGGAGGCGCTGGACTTCGCACCCGGCACCTGCATCGGTCTGCGCGGCCCCTCGGGCGCTGGCAAATCGACCTTTCTCTTAACGATTGCCGGCCTGATCGAAGCCATGTCAGGCCGTGTCACCTGGGGCGATGATGATTTGCTGGCCATGTCAGCCCCTGCCCGTGCCCGATTTCGCCGCCAGAGGATGGGGCTGATTTTCCAGGACTTCCTGCTATTCGAGGAACTGTCGGCCGCCGCTAACGCCGCCCTGCCCGGCGCCTATGCCAGCCGCACCCGCCAGCGCGGCATCCGCGGCCGTGCCGATGTGCTGCTGCAAAAGCTCGGCATCACCCACGGAGCGCGCACCGTGGACAGCTTTTCGGGCGGCGAGCGTCAGCGCGTCGCAGTAGCCCGCGCGCTGGCCGGCGATCCGGCTATCATCCTGGCGGATGAGCCCACCGCCAGTCTTGATCGCACAGCGGCGGACCGGCTGACAGACGATCTTCTAGGGTTGGTGCGCGAGGAAGGAAAGACCCTGATAGCCGTCAGCCACGATCCGGCGCTCCATGCGTGCATGGATCGTGTCATCGACATTGTGGACGGGCGTATCAGTCAGGACAGGGCCGCCGCATGAGCCCGCTTGCCCCCCTGTTCCGCGCCGTCGAATGGATGCCGGTCCTTTGGCAGGATATCGCTGTGCTATTCGCACTTCTGTTGCCCGCGTTAATTGTCGGCGCGTTTGTGCTGGCCGGATTTCGCCCCTACATGCTGGTCCGGGCGATGCTGTGGCGCTTCCGCTGGACGAACCTGATCTTCATGTCGCTAATCGCCGTTTCCATCGGCATCGGGGTTGCACTGATCGCGCAGGAACGCGGGCTGCGTCAAGGCACGGCCCGCGCCGCCGATCCGTTTGATCTGATCGTCGCCGCACCGGGCAGCGAGATCACGATGCTGTTTGCCGCTGTCTATCTGCGCCCTTCGGACGTGCCCCTGCTCTCCGGCGAGGTCTATGACCACGTAGCCAGCGCCGAGAATGTGTCGCTGGCCGCACCGATCGCCTTTGGCGACAGCTACAACTCGCATCCCATCGTTGGCTCAACCGCCGAGTTCGTCACCCATATGTCGCCGCAATTGGCTGAGGGCCGGCTCTTCGACAATTATTGGGGCGCTGTCGTCGGCGCCCGCGTCGATCTGTCAGTCGGTGACGTTTTCGAGCCAGCGCACGGCGTGGGCGATGCCGCCGAACATGATGCCCATGGTGGCGCAGAATACCGGGTTGTGGGCCGGATGCAGCCCACGGGCTCCCCTTGGGACCGGGCCATTGTCGTGCCCGTCGAATCCGTATGGGAGATCCACGTCCTGCCCACCGGCCACGCGCCTGACAACGCGGATCAGCTTGGCCCGCCCTTCGATCCCGGCTATTTTCCCGGCACGCCTGCGATCCTCGTCTCGGCCGAGCAGCTTTACGCCAATTATGCCCTGCGCGCCGAGTTCACGACCGCCGAGACAATGGCTTTCTTCCCCGGCTCGATCCTTGCCAGCCTGCATTCTGTGATGGGCGACGTGCGACAGGTCATGAGTCTCATGGCCATTGTCACGCAGATCCTGGTCACCATCGGCATGATGGTCGGGTTGGTCACGCTGACACGGCTCTTTGCGCGCCGCTTAGCCCTCCTGCGTGCGCTTGGCGCTCCGGCGCGGTTCGTCTTTGCCATCGTCTGGTCCTATACTGCCACGCTGATCTTCCTTGGCGCGGCGGCGGGGATCGCTGTGGGCTTTGTCGCCGCCGCGGTCATCTCACGAATCGTGACCGCTCGCACCGACATACTGGTGAACGCAACCCTCTCTTGGTCCGAATTCCAACTTGTCGCGGCCTTTGTCAGCGTCACCGTCCTTCTGGCGCTGATCCCTGCCGCCATCGCCCTCTCACGACCTGTCGTGGCCGATCTACGTAACTAATCCCAAAAGGTATCCCGATGCTCCGCACCACCCTGCTGACCCTGATCATACTGTCGGCGCCCGCGCTGGCGCATGACGATCATCGCCATGACCAAGACGAACACGAACATGTTGCCGAGGCTGCCGGTATCCGAGCTGTCCATGCTTGGGTGAACGCGACCGCCGCCTCCGAGGCGATGGTCTATCTGGACCTGGAAAACACCTCAGACGAGCCAGTGACCCTGACCAGCGCCAGCACAGATATCGCGTCGTCTGCCCGCATCGTGGGCCTGTCGAACAGTGGTGGCAAACTGCGGTTCGAACCAATCCAGCAGATGCCAATCGCGCCGGGAACCAGGATGACATTCGCCCCGAATGAGTTGGCCATCCAGTTGAAAGGTCTGACGCAGCGACTCGAGGAACATGACACGTTCCCGGTGACACTGAATCTGGCCGGCCCGCAACTGGAAATCGTAGTCGAAGTGCATTCCGCCACGGCGATACAGCACAGCCACATGGGCCATCAACACTAGCCGATGGACGAGATTTGGTGGTTCCGATACCGTGGTGTTGTCCTGATTGAAGCGCATAACGTGTGAGCTTCTCTCGAAACCGAGCACAAGGTGATATGGCAGGCCGAAATGCGAGTGAGACGATGACGGGTATGATGGGCTATGGTCATAATGCGAAGAAGCTGGCGGAACAGTATGAAAGCATCACGTTCTTCGACATACACCGAGATGTCCTTCACTTATTTCCTCAATCTCCCTTTCGTGTCCTTGACGTTGGTGCCGGGTCTGGTCGCGATGCAGCTGCACTTGCCGCTGACGGGAATACAGTTGTAGCCGTCGAACCTACAGCCGAGTTACGACAGGAAGGGATGCGAATTCACGCGGGAAAAGCGATCAACTGGGTTGATGACCAACTTCCGCATCTTACGAACATTCATGCGCATCACGCGCCCTTTGACCTTATTCTCTTGACGGCGGTCTGGATGCACCTGAACGAAGCTGAGCGATACGACAGCATGGCATCGATAGCCGGTTTGCTCAAGCCAGGCGGAAGAGTCAGCATGTCCCTGCGACATGGTCCGGTGCCACATGGCCGAAAAATGTTCGCGGTTTCGGCGGCGGAAACCACGTTGTTGGCAAGCTCTTTCGGTCTCCGTTCCGTCCTCAATGTTGAGCGCGAGGACATGCTCGGTCGAAATGATGTTCGATGGAGCTTCATGGTTCTTGAGAATACCACCTACTTAGGCTCCACCCCTATAAATTTTAGATCCAGAAGATCATGATTGCGGCCAGGATGATGGCGTTCAGGAAGGATATCACCGCATCGCTCGAATCGTGTCGCGACATATGTGAAGCGTCAGAAAACAGTCTGGGGACTGTTTTCTGACGAACGGTTGAATACGCCGCATCTGTTGCGTGCTCAGTCAGAAATATTGCTTGTCTCTTTTGCTCATGACCAGTGTGAATCACTCAACACGCTGTCAACGGCGGCGTAAAAACCGGCCATTGGGCGGCGCAAAATCAGGCCAGTTTGCGCGCGTTGCCGAACAGCGGGAGGGCGTAGCCCGAGCGCTGTTCGGCAACGCGCGTATCGCCTTTTTGTCAGGGGTTTCGGCTGGTCTTTCGGGCGCGGCTTTGCGCCAGCCGATAGCTCTGGCCATTCATTTCGAGAATGCTGACGTGGTGGGTCAGCCTGTCGAGAAGCGCGCCGGTGAGGCGTTCGGAGCCGAATGTCTCGGTCCATTCGTCAAAAGGCAGATTGCTGGTGATCATCCCCGGATCGGTGCGAGCACGATCACCACCTCGCGGCTGATCGCTCTCGATCGCCAGGCAGGCTGGGCCCGCACCTACAGCCGTTGGTATCGGCTTGGTGAGCCTTTCTCCGAATTTGAAGCCAATGTCGCGCGGGACCTCAAGATCTCGGAGGCCCGGAAGGGGTTGGTGAGCTTTGAACTCGCGGGTTTCGTCGCGGTCGACGACGACAATCTGGTCGATCGCCTGATGGCCGCGTTCATCGCCCGTGTGCAAAACCATCCGCGGCGCCGAGAAACTCTCCTCCACGATCCGGATCTTCTCCGCATCCGTCCATCGACGGCGCCGGCCGGTATCCGTGACCGAAAGGACTTCCACTCGGGACATGAAGCTATGGTCTGCCATAGCTTCAGGGTCTTAAACGAAATCCAATCACTTGCTCAGGCGGCGCTCACCGGAGGCATACAATCCAGTGACCTACAGGACGGGAATTTCTGGGGGTGGTGGGGGCGTTATTTCGACATGGGTGAACAAGTTTGGAAAGAGGCGCTCGCGGTAGGCAAGGGGAAAACCGATGCGAAGCATGCCCCTGTGACCGCTGGATTTCAGAAAGCCCGATTTCAGGAGTTCCGAAATATCGTTACGTGCTGCGCGCTCTTTTACGCCAACGATGCCCGGCACGTCGCCCCGGCTGATCTCTCCATAGCGCAACACGTGCTCTACCAAGATTTTTGATCGGACCTGTCCCGGCATCAGATCGTCAAGCAATGCCGAATAGCGCGACCGAAGGTCGCGGAGATCCAGCATGGCATTCGTAAACCGGATCTGGTCCAGCATGATGGAAAGAAACCATGCTGTGAATTGCTGTAAAGTGGCCAATGAAAGATTGCCACGACCATCAAGGTCACCACGACGTGGCTGGTCCGCCCCATCCATCCTCTGCATATATTCACCCGGCTCGTGTAACCCCCGTGCCAACCCCCGACTGATTGACCACAGCCCATGGCCTCCGATCTCGGCTTTCTGGATCATGGCGTGGGTCATCAGGCGGCTGACACGCCCATTCCCATCGAGAAATGGATGGATATAGTTCAACCGGTGATGGGCGGCAGGAATCGAAAGGAGCCGTCCGATTCGTCCCCGCGTCAACCCCCAGTAGCGTGTCTCGAAATGGCGCATAAAATCATCGATTCTGCTGGCCGACGGTGGTAGGTGGCGTCCGACTGCTACTTCTTGTCCCTCCAATCGAAACTGACCAGGCACAACGGGCTCCCTGCGTCCTGCATGTTCGACGAAGCGAAATTCTTCGGGCATCTCCATATAGAACCGTCGATGTATCTCCCTGAGGAAATCAACGGAAAAGGGAACTTGCAGGCGATCTGCGCGTGCTTCCATGTCGATCCATTCCTGAACGCGGACATGGGCTGCAGCTTCTTCGGCCAAGGGGCGGTTCTCGATTTCCTCGATACGACCTGCGAGTGCTGCCTCGATATCTGCGGGCCGTGTGTTGTGGCCTTCAATCAGGTTCGAGTAGTAAGCGTTCATTACCCGCATCATCGCACGAAGTTCTGCTGCGCTATCCGGATGAAGCAACCGACCGATCTCTTGTGCCTCTGACTGGATGGTCAGCATGAGGTCACCCAAGGCGACCGGGATGTTTTCTTCGATGCCGCAAGGTTCAATGCGTGCCGGAGTTTCGACCATTTCGTGCCGGTTCCAAAGTTTAAATTTCTTATTTTATTATAGCTTTTTACCGCCACATAAACAAGAGACGTGCCGGTTCCGCGTGCCGGTTGGCAGGTTGGTGTCTTTTCATCCTTTCGCGAGTTCACCATGGCGATCATGGCAGATGATCTGGATCGGACCGTTCGGCCACCCAGAGAGTCAGCACCGACAAGCCGGATGCCTGTTGATCCGACGTCTGCCTTGCAGCCGCTCGACATCTCGTTCCGATCGCTCCAATTTCGTTGTCCATGTTTTCGATCCGCTCTTTGCAATATGATTCTATAATGAGACCACTTGCTGGACCGTCTACACCCTACGTAGCATGGTCGAGCGCTGCTTCAACAAGCTCAAAAACACTCGCAGGCTCGCCACGCGTTTCGACAAGACCGCCAGCAGTTTCCTGGGCTTTGTCGACATCGCAAGCATCAGGCTATGGCTACGACATTTGTCAACATGACCCAAAATCCTACGAAGATGTGGCTTGAAGCAGCCCGTTCTCTTCAATTAGGTGCCCATCACTCCGCGCCTTCTCGATACCTTCGACAATCCGTCGTCGAAGAACATCACTGGTCGCCTTAAAGCCTAGACCACGTGATATCTCAGTAACGAGTTGCTCGGACGTTGCACCGAAATTTGCTTCCACAAGTGCTAATGCACCTACAACTATTTCCTCGAGCGAAACAGCTTCCGGTTTGCGCACGCCGGCCGATGTGGCACTGGATCGGTTCCTCAGCACTGGTTGTCGCCCCTCGATCGAAACGAAATCTCCCGAGCGTTTGATGGATCCCTTCCGCTCAGCCAAATCGACAGCAGCTGCGATGGCATCGCGAATACGGCCTCCCGCGCGCTTCAACCCCCAAGCTTCTCGTATCCTGGTTACCACCTCGTCGAAACACACGGGCCCTTCGATCTCCACTACTTTCTCGACATACTCTATCAGAATACCGCGCGGAACTTCGTGTAACTCAACAGAAACATGGTCATCACGCTCGAGAACTGCCTCTTGGTAGAGATTCACAGCCCCTTGCTCTGGGGTAAGTTCATGTGCCTCTCCGGCTTCCATTCCCACAAGGGTAATATCCCCCATATCCTCGTAAGTGAATGTAACTACGGGTTTTTGACGCTTCGCCTCCCGTGTCTCATCTTCCGCCTTCGCAGCCTCGATGGCCTCGATTACCCGGGATAGTTCCTGTTGAGGGCGTTGGAACCAATCGGTGCTCCAGATCCTGTGGATCAGCCATCCATGGCTTTCAAGGACAGATTGGCGCAGGCGATCCCGATCCCTGGCCGATAGTGCGTCGTGATAGGACGCCCCGTCGCATTCGATACCCAGGAGATAGCGCCCTGGGCGTTGCGGGTCCGAAACGGCAAGATCAATGAAGAAACCGGCAAGTCCGACCTGCCGGTGAACCTGGTAGCCCTTCTCATGCAACGCGTTGGCAACCTGTTCCTCAAAGACGCTGTCATGATCTCGTCCTGTTGCCTCCGCCATGGTTAAACGCCCGGTTCGAGCAAATTGCAGAAACATCCGGAAGGCGAACACACCCTTGCGAGACTGTGCAAAATCCGGATCGATATCCTCATCGGTCAGCGATGCAAAAACCTCGCATCGCTGCTTCGCGCGGCTGATAAGCACGTTAAGCCGCCGTTCGCCGCCCTCCGAGCCCAACGGACCAAACCGCATGGGCACCCGGCCACCAGGAACCGTTGGGCCATAGCCTACCGAGATGAAAATCACATCCCGTTCATCGCCCTGCACGTTTTCGAGATTCTTGACGAAGAAGGGCTCCGCAGGATGCGCGAGGAAGAAACCTTCGGTTTCCGGTTGGGCGCGCCGAAGGAGTTCGAGTTCGTCGAGGATAGCTCGTCGCTGCGCCACCGAGAACGCGGCTACGCCGAGCGAAAGTTCAGGGAATTCGAGTGCGTGTTGAATGATCGCACGCGCGACGACCCGAGCTTCAATGATGTTGCATCTTTTTCCGCCTGTATCGAAGATACCGTCGGGAATATGGTGGAACCTGAGCCCCATCCCCGCCTCGGCCGTGTAGGGACTTGGGACTACGAAGAGCTTACTTTCGTAAAACTGGCGATTGCTGACGGCAATCAGGGACTGATGGCGACTACGATAGTGCCACCGCAACATTCGCATCGGCAATCCGCGGGCCGTAAAGAGGCCTAGAATACTCTCGATGTCCGCAACACGGCCACCATCATCTTCATCGTCATCCCCTCCCCCCGTCATTCGCGCGAAGAACGAAGTAGGTGGTAGCTGACGCGGATCTCCCACAACCACGACCTGCCGTGCCCGTGCCACTGCGCCAAGCGCATCGACAGGCTGAATTTGACTCGCCTCATCCATCACCAGGAGATCGAACTCCATGACTCCAGGCGCCAGAAATTGTGCCACAGAAAGCGGACTCATCATGAACACAGGCTTCAATGCCTGAAGTGCGGGACCTGCCCTCTCAACCAGCTTCCGTATCGGCATATGTCCGCGACGCTTCTGGAGCTCATTCCGCAAAACACCGAGTGGACCAATCGCGCCCCCGTCACGCGGAGGCATCTGGTTATGATGTGATTTCACGGTTTCATCTGCCGATACGCGGATACGCAAGAGATCAAGTTCTGAGAATTCGGCGACTTTTTTCGAGTGAAGCGTTCCGTCAAACCGAGCGATCTCCGGTTCAATTCGGGCCAATTCCGCATAGAGCGCCTCATAATAAGCCATCTCGAAGGCCGAGATGACTCTATCTGGCGCAAGCCTTCCATCCGACAATCGATCAACAATATCTCTGCAACCGAGTGCTCGCCCCTTTTGTGCACGATCGCGGTAGGCAGTCCATTGAAACAAGCTCTCCCCTGCCTCACTCCAATCGAAAAGACGTTCGGTGACACGAGCCAGTGGAATTTCTTCTGACGCTTTGCCAAAAGCTTTCGTCAAATCCAATTGAAGATCAGCTGCGATGCTGTCGATATCATTCCCGATCTCTTCAGCTTTTTCTTCGATTTCTGCCGCGAGCGCTGCTGTTTCTTTTCTCTCCACAAGGCGACCGGCAAGATTGAGAATGTCGACATTCTCCGACACCCATTGCGTTGCATTCCGCAGTTCTGACCAGTCAGATTTTATGCCTGTCCAGAGTGCGCCAAAGGCATCACCAGCAAACACGGCTAATTCGTCAATCCGGCGCGTCGTAACCTGCCCCTCATCAAGTAGATCGAGAAGTTTAAGACGTTCCCCAAGGCTGGGCGGAGATTGAACAAACATCGCTCTGGTGACGCGATCAGCCTCTGCCAATCTGTCTGCCGTTGCAGCAATATCGGCTGTTGATGTGCTTCCCACTGGCTCTCGCAACAGACGCGACAAAAGGTCGGCACACTCTTTTATACGAGATATTTTCTCGAGTTGGCCAGACAGTCTCGCCACCGCACTCCGATCAGGTTTGCGACCGATAATCTGGCGCACGTCAGAGCCTGCATCACCGAGCTTTGCCATCCACTCCACAACCGTCTCAAGTTGAGAGGTATCCGAACGCTCACCGCGCCATAATCCTCCAAACGCGGCCTGTGCAATGGCCTCATCCTTGCTTGTCTCCATAAGTGCCGCCTTGCCCTGTTGAAGGCGGTCCAGTTGAGCAAGTGTTGCATTGAGGTCTTGATCCGGGCTGGCAAGACAGGACCGGACCAGACGGTTTGCCCGGCGCCACTCACCGCTGAGCGCGCGAAGTAAACCCGTGCCATGAGAAGCGAGTGTGCTGCGTGCTGCGACAAGGTCGGTGGACCAAGCTGCATCTGCGAGTTTTCCACTTAGCTCTTCCCTGGCAGCCTGATAGTTGCGTAGTGCCGCCACCACGTCGGCCGGCACGAGAGAATCTTCTTCCCACACCGGATCAGAGAGCGCAGCCCCCGAGACGGAGGGTGCGACCGCAATACATTCGCCCACTCGGGTCAACCTGACCATGTCATCGATAGTAGCTGGGCTGGCCTCGCTCAGCTGCTCTGCGAGACTGATGGAGACTTCAATTGCGTCTGGCAATATTCGTGCCAGTTCACCGATTACCTCGAAATCTGCTTCTGTGGTCGTTGCGGAGAGCGCATCGAGCGCTCCACGCGCCTCAGCAAAATCATTCTTCCAGGCTTCGTCATGAAAGCGCCCGAAGAGTGTTTGCCTGATATTGGTGAGCGCCTCACCCGCCTCGACAACTCCAATCAGCTTTGTGCGATCACCGTTCCACTGTGGCGCTGCCAATACCTCAGGAGGAAGCGGCGCTGAATTAAGACGATGCGCGAGTTTCACCAGCGGTGGCACATCCCTCCAGCTCACGGGCACGGAGGTTTCAAGAGCTTCAGCGAGCTTCATCACCTTTGTTTCGAGCTCGGCACTTGTGCTTGAAACCCTCTTCAGGCGTGCCGTAAGTCGTTCCACCTCCATGGGCGTCACGGTTGAAAGTTCGACTCCATGCCAAAGGTGGGTCGACGGATTGCCAATCTCAAGCACGCGCTCGACGAGTTCGCGCAGGACGCTATGACGTTCGTCAAAGCCTTCCTTGTTCCAATTTTCTGGCGTATCGAGCTTGATATCGTTGGGCTGCTCTCCTGCCGCGCGCAACCGCACCAATTGTCCAATGACTTGATAGGGGCTGAGGTCCGAAACGGGATGGCGTTCATGCATTCGAGTTGCATGAGAGTTCAGTTCGTCCCGTAAATCCCGGAGACGTGCATTGAGCGATCCGATGTCACCGGTTCGCGGCGGCCCATTTTCCCACGTCCGACGGATCTCTTCGAGGACAGCTTTCTTGTTGGCCTTGTGACTATGCAATTCGAGGCAGGCGGCTCCGACGCCAGTAACGTCCAGTCTCCGTTTCACCACCTCAAGCGCCGCCATTTTCTCGGCAACAAACAATACGGTTTTCCCATCAGCTACAGCGGCCGCGATCAAATTGGCGATCGTCTGGCTTTTGCCGGTTCCCGGAGGCCCCTGAATTACCAGATTGCGGCCCTTGCGAACTTCATGGACAGCCAAGGTCTGGGAGCTATCGCTATCGAGAATATGGAGCATGTCCGAGGGCGGGATGATGTGATCTATCGAGACATCGTCTGGGATCAACTCCTCGGTGCCCTCGAAGCCATCCGCAAGCAGCCCTTTCAATAGCGGCTTTGAAACAATAGGTGCGCTGGTAGGCCAATTAGATGGATCGAGATCGCGATACATCATGAATTTGGCAAACGAGAAGAATCCGAGCACGATGACGTCACGCTCGACACCCCAACCTTCCTTACTATCAACTGCCTTTTCAACTGCATCCAGATAAAAAGGAAGATCAAAGGCGTCGCTGATCTCAACTTCGGGCAGACGAATACCGTGGAGTCGATCAAGAAAATTTTCGAGAGACAGGTTTGTTGCAAAATCCTCTGGCCGAGCTCGCAAGCGGAAGCGTTCTCCGGCGGTTCCGCGCTCCAGAGTGACCGGGATTAACAGCAAAGGGGCGTATCGGATGTTCTTTTTATCATTGGGATCGACCCACCGAAGAGCTCCAAGGGTCAGATATAAAACGTTGACGCCCTGCTCATCCTCAAGGGTGCGTGCATCGTAATAAAGATCCAAAAGACGTTTCTGCAGACCTTCAGGGGTAAATCGTGTCTGCAGTCGCGTATCTGAATGTCGGCCAGCAACGCCTCTAGAATCAACCTCGTCATCCTCCGGGAGGGCAAGATCCTTGATCACATCGGTGTCTTCGTCGTCCGACAGGGCTTTGTTTCCGTCGTCATTGCCGATAACATCGTCGGTCGTGGATGACGCCTTCCGGGACGGCATGCCGGGAACAAAGGTGAAAGCCTTGTTCTCGCCAACCAACAGTCGGAAAACCTCACCGCTTAGTTCATCGACGAGTTCGATGATCTTCGATCTCTTCCCTGATCTCGGCATATTTAGAAGGCGATTTCTGGCGGAAAGGTCTAGAAGTTCTGTCCTTGCGCGGTCTAATTTATCCGCAACCGATCCATTGCCGGAATATGAAGATTCACCAACACCGACTTTCAATTTATCCAAAACAGCCTCCGCCGATGTCGCCTTCAAAATACTTGTTCTGCACGAGTCGAAACTCACAACTTAATTTATTGCGCGATATTGCAAGCATTTCCAGACATTGTCGCCAACATTTCCACGTCGCTCTTTTAAGCCAAAGATGTCACACAGCGCTATTCACACTGGCTGAACAACGCCGGTTGAGGTTGGCACCGCCCCACCCCACCCTCCATCTGGATTTTTCTCGAATGACCATTGACGCCCTCAAGAAACCTGCGATATGGTTCCATAAGAACTTTATCCGCATGGAGTGGGCAGATGACAACGTCGGGAGAAATGGTCGCCGCTACGGCCGAACTGTTCGGCGTGAGCGCTGCGACGGTCGAAAGCATCGACCGCGCCCTGTCTGACGCCGGCTTGCGAAGAAAAGGCGGACGCGGCCGGTCGGCAGCAAAGATGTCCGGGCTGGACGTCGTGAATCTGAGCTTTGCGCTGATGCATGGAGTCGGAATGAAGGACGCTCCCGGAGTGGTGCGAAAAGTATCGCAGATGCCGCGTCAGGAAACCGATGTGCAGCGCTATGCGGATGCTTTGGGAAATCTGCCGCCCCTGTTGGAACAGGTGGAGCAATATGATCGGCATCCGGCCGAGCCTTCCGACCTGGGCAGCTTCAAAGCTGGCGCGGATCTGATTGAAGCGGAGAACTTCGGGACGGGAATCGCCGCCCTGGTAGATGCTATGGCAACTGGACAGTTCGATAATGCGGAAGATTTCGCCATCAATGTCCAGATGAATAGTGTCGGACCGACCGCGAAACTGGTCTACCGGGTTCCCGGCGAGGTTTTGCGGGTCGAATACCAGACGGTTGGCGATGATGCCGAACGTCCCGTGTTCGAGCGTAGCGTAAAACTGGACGAGGCGCTGATACGTCGGCTGGCGGAAATCATCCGTCCCGGTTGACCGGTCGTTGCCACAAGAAGAAATGGTAAGAGATCATGACCGAAGTTAGGCAAATGAAACTTCACTGCCCTCTCACCCAGTCCGGGTTCATACGCTGATCCATCCGGATCGGGCGCGAAGTTCGTCAAACTTTTCGCTCCTCAGGCTGTCGCGACAATCAACGAATCATCCGATAGAAACCGCGGCTGTTCGAGTCGTGCGGCGTGAGAATACCGGCATCTTCCATCGGTTCGTGCAAAAATTTGTGAATCCGGCATGCCGTTTTCGCATAAATACGAGACCGGCCCTGACCGGCACCTGATAACTGTCTGTCGTGGCATTGAAGGCATGGTCCACAAGACCTTCCCTCCTTTGCCTGATGGTCCGCACAAGAGTAGAAAGTAAATTCCAATTCTCACGTAAGACAATGATATTGCTATACTTCTTTCGCGAGCGCGAGCATTACGATACAGTGCAACTCGCTTAAGGACCTAAAATGAAAGGGGCGCAACGATGAAGACCTGACCCTGCAGATACGAAAACACCGGAATGTTGGTGCATCCCGGCGTGATCGTTTCGAGGCAGACCGAAGCCCGCCTATCAATGCTCTTTTTCCATAGCAGATCCCGCGACCTAACGCAAGGGATCCGCATGGGCAGCGGTTTTCCTCACCCATAGGCCCTTTTCCAGGACTGGCTGACAGGCTCACCCAACCTCGACCGTGAATCCGGCGAGGCGGGGACCGGCCCTTCATGCCCGTTTTCCGAGAAAGCGGTTCATCCGGATCAGCCCGAGGCTGTTCTGGTGCAAGCCTGCCACCGTCCGATTTCGGGCGGGGTCTAAACCTCTGTGAGAAAAAAGAAATGCTTCATATTTCTGGTGAAAACCCGGCTGGCTTTGCCATGCCGCTCCCCAGCACTGCGCACCGTTCCGTCGCGGTCACCTCCAAGGCCCATTTTTGCGGCCATGTCGTGATCGGTGACGGTTCAGGTCGCGGCGCTGTCTCCGGCTCCCCCGCCCGGATTGTGCAGGTGGAAAGCCATCTGGAACTCTGCTGGTGCCTCTGTCTCTCAATCCGCCCCGACATTGCCGATCTGCGCGAGCAAGTGGGTTTCGAATGGTTCGACGAGGACGGCGTGCGCCGCACCCACTACTTCGATCTGTTCGTGACCAGGACGGATGGAAGCCGGATCGCTTGTGCGGTCCGTCCCGCCGCCCGGGTTGGTGGCCGGTTCGGTCGGCAAATGCCACAGATCGCCTCCCAGCTGCGTGAAAGCCGCTTTGCCGATGATCTGCGTCTGCTGACCGATGCGGATCTCGATCCGGTCGAACTGCACAACGCATGGCTTCTGCACGCTATCCGCGCTGGTGATCCGGAAGCCGATACCATGGCCGCTCAGGTCCTGTCGGAAATGTCCGGCACCCCCACCCTGGCCGAACTCACTGATCGGACCGGCTTCGGAGCCGCCGGTTTCCGTGCACTGCTGCGGCTGGTTCGCAGCGGTCACCTTCACCTCCTCCGGGCTGAACGGATCACCCGGACCACCGCCGTCTACAAAGGGAACAACCTCTGATGCATATGTTCAATCTCGACTTCGACACCGACCGCCATCACTATGCTTTCGGCAAGCATGACCGCGTGACCATCGAGGGCACGGCCTACAGAACCGCGCCTTGCGGTCGAAACGAAGAAGGCTGGCTGCTGGAAATGGATGACGGTTCCGGCCGTTGCTGCAACTTCAGACATGAGGAGTTGAGCCGCCTGGGATCGATGAAGCGCATCCGGGTCGAGCATAACTTCTATGCCCCGGAGAGCGCGAAACACCGTCTTCTCACCGGAGGTGTGCTTGTCTCCGAGCTGGAGCCGAAATCTGGCGCTCGGGTGTCGAAAAAGAGCGCCTATATCGAGGCGTTCCTGGCGATGGAAAGCGAGAAGCGCATCAAGCGCACGGACGTTGTTATCAAAGCCAACGAGTTTGAGTTGCGCGGTCGAGCCATGGACTACGCGGCGCGGTTCAATGGTGGCGAAAATGTCCAGCACTCTCTGGATTTCAGCAAATGCCCTGCGCCGCGCACGCTGCGTCGCTGGCTGGCGGAATATCGGGCGATGGGCATGAGCGGCCTGATTGATGCGATGAACCGGCGCGGGAATCGCAGCCGATTCATGGGTCCCGAACAGCTGGCCATGATGATGTGCGAGGTCAATCGCTATGCCAGCGAAGACCGGCCGACCATGAAGAAGATCCATGAGAATGTCGTCGGGGCCTTCGAGGCGCGCAACGAGGAGCGCGTGGCAGAAGGCCTCCCTCCCTTCCCCATTCCGAGCTACGAGACCGTGCGCCGGGCAATCCACATGCTCGAGCCTTATGCGGTCGCGGTTGCACGTGAAGGCGTCGATGCTGCCCGCAAGAAGTTCATGCCGGTCGGCCAGGGCTTGCACCTGACCCGGCCGCTCGAACGGGTGGAAATCGACGAGAACACCATCGACATCATCTCGCTTACGGAGTCCTGGGGGCTGCTGCAGCTCCTGACTGATGAAGAGCGCAAGATTCTCGGCCTCGATGGGAGCAAGGCACGCTGGTTTGTGACCGTCGCCATCTGCGCCACGACGCGCTGCATCCTCGGCATGGCCTTCTCGCGCACTGCCAAGGAGAAAGCCTCGCTGCAGGTGCTGCAGATGATCTTGCGCGACAAGGGGAAATGGGCCGATGCCGCGGGTTCTCTCGGTTCCTGGGACATGCATGGCACCCCTGCGCTTATCGTCACCGACAATGGCCCGGCTTTCAAGTCGGAGCGCTTCCGGGTGGCTTGTGCGGATCTGGGTATCACCACGATGCGGGCTCCTGCGGGTCTGGCAGAGGTGCGTGCCCGCAATGAACGGTTCTTCTTTACCCTCAACACAGGCCTGCTGCCCCGTCTGCCAGGTCAAACCTTCGGCAGCATTCGCGAGAAGGGCGATGCCGATCCGGAAGCGCGCGCCGCGCTGACTTTCGACGACCTCGCCTTCTGCCTGGTGCGCTGGATCGTCGACATCTACCACAATACCCCTCATGCGGGGCTGGGCGGTGAGACCCCGCTTCATTGCTGGCGCCGCCTGACTCGCGAATGGGGTGTGCAGCCGCCGCCCGACAAGGATACGCATCGAGTGGTCTTCGGTGAGCGCTTGCCGCGCAAGCTGTCCAGGGAGGGGGTGACCGTGCTGGGTATGCGCTATCACTCCGAGGCACTGGCGCGCCTGATGGCCAGCAAGGAAGAGCGCAACGTCGAGGTCCGTTGGCATCCGGACGACATCGGCACGGTGACCGTCTATGCGGATAGGCAGAAATTCGAGGTCGGAACGGTCCTGCCGGACTTCGAAGGTGTCTCCGCCCGTCAGTGGGTGGCGGGCGTCCGCGAGCTGAAGGCAGCGAATGCCGAGCACAAGACTGCTGACCGTAAGGTGGTCATGGCGGCGATCAAGGCGATCGACGCGCGCAGCACGGCGGCGACCCGGCTGGCCGGCTTGCTGGTTGATGACTGGACGCCAGAGCGGATCAAGCAGGAAGAGGACCGTCTCTTCATCGGCTTCAACTGTGCCGACGACAAGCCGGCGCGGGCCGTTGCCACCGACGGTATCGGGCGCTCCATTCCCGGCCTGAAAACTCACCAGCCGGCCCCCGTTCAGTCGCTCGCTCCACCTGTCCCCGCCGGGCCGGTCCCGCCGCGCACCGAAGACCCCCATGCCGCCAACACCCCCAGTCAGACCGGTTCCGCGCATGCGGCGGATCCCTGGAAAATCACGGAGTAGCCTCATGTCCAATCTCGCTGAAAACGCCCGCATCCTCCATCAGTTGCGCAAGCTTCGTATCGACACGCCCAGGGACACCGCGTTCATCTCCCGCCTCGACCGGCTGTTGTGCCGGGACGAGGAAGGCAATCTCCAGCACGAGCCCCAGCGATTTTCCCTGGGGCGGGAGACCCGCGGTGTGATGGTCATCGATGGCGCCGGCGGCGGCAAGACCACGCTGATCGCGCGTGCCCTGGAACGGCACCCGGTCCTGACCGGGCCTGACGGGCGGCACTATCTGGAGGCCAGTGTGCCCAGCCCCGCCACCTTCAAGAGCATGGGCGGCACCTTGCTCGAACGCAGCGGCTATCCGGTGATCACCGCCAACCGCGAGGGCTGGAGCCTGTGGGAAACGCTGAGGGGTCGGCTCAAGAATCTCGGCATCACCGTTCTCTGGATCGACGAGGCCCATGACCTGTTCTGCGCCGACAAGAACCTCATTCTGCGGGCCCTCAAGGCCCTCATGCAGGGCGATGAGGCGGTCATTCCCATCCTCTCCGGAACCGAGAGACTGCATGAGATCGTCCGCTCCGACCCACAGGTCCAGCGCCGGTTCAACACGCTGATCCTGCCGCCGGTCGCGGAAGCCGCCGACGGCGCGAGCTTCCAGGGCGTGATCGGGGAATATTGCCGGATCGCCGGGCTGGAGCCGCCACTGGAGGGCGACCTGATCCCGCGCCTGTTCCATGGGGCACGCTATCGCTTCGGTCGTTGCGTCGAGACGATCATCGGCGCGATCGAGTTTGCGCTGGAAGGTGGAGCGCACCGGCTCGACATCGACCATTTCGCGGAGTTCTGGGCCATGCAAGAGGGATGCCCGCTTGGCGGCAACGTTTTTCTCGCCCGGGACTGGCCGCAAATTAATCCGGACCGTGACGAAGAAGACGATTTCGCCCTGCCCGCGCGTGCCCGTCGTCGTCGTCGGAAGTGACCATGGCCCGTCTCTTTCCCTTGCTGCCGTTTAAGGTGGATGAGACCCACTGGTCCTGGGCCGCGCGCATGGCCGCCTTCCACATCCGCGGGTCGGTCAACACCTTTCTGCGCGATCTCGGTCTCGACCCCTTTCTCGTTTCCCTTGGTCAACCCGATGAGGTGACACGCCTATGCAATCTGGCAGGGCAGGAACCGGAGACAGTGCTGCGCAATACCCCGATCCAGCATATCCGGCGGGTTTATCGGCTCGGCGATCAAACCCTGATCGACAGCCTGTGCCCGCCGCGAGACCTCCGTTTCTGCCCGGCCTGCCTGGCAGAGGATGATGCGGCTGCATGCGCGGTCGGGCAGGATACATCCATCCATCGGCGTGAACGGCTGATCTGGCGAATGAAACCGATCCGGATTTGTCCGGTCCACGCACTGTCCTTGATCCGTCGGGATCGGCCCGAGGGATCAGAAGAAACGGGCGTATTCGGCGGAAGCGTTCCTGAAACCACACCCATGCTGAAAGATATCGCGGTAAACACTGAGCCATGCCCAAAATCACCGCTGCAGAGCTATATTGCCGGTAGGATCGGAGGGCGCTCCGGCCCGGCATGGCTCGACGACCAGCCACTCGAACAGGCCATCCGCGCCACGAAGTTGCTGGGCACCGCTCTTGCCTTCGAACCGTATACGTTCATCGACGATCTTTCCAACAAGGAACGAGACGCCGCATCGGCCCTTGGTTGGCGCTTCACCTCCAGGGGAGAACACGGCATCCGCCGTGCGTTCCGTCTGTTGCAGGCTCGAGGCGCCCCCAAGGGCTTGATGACGAGGCGATCGATCCAGAACAGCTTCGGCAACCTGCTGGACGATGCGCATTATCCCGGCGGGCATGCTCCTATCCGACGCCTGCTCAAAGAGCATATCGCAAGGCTTTTCACGGCAAAATAGACCGGCGGGATCGTTCCCACCTCACCTTCCAAAAACTCAGATTTTCCATCCAGCCGCCTTCGGGCGGCTTTTTGTTTGCCGTTTTATTGGTCGCGTCGCAATATTTCTATGGCCACGAAATGCATGTAAAGTGGACAAAACTCAAAACAAGGCTTTCCTGATCATAATAAAATCAATTAGTTATATGCAACCCAGATACCCATAGTGGCCAGTATTTCGGTTGTCGGACACCGCCCTTGCGGGTCATCCGGGCTTCCCCTACATCTGTAGACAACGGCAGAAGGAAACCCATATGGCAATGGAAGCCCATGACATCGAAGCGCTCATTCGTGCGGAATTTCCCGACGCGCAAGTCACGATCACTGATCTTGCCGGAGATGGAAATCATTACGCGGCCGAGGTGATCGACGAAAGCTTCCGTGGCAAGAACCGGGTTCAGCAGCAGCGGGCGGTCTATGCCGCGTTGCAAGGCAAGATGGATGGCCCGGCCGGCGAATTGCATGCATTGGCCCTGACCACGAAGGCGCCGGAATAGGAAATGCGGTCCCTACCCCGCATATCGGACGATATTTGACATAGCCCGCCAAAGGCGGGCACGTGACCGGAAGGACAACGCAATGAGCGATGTGAACACGCAGATCCAGGATACGATCTCCTCCAATGACGTCGTATTGTTCATGAAAGGCACCAAGGAAATGCCGCAATGTGGCTTTTCCAGCCGAGTTGCAGGTGTTCTGAATTACATGGGGGTCAGCTTTCGCGATGTGAATGTGCTGGCCGATGACGGCATCCGTCAAGGCATCAAGGAATTTTCGGACTGGCCGACGATTCCGCAGCTTTACGTCAAGGGTGAGTTCGTGGGTGGCTGCGATATCATCACCGAGATGACCCTGTCGGGCGAGTTGGATCAGCTATTTGACCAAAAAGCAGTTGGTTATGACAAGGATGCTGCCGAAAAAATCCGCGAAGCCAACGCCTGATCGTCAAAATTCAACGCCAAAACAAGGGTGTCTGCGAATTTCCTTCGCGGCACCCTTTTTAGATCGTGATTATCAACAAGTTTATACGCCCAGATGATTTTGGTTTTTGACGGGGTAGCTTCGCCGGTTTAATCTTCAACGATCCAAACAAGTTCCAAGGGAGGACTTCATGACCATTCGCACAAGGGTCGCAGCACTCGCTACGGCCATGGTTTTCGGTGCGGCACCCATGACGGCGGGCGCCCAGGAATTCATTAATATACTGACTGGCGGCACCTCTGGTGTCTATTATCCGGTCGGTGGCGCGCTGTCGAAGATCTACACCGATGGCATTCCCGATGCGAAGGTTCAGGTGCAATCCACCAAGGCCAGTGTCGAGAACCTGAACCTGCTGCAACAAGGCAAGGGGGAAATCGGAATTGCGCTTGGGGATTCGGTGAAGTTCGCGGCAGAGGGCAATGCCGATGTCGGCTTCCCCGAGCCGCTGGACAAGCTGCGCGGCATCTCGGCCATGTATCCGAACTTCATACAGATCGTTGCCAGTGAGGAATCGGGCATCAAGACGCTCGAGGATCTGAAGGGAAAGGCGCTGTCGGTCGGCGCTCCGAAATCGGGGACCGAGCTGAATGCGCGGGCAATCCTGGAAGCGGCAGGCATGAGCTATGACGATCTCGGTAAGGTCGAGTACCTGCCCTTCGCGGAATCGGTCGAACTGATGAAGAACCGCCAGCTTGACGCGACACTGCAATCTGCAGGGCTGGGTGTGGCATCGCTCAAGGACCTCTCGACCTCAATCCCGATCACGGTCGTGTCGGTTCCCGAAGAGGTGGCGTCGAATCTTGGTGCGCCCTATGTCGCGGAAACGATCCCGGCCGAGACTTATGATGGGCAGGCTGAAGATGTGCCGACCGTTGCGGTGATCAACTTCCTGGTCAGCTCCGAGGCGGTCAGCGACGATCTCGCCTACCAGATGACCAAGCTGATGTATGACAATCTGGACGCTCTCAAGGCGACGCATGCGGCAACCTCCAGCATGGATGTTCAGAACGCCCTGAAAGGCATGCCGATTCCGGTGCATCCGGGCGCGCAGCGCTACTATGATGAAATTGGCGTCAAAGCTGAATAAACATCTCGATTGATTGGGCCGGAATTGTCTCCGGCCCAACTTTCGCCAGGAACAAAAACATGGCCGAATCTCAGCATCCTGCCCGCGCGGAACATGTCGACGCGGGTCTTCATGACCCACTGACCGAAAGCTTTCCTGCTGGTTTTCAGGGCAGGATACTCTATTGGATCGCGGTCGCCTTCTCGCTCTACCAGATTGCCATTGCCGCGCATATCGTGAACCTTTCCAGCCAGATACAGCGGGCGCTGCATCTCGGTTTCCTGATGCTCTTGTGTTTTCCACTGTTGGCCGCCCTCCGCAAACAAGGCCCGGTCGGGCAGATCGTCGCCTGGATCATGGCGGCATTGGGCGTGGTTGTCGCGGGATATCAATGGGTGGAATATGTGCCACTGATGATGCGTTCGGGATCGCTGAACCAAATCGATGTGGTGATCGGCATCATCGCCTTGGTTGGGACATTCGCCGCCGCATGGGTGGTGATGGGCCCTGCCCTGCCCATCGTCGCCGGGTTCTTTCTGATTTACGCACTTTTCGGCGAATACTTCCCCGGCCCCATGGTCACGCGCGGCTATGAGCTGGCCCAGGTGGTCGAACAGATGAGCTTCGGCACCGAGGGCATCTATGGCACGCCGCTCTATGTCTCGGCGACTTATATCTTCCTGTTCATCCTGTTCGGCGCTTTCCTGGAAAAGGCCGGGATGATCAAGCTGTTCACCGACGTTTCCCTGGGGATGGTCGGTCATCGGATGGGCGGCGCGGCCAAGGTGTCGGTTGTCAGCTCGGGGCTCATGGGCACGATCTCGGGATCCGGGGTGGCCAATGTCGTCACCACCGGCCAGTTCACCATTCCGCTGATGAAAAGCTTCGGTTATCGAGCCGCCTTTGCCGGAGGGGTCGAGTCCACCGCCTCGATGGGCGGACAGATCATGCCGCCGGTGATGGGTGCGGTGGCTTTCATCATGGCCGAAACCCTTGGGGTCGCCTATATCGAAGTCGTCCGCGCCGCGATCATCCCTGCCATCCTCTATTTCGCCTCGGCCTTCTGGATGGTCCATCTGGAGGCCGGCCGCCGCAATTTGCGCGGCATGGCCGAGGATGAATTGCCCTCGACCATCAAGGCATTGCGCGAGGGCTGGTACCTGATCCTGCCGCTGGCGGTTCTGGTCTACCTGCTGTTCACGGGCTATACGCCGCTTTTCGCGGGGACCGTCGGGCTTGCACTGACGATGATGCTGATCCTCGGTGCTTCGGCCGCGCTCGGCTTGCCCTCGCCATTGCTCAAGACGATCTTCTGGATCGGGCTGGGGCTGGTCGCTGCCAGCTTCCTGAAATTCGGCAACAACGCCCTATGGGCCGGGATCGCCGTGCTGCTGATCTGGAACGCGATCAGCCAAGGCGGGCGGGCGACGATCCGGCAGGTCGTGGACAGCCTTGCCGAGGGGGCCAAGACCGCCCTGCCCGTCGGCGTGGCCTGCGCTTTGGTCGGCGTGATCATCGGCACCATGACCCTGACGGGCGCCGCCAATACATTCGGCCTCTATATCGTCTCGGTCGGTCAGAACAGCCTGTTCCTGTCGCTGGTCCTGACCATGCTGACCTGCCTTGTCCTTGGCATGGGAATCCCGACCATACCGAATTACATCATCACCTCGACCATCGCCGCCCCCGCCCTGCTGGAACTGGGCGTGCCGCTGATCGTCAGCCACATGTTCGTCTTCTATTTCGGCATCATGGCCGATCTGACTCCGCCCGTGGCGCTGGCCTGCTTTGCCGCGGCTCCGATTGCGAAGGAAGGCGGCCTCAAGATCAGCTTCGAGGCACTCAAGGTCGCCGCGGCGGGTTTCGTGATTCCCTATATGGCGATCTATACCCCGGCCCTGATGCTTCAGGATGGCGGGCCTTTGGCCGGATCCATCGGCTATGCCTCTGCCGTCGCCTATATCGTGTTGAAATGCGTAATCGCGATAGGCTTGTGGGGGATTGCGGTCATCGGCTGGTTGCAGCACAATCTGGCTGTATGGGAGCGTGTTCTGGCTGCCATTGCTGCATTTACCCTGATCGCCGCGATGCCAATGACCGATGAGATCGGCTTGGCCCTCGCAGCCCTGTTCGCGCTCTTGTGGTGGAGGAAATCTCGCGCATGAACGGATGCCTTCTGGCCGGGATGATGACTATCGCCCTGAATGGCGCGGATTTCCGGTTGGAATGGACCCATTCGGTCGAGAAGGTCACCTGGCGCGAATATTGGCGGATCAAAGAGGGTGGGCTTGGCTTGACCAAGGCTGCGGTCAAGGGCTCTGGCGCCGGGATGGAGCCCGGAGAGGGAGCCGAGCTGCAAGATGATTGGTGGGTCTGGACGCCGGATCTGCCGGTTCAACCGCAACTGGTGCTTGCGGCAAGCGGCGCGACTGGTGGAGCATGGCGTATCTGCGACGGGGAGGCCTGCCGCGAAATCGGTGCGGCACCCGGCGCGCCTATCATCCTGCGCCCCTGCCCCTGAACCCGAGCCTGATCACGTCAGATCGTCGTCGTAATCACCTTCGTCATCGCGATCTCGACCGCTGCCCCGCAGCTTGGACGCAACTGCAGCGCCAATGCCAAAAGCCACCAGCAGCTTGACCATGCTGCCGGTATTGCTGTTCGCCGCGGCAGAAACCTTGCGCCGGGTACGGGCCGCCTTGCGCGCCGATTTTCTGGCACCGCCAAAGAGCGAGAACAGCTTGCTCTCGGCCATGCTCACCATACGTGCAGCTTCGCCACGCGCACGTTCGGTTGCCATATCCGTCGCAAGACCGACACGCATATCGACTTCGCGCTTCAACTCATCGCTGGTGGGCATCTGATGGCGAGGGGTTTTCGCCAGTAACAGGACAAGCAGCCCAATTACCAGAAACCCGCCACCTATGGCCAGTGAGGCAAACATGCTGCCCCATTCCAGGCCATAGGCAAGCCAGGTCCACAATGCAGCGATCAGGAACCCTGCCCCTATGGCAATTACCACGCCGGCCACGATTTTCATGGCCGAACGTCGCAGCGTGTCTCCTAGGGCGAGTTGAAGACGCCGGGTGTAATCGAACATATGCCCGGTCTCAGCGGCGCGCGAGGATCAGACCGACGAGGAAGCCGACACCGGCCGCAACCCCCAGTGATCTTGCCGGGTGACGGCGGACCAGTTCGGACAATTCGTCATAGCGTTCTTCGGCCTTGCGTTGGCCCTCTTGGTAAATCCGCCCGGCCTCCGCGCGTGCGCGGTCGGCATATTCGCGGCCTGTTTCACGGGCCGTTTCGGCAAATTCCGCACCGCGCTCGCGCAGACGCTCGGCCGCCCGGTTATTAGACAGTTCCTCCAGGGTTTCGCGTCCGTCCTCCTTGATCTTGCGGGCACCCTCTTCCAAGTCCTCCCGCGCTTCGCGGGCGGCGGCCTTGGTGTCACGCTTGATGTCTTCGGCGGTCGTGGTCCGGTTAGCCATGTGATTTCCTTTCGGTGTGTTTGTTCACCTTCGTGATCTAAACACATCAGTCAGTTCTTTGTTCCAAACCGCTGTCGGATTCGTATTGGATATCATGGAATAGAAGATGGTACCGCCTCCCCGGCTTGAACGGGGGACCTCTGGATCCACAATCACGGCGTATTGCCAATGGTTTCAATGACGTTTGAGAGGCGACCGGGCAGGATACCGCCCGGTCAAGCTACTTCGGATGTACCGTTCACTTGGGTTTATCAATCAATTCTGGCCATCCCTTTAATCGCTGATCCGAGATTCCGCGACTACCTCTAGTGGCCGCTGAACCTCGAAGGCAGTTGCGCCGCTCATCCAGACTTCCCGTTCGTCTGATTCCGTAAGGATCGAATGCCGTATCCTTGGCGACGGCAAGGTCGGCTCTGAGCCCAATGTGATCACCCGATTGAGGCGCAGCGAATGTTCGATTCGGTTTTTTTACGGGCAGTCCGCAAAAAACCGAAAACGTCGTCTATTCGACTTTTTCAGTCTTCGTAGGGCCAGCCGGTGAGTGTTAAAGACTTTCGAAATTTGTTGAGGAGCGGTCCGGTAGTCATATCTATAGCATCATTGGGTGACCAATTGCTGAATGCATTTTCGGGTAGTTCAGTACCTTTGTCAGGTCTCTTACTGCGTCGGTTTACAACCATTTTGCGTTGTTCATCTAACTCCCAACACAATATTGTGTCGCGGGTACCAAACGTGACTGGGTCTTCACCGAGATAATCGACTGATGGAATGTTTGAAGCGATCAGTGAGAGCCCCCTAAGGTCGCCCATATTGATGCTTGGTGTCATTCGCCCTGCAGCTGGTGTCGGCTTATCTATGCGGCTGGCCCGCCCCATCTGATTGGTCCGGTTTGATTGTTAGTGCATGAGCAGGCTCGGGTCTATCGATACGATGGTTTCCGGTGCCGGCGGGCGATAGCCCAGAGCACTATGCGGTCGTTTCGTGTTGTAGTGTTTTCTCCATTGTTCGATCAGGATTTGTGCTTCTCGCAAGCTGTAAAAGATCTCGCCGTCGAGCAGTTCATCCCTGAACCGGGCATTGAAGCTCTCGCAATAGCCGTTCTCCCAAGGTGAACCTGGCTCGATATAGGCCGTTCTGGCACCGACAGCCTTGATCCAGTCCTGAACAGCCTGGGCCACGAACTCGGGGCCGTTGTCGGAGCGAATGAACCCCGGCACGCCCCGCATGATGAACAGGTCGCTCAAGGCATCGATCACGTCATTCGAACTCAGCTTGCGCTTGACCCTGATCGCCAGGCATTCCCGGCTGTGTTCATCCAGGATGTTCAATGTCCGGAACACCTTGCCATCATCGGTGCGGCCATGAACGAAATCATAGGACCAGACATGATCACGATATTCCGGCCGGAGCCGGATGCATGATCCGTCGTTCAGCCAGAGCCGGCCTTTCTTCGGTTGTTTCATTGGCACTTTAAGCTTCGTCGGGCAAACAGTCCCCCGGACTGTTTCCTGATCCTCCTCAGTCTCGCCGCCACAGCCTTTCGACGCGTTTATCGTTCACCTGCCATCCAGCTTCTCTCAGCAGAGCTGCGATCCGACGATAGCCTGAGCTGCCATATTGACGGGCCAGTTCGATCATGTCTGCGACCAGCCGCTCTTCGTCGGCACGTCCTTGCGGTGGATATCTTTGGGTGGAGCGATGTTGGCCCAGCACACGACACACACGACGCTCGGAAACCTTCATCTGGCTGCGCACATGATCGATGCAGGCGCGACGGCGAGCGGGGCTCAGAAGTTTCCCTTGGCATTCGGCATGTCATTCGAACCAGTGGCATTCCATGCCTCATTCCCCCAAGATCAGCTTGTCCAACGTCAGCTCCGACACAGCCCTTCTCAGCCGTTCATTGTTCGCCTGCTCTCTCGAACCGGTGGCGTTCACAGGCTCAATTCTGAAGTCGCTTGAGTTCTTTCAGTTGGTCGCTTCCCATACCGCCATATTGCTTGCGCCAACGGTAATAGGTCTGTTCGGTAACGCGAACTTCACGGATCGCATCGACACGCGACATTCCTTGGCCGACCAAGACCTCAACTTGCCGCAACTTCGTGACAATTTCTTCGGGTTTGTGACGCTTGTTCGCCATTTCTGATCCTCCGTTTTCCTAAACATAACGGTGGACCAATCCAATGGGGGAGCATCACCGGCATCGCCTTTGGATGGATATTTGCCGACCCACCGCATCCGCACCAACAAAGCTGAAAAGGCGATCTGGACATGGAATGCCGTCACCTTCGCAAAATTTATTGATGACCAGAAACCACCTCGCCGGAAACTTGCCGTCCGTCACCGCATTACTTACCGCGGTAACCTTTACGCCAAGCGAACGAGCGATGGTCGATCGACCAATCGCGTCGCATACTTGGGCCGTGGTGATGTCGGATGCCTGAGTCATGTCCGATAGATCATCCAGTTTTTCTGGAATGTCAATATTCCAGAACAGATTCATTCCAGAATTTCTGAAAACGGACTACAAGGCCGACATGAACAGCGAACAAAAACATTCACTTGCGCACACTGGCGACATGGGCATTGTTGCATGTGCAATTCGGCTGAAAGCCGCCAGATATGCGGCAAATTTGATGCAGACCGAACTGGCGAGAAGCTTAGGGCTAAAAAGAACCACGAACATTAGCAACATGGAAAAGGCTCACACATTCCCGAACAGGGAAATTATGAGCTACTTCTTCAAAGAGCACAGAATAGACTTCAACTTCCTGATGAGCGGTCACTATTCTCAGCTACCTGGCGACGTTCAGGATCGTCTCTTCCCCGCACTCGAAGTCGCAAACAGTGAATGGGAGCAAACAGCAGATTGAGGTCATTCCCAAGCGATACGCCACTGCGCCTATTGCGAACATGACTCTGCTCATCGATTTTCTCCCCCTCACTCCACCGCAAGAACAATAAGCGAACATTTGCCGATACTGCAAGACGCGCAATCTAGTATTCCATTTTTTTTGTAATGTATATATTGATGTTCCATTTTATCTGGAATGCATCTTGGCCCATCGCAACCCGATGGAGACCATCGCCATGTCAATTCTTCCCGACGACGCCCTTGCCCGGCATCCGATCCATGATCAGGTCCGGAAGGTTCTGACCGACCCCGAGGCAGCCGCAGCCGCTGGCCCGGTCGCACGCAGGCTCGCCTGGTACATCCGATCGAATGCAGAGGGCCGCACCCTTCGGCAGTGCCATCGCCCGCCGATCGGTCACGAGGGGGCAAGGTAATGGAGGAGCGTATCGTCACCCGCCACGCTGGCCGCAGCACGCGGCAGGGACCGGAAAGCGAAGCGCCAGGCAATCCACTGCCGATCGACCTGCCGGCCGTCGAGGACCACGAGGTGCCGTCGCCGCTGCAATCCATCAAGGCCTGCGATCTGATCTACATCGCCGTGGGCATGTTCGGGACCTTCGCGGGCGGCGCGCTGGCCGCATGGTGGCTGAAATGAGTATCCCTACCCTTTCCACCTTCACCGACGATCAGCTCCGCGAGGCTTACGCCTTCCAGGTCCGCCAAGACTATTGCGGCGACATGGGGCGCACCGCAGCTGCGATGGCGTTGCTAGAACAGGATGGCACCGTCGCCGATGACGACATGATCGAACGGCTGGCGGCCGAGATCGGGCGGGCGGTTGACGAGGAGGGCCACAATGCGACGGTCTGACGTCGCCGTCCTCTGCAACAATTGCGGCGGGCCAAAGCCCGACGATCATTACCGGGCCTGCCCCGACTGTCGCGCCGAATGGCGGGCCAGGGCACGGAAGCCGGGTGGGACGGCTGAGCGGATCGATGCACTGGAAAATGCGGTCCGCCTTGCCTTGCCGTGCCTGCGTGACGACCTGCACACCATCATAGAATCCGCGAGTTTACCGGACGGCCTGGATGGCGAGGACCGCATGATACCTCGCGAGGGATCTATGCATGCTCACGAAAAACGTTTTGCCAATCCGATCATCAAGGCAATTCGGGCCGGCGAAGCCCTGATTGGCCGTCAGCGTGACAACAAGCCCGTATGGCTTGACCGCATCATCGACGGGACAAGGAGAATGTAATGACCGACACAACCGCCCTTCCCGACATCATCGCCGATCTTCGCGCACGCATCTCGCAGCTGCCAACAATCGACTCTCGCCGCGGCGACATCATGGATCAGCACCGCCGACACCGGAAAGCCGCGGTCGAACTCGGCGAGTACCTGACCGCCACCTACGGCGCCCAGGTCGCGGAGAGAGCCGAGAACAACCGTATCACCATGCGCCGGATAAGCTCGACCAGCACGAGCGGATTGCAGGGTGCCTTCAGCAATTGGATTGCCGCCGCCGAAAAGCGGTTGGCGCAGCAGCAGAGAGCGTGAACCATGAGAAACAAGCTTGGTGATTTGAACAACCACCTTTTTGCGCAGCTCGAGCGGCTGTCCGACGAGGGCATCTCGGCCGAACAGATCGATCAGGAGGTCAAACGGACTGAGGCCATCGTCTCTGTCGCGGATCAGATCGTAGGAAATGCCGACCTCCAGCTGAAAGCCGCAAAACTGTTTGCCGAGCAAGGCATATATCGGGCGTATCAATCCGCTCGGCGATGGCCGCGCCACATGGGAGCTGGATCGCACCGACGAACGGGGCACCGCGAGATCGGTTCAGGCGGCGCAGATCGCGCTGGCCGAGGCGTTCGGACGTTGGGTTGTATCGGCGGGACTTAGCGCCCCGGTCGGCGATCAAATAATTGCCGCGAAATGGAAATGGACCGATGGCAAATATAAGGGCTCTACATTTTGGGCTTGCCACGATCCGGTAGCCGATGGTCGGCCCGATGCGTGGATAAAGATCGGCGCGAGGCCACTTGGTGCTGCGTATGTGTACGTCTAGGTTGGCGAGGGGCTTGACCTTCTGAAAGACCTGAACGCGTTTCGGAGTATGCATACGTGAGCCCGCTCCACACATTCCACGCCCTGCGCCCCTTCGGCGGCTTCGACCTGATCATGGCCGACCCGCCCTGATCGTTCGACAACTACTCATCCGCGGGCGAAGCGAAGAACGCCAAGGCGCAATACGCCTGCATGTCACTCGATGACATCGCCGCCCTACCCGTCTCTGCCCTGGCGTCCGACAATTGCGTCCTGTGGCTCTGGGCCACCAACCCGCTCCTGCGCGAGGCCTTCGACATTATGGATGCCTGGGGCTTCAATCGAAAGACGGCCGGCCATTGGGTGAAAACCACAAAGCACGGCAAGCTGGCCTTCGGGACCGGATACATCCTGCGCTGTGCGGGTGAGCCGTTCCTGATCGGAACCCGCGGATCGCCGAAGACCAGCCGGTCGGTTCGCCCGGTCATCATGGGCCCGGTTCGCGAGCATAGCCGCAAGCCCGACGAGGCATTCACCGAGGCCGAGCGGCTGATGTCGGACGCCAGGCGCATCGAACTATTTAGCCGCCAGCGCCGTGAAGGCTGGGCGAACTGGGGCAATGAAGTCGAGAAGTTTCAGGAGGTGGGATGATGGCATGCCCAACCAACGACAAAACCTTTGATCCTGTTGCAGCCTATGGTTCGGAGCACTGGATCGCTGCGCGGTTCGGGCGATCCCATGACTGGCTGAAGCGGGAACGAAAGCGCCTGGAGAGTGAAGGATTCCCACCCCGCGACCCGCTCACCGGCTTCACCTTGAAGGCCGATGTCGACGCCTGGCTTGCCAAGAGACGGCGCGTTGCTGATCCTGTTCAGGTTCGGGCCCATGAAAAGCCCGACGACAAAGGGCAGAGGATCAACCTCCGCGCCTTCTGAACAGGAGTGCATATGCATGAACCGCAGAGAATAGATTATGGGACGGGAGCGATCCGCTCTTTGCCCCTCACACGGCCAGAACAAGGAACTGGCTTTACTGGAAGGCCCCCGCGAAATACCGAGAGGCCGGATATGCCGTGAAGAATGTCCGGCTGCCCGGTGAGATCGGTGACGGGCAAGATGCCGAGCGGGCTCGGCTCGCACGCGAACTGACCAGGGAAATGATTTGCTGGTTCGATGACGACTCGCCGAAGGTAGAGCCGGGAACATGGAAATGGCTGATCGGTCGGTACCTGGCCGACGAGATTTCTCCATTCCACGAGGTGAAGTCGGTTACCCAGGACAGCTACCGGTCCCGCCTTGCCAGCTGGGAAGAAGCGATCGGCCAGGGCTTCATCGCAGACGTAGACTTTGCCGAACTGAAGCGATGGCAAAAGGCAATGAAGGACAACGGTCGAAGCCAGCACTACATCAAGGCGCAGTTCACCATGCTTCGGATACTGGTCGGATATGGAAAGGCGCTGAACGTTTCTGGCTGCGCTGCAATCAAGGATGTCCTGTCCGAAATGCGGATCAAGGGGCCAAAACCCCGGACCGTTGCGCCGACATCGCAACAGGTCGAGGCGGTCATCCAGAAAGCTGACGATGCCGGTGACGCCATGTTCGCCTTGGGCGTGTCACTGCAATGGTGGCTGAGTCTTCGCGGTGTTGATGTGATTGGTCAGTGGTTGCGCCTCGGCAAGGATGATCCCCGCGACAGCGGCATCATTCGCGGAAACTTCCGGTGGGCCGACGGCCTGACCTGGGCGATGATTGATCGCGATGTGTCGGAGGTACGCAAGACGCCATCGAAAACGGAAGATGACCTTCCCGATGAGCTGGTCTTCAATCTGACACCGCTTCCTCAACTCCGCAGCCGCTTGCTGTCGATACCGAGGGAAAGTCGCGTCGGCCCCGTGATTGTGAACCCGAACACTGGACTGCCGTTCGATCGCTACAGGTGGCGAGACAAGTGGTGCGAATACCGTGATGCCGCTGGCGTGCCATCGCATATCTGGGTCCGCGACACGCGCGCCGCGGCGATCACACATGCCAGGAACGCGGGCGCAACTCCCATGTAGCTCCGCGACGCTGCGAACCATGCATCCGTGACCACGACAGACCGTTATTCCAGGTCCAGATCGGAAAGCATCAATCAGGTCATCCAGATGCGGATTGGAACGCAAAAGGAACGTTGAGAATCGATACTCTCAACTGGCCTCTCAACCACCTCTCAACCTGAATTGAGCACATTCACTTAAGTCATTGAAATTATTGGTACCGCCTCCCCGGCTTGAACGGGGGACCTCTGGATCCACAATCCAGCGCTCTAACCAACTGAGCTAAGGCGGCACGGAAGCGTTCTCTAAACCCGGTAAGCAAAGGTTGCAAGCCCGACTTGCCGGGAAATTTGCAACAGGCTACAGAAAGCTTTCTAAAGACAGGGGTCAGGACCGTGAGCATCAACAGCCAAAGCGAAATAGCCGCCAATCTGCAGGTCGGGCCGACGGATCAGGGCATGGTAAGAATCTATGTCGAAGGCGAGGGCCTCGATCTGCCGCTGGATTTCGACCCAGAGGAAGCGACCGAAATTGCCGAAGAATTGCTTGCAGCGGCCGAAGCCGCGCGGAAGATGGCAGCGAAGGGCGGCAAATCCAAGCCCCGCGGAAAACGCTGATTATTCGATGACTTGAGGCCTGGCTTCGGTCAGGCGCCCCAAAGAATGCGAGGTCGTGGTTCCGACCTGCCGCATCGGTGCAAAGGCAGTTACTTGTCCGAATGTCCAAGCGAGAGTCCGGGGTCGATCCGATCCCGGACCCGCTGCTTCAGGGCCTTGATATCGGGAAAGCCGCCATCGCGCTTGCGCTCCCATATCGTCGCGCCATCAAGCGAGATCTCGAAAATACCGCCGGAATCGTCTGGAATCAGGGTGACGCTGATAGCCGTGCCGAAGGTCGACAGGCATTCCTGCGCATACCAACCTGCCCTCAGCAACCAGTTGCAGCCGGTGCAATAGGTGATGACCAGATTTGGCATATACGTGCTCCTTTCCGTCACAGTGCCATGTCGTCGCGATGAACCAGCGCCGCGCGTCCGGGATAGCCGAGGATCGTCTCGATTTCGGCCGAGTGGTGGCCGATGATACGGCGTGCCTCGTCGGCGGTATAACGCGACAAGCCGGTCGCGAGGGCCTCTCCCGAGGGGCCGGAGATCGTCACCGGATCACCCCGCCCGAAGGTGCCGGTGATCGCGCGGACCCCGGCGGGCAGAAGGGATTTCCCGCGGCGCAGCGCATCGGCGGCACCTTGATCGATGCTCAGAACGCCCTTGGGCTTCATCGCCGCGATCCAGCGTTTGCGCGCCGTTTGCGGATCGCCATCGGGCAGGAACCAACTGGCACGAGCCCCTTCTGCCACCGCGGTCAGCGGGCGCGTGACCGAGCCTTCCGCGATCACCATGGCGCAACCACCGGCGATGGCGGTTCGGGCGGCCATCAGCTTGGTTTTCATGCCTCCCCTGGAGAGTCCCGAAACAGGATCTCCGCCCATCGCCTCGATCTCGGGGGTCAGTTGCCTGATGACCGGCAAATGCCGGGCGGTGGGATCGGTTTTCGGATTGGCAGTATACAGCCCATCCACATCCGATAGCAGCAACAACTGATCGGCCCCGCAGGTCACCGCGATCTGGGCAGCGAGCCGGTCATTGTCGCCATAGCGGATCTCGTCGGTGGCGATCGTGTCGTTCTCGTTCACGATGGGCACGACGCCAAACGACAAGAGCATCTGCATCGTCGCCCGGCTGTTCAGGTACCGCCGCCGCTCGGCACTGTCCTCCAGCGTCAGCAGGACTTGCGCGGTCGTCACCCCATGCGGGGCCAGCGCCTCTTCATAGGCCCGGGCAAGACGGATCTGGCCGACTGCCGCGGCCGCCTGCGCCTGTTCGAGCGCCAGGGCGCCCGGTGGAAGACCCAGAACCCGGCGGCCAAGCGCGATGGAGCCGGAGGAAACCAGCACCACGTCGGAGCCGCCCCGCCGCCATTCCGCCACGTCGTCGCAAAGCCCCTGCAACCAGTCGCCACGCAGTCCCTGGGGACCGACCAGCAGCGCCGAGCCGATCTTGATGACCAGCCGGCGGGCAGAGGTCAGAGAAGGGGTTAGGGTTGCCATGGTGCGTCGGACTCATCATCCGTGCTGTGTCGGGTCGGCGCGATCTCGGACCGGAGCGCGCGCAGTACCTCGGTCACGCCCTGACGCGCCACGCTGGACATCATATGCACCGGAGTCCCGAGTTCCGTCTCCAATGCGGCATGGCGTTCGGCGATGGTCTGATCGTCCAGCGCATCGATCTTGTTCAGCGCGGTGACGCGCGGCTTGGACATCAGCACCGGGGAATAGGCATCAAGCTCGGTCAGGATGGTGCGGGCATCACTCGCCACATCCTCGGATGTGCCGTCGACCAGATGCAGTAGCACCGAGCAGCGTTCGACATGGCCAAGGAAGCGGTCGCCGATCCCCCTGCCCTCGCTGGCACCCTCGATCAGTCCCGGAATATCGGCCATGACGAATTCCCGGCCATCCACCCCGACCACTCCCAGGTTGGGATGCAGCGTGGTAAAGGGATAATCGGCGATCTTGGGGCGGGCATTCGATACGGTCGCCAGGAAGGTCGATTTGCCCGCATTCGGCAACCCGACCAGCCCCGCATCCGCAATCAGCTTGAGCCGTAGCCAGATGGTCCGCTCGACCCCGGGTTGGCCGGGATTGGCCTTGCGTGGCGCCCGATTGGTCGAAGTCTTGAAATGCAGGTTACCCCAACCCCCATTGCCGCCCTTGGCGAGCAGGACGCGCTGGCCCGGCTCGGTCAGATCGGCGATGGGCGTTTCTTCGTCCTCTTCGAGGATCTCGGTGCCGACCGGAACGCGCAGCACTTTATCGTCGCCCGATCTGCCGGTCATCTGGCTGCCCATGCCGTGCTGTCCGGATTTGGCGAAGAAGTGCTGCTGATACCGGAAATCGATCAGCGTGTTCAGCCCCTCGACTGCCTCGGCCCAGACATCGCCGCCGCGCCCGCCATCACCGCCATCGGGGCCGCCATATTCGACATATTTCTCGCGCCGGAACGAGACGCAACCGGCGCCGCCGCCGCCCGAGCGGATATGAACGCGTGCCAGATCGAGAAATTTCATCGGCTTTGCTCCTTTGATGACCGCTCAGGCGGCTATGCGCTGGCCTGGAAGCGCAGCAGGTATCCATCCAGATCCTGAACCAGAAATTCGCGAGTTACAGACCAACTGTCACCCACACGATATCTTTTCTCTTCGACCGGACGGAACAGCGCCCATCCGGCCTTTTCCAGAGTGCCCGCAATCGGCTCGACCGCGTCGACGCTCATCTGGAAATTCACACCCCGACCAAGGGGAGGTTCCAGAGGACCTGTGGCCCAATCCCCGTTGAACCGGCATAGCATGATCTGCAGCGGGCCTCGTTGAAGATAGGCAAATCCCGCGTCCGGTCGGGAATAGGCAACCGAAAAGCCCAGCAAATCGCACCAGAACCGCAGGCTTTCACCGAGGTCGGTCACATCAAGTTCGGGCACCATCGCCGCAAAACCGCCCTCGGGTCTCCCGCCGTTCGAGGCGGCATTGTTGCGCTCTGCCTGATCCATGATCCACTGATGCTCCTTTTCCTGCAGGCGATACGCGGATGCGGCGTCTCACGCAAGGGATGGCAAATCGCGCTGTTCTGCTTATCTAGAGAGAAAGGAGACCTTCATGATCCATTTCGACAACAGCTATGCGCGCCTGCCAAAGGGGTTCTTCGCCCGTATCGATCCGACCCCGGTATCCGACGCGCGCCTGATTGCCCTGAATGCAGAACTGGCCGAGCGGTTGGGAGTGGATGTGGATTGGCTGCGTGGCCCCGATGGCGTGGCGATGCTGGCCGGCAATGCACTGCCTGCAGGTGCCGAGCCGATCGCACAGGCCTATGCCGGACACCAGTTCGGAGGGTTCGTACCGCAGCTTGGCGACGGCCGGGCCGTCTTGCTGGGCGAGGTGGTGGCGCCGGACGGTGTGCGCTTCGATATCCAACTCAAGGGCAGCGGCAAGACTCCGTTCTCGCGGATGGGCGATGGCCGGGCATGGTTGGGGCCCGTACTGCGTGAATATGTCGTCAGCGAATTCATGGCTGCGATGGGCGTGCCGACAACGCGGGCACTCGCAGCGGTGATGACCGGCGAAACGGTCTGGCGCGAAACCGCCCTGCCGGGAGCGTTGCTGACCCGAACTGCCTCCAGCCATATCAGGGTCGGCACGTTCCAGTATTTCGCCGTTCGGGGACGCGAGGATGCACTGGCCGCGCTGACCGATCATGTCATCGCGCGGCATTATCCCGAGGCATCGGGACCTCTGGACATGCTGGACAAGGTGGTGGAGCGGCAGGCCGAAACCATCGCGCAATGGATGGCGCTCGGCTTTATTCACGGGGTCATGAATACCGACAACATGGCAGTATCGGGCGAAACCATCGATTATGGCCCTTGTGCATTCATGGATGCATATCATCCCGATACGGTCTTTTCCTCGATAGATCAGATGGGGCGATACGCTTGGGCGCAGCAGCCGCAGGTGGCGGTCTGGAATCTTGCGCAACTGGCAACCTGCCTGATCCCGTTGATGGGCGAACGGGACGCTGCCATCGAGGCGGCAACCCGGTCGGTGCATCGTTTCGCACCCCTCTACCAAACGGCATGGCTAAGGCGGTTCGGCGAGAAATTGGGACTGAGCGACGCGGGCGAGAACATCCAGCCGCTGATCGAGCGCCTGCTAACCATCATGGCCCGGCAGCGCGCCGATTTCACACGGGTTTTCCGTGGCTTGGCAGACGGCTCGGCACGGGACGAGTTCCCGGACCCGGCACAATTTGACGAATGGGTCGAGGATTGGCGATCTTTTTGCCCGGATGACAATGTGATGGCCAAAGCCAACCCGTTGCGCATTCCGCGCAATCACCGCGTGGAAGAGGCCATCGAGTCGGCAGTCGCGAATGATCTGACCCCGTTCGAACGACTGCTAGATGCGGTGATCCACCCGCATGAGGACCGCCCGGAATGGAGCGATCTTGCCTCCCCTCCCCGTCCCGAGGAGATCGTCCGGCAGACCTTTTGCGGAACGTGAAGTTGATGTGACCCAGCCTTTGCAACGACCCGATCCCGGCATAATCTGCGGGAAGGTAAAAGGGGAACGGGGTCGTGTTGAGACTGGCCAGTTACAATCTGCACAAGTGCCGTGGCCTTGCCGGTCCACATGCGCCAGAACGCAACCTTGCCGTCATTCGCGAACTCAGGCCGGACATCATCGCCTTGCAGGAGGTTGATTTCCGTCTTGGTACGCGGCCCGAAGCCCTGCCCCGATCGTTGATCGAGCGCGAGACCGGGCTGGTCCCCGCCGATATCAACGGAACGGGCGAGAACTCCCTGGGTTGGCATGGCCAGACGATCCTGATGCGTCCCGATCTGGCCGAGGCAGCCGTTTTGCGGCGTCTTCCACTGCCGGGCCTGGAACCGCGTGGGGCCGTTGCCTTGCGTTTACCTGAATTGACGGTGATCGGCCTGCATCTGGGGCTGACGCGATCCTCTCGCCGAGCGCAGCTTGCCCGTGTCTCGGCACAGGCCGGCCGGATCGGCGGGGATCATATCGTGATGATGGGCGATTTCAACGAATGGCGCGATGATCGGGGGCTGGAAATGCTCTCGGGATTCAGGGTCGTAGCGCCGGGGCCGTCATATCCCGCACCTTTGCCGCGCCTGAAACTTGACCGTTTCGCCATCTCGCCCGGACTGGAAATCATCGCGTCAGGAGTCGGCAATGGGGCGCAGGCGCGCGACGCTTCGGACCACCTGCCAATCTGGGCAGATATCGGATTTGCATGACGATTGCTGCTTTCGGCTTGAAGCCGTGGCGGTTATGTATGCGTCAACGCTGATCAACGGAGGCACCAAATGACCGCCATCTTCGACATTTTCGCCCGCGAGATTCTCGACAGCCGCGGCAATCCGACCGTCGAGGTCGACGTGACACTGGAAGACGGCACCCTCGGCCGTGCGGCGGTGCCCTCGGGCGCTTCCACCGGAGCACATGAGGCGGTCGAACGGCGCGACGGCGACACGTCGCGCTATATGGGCAAGGGCGTGCTGGAAGCCGTCGCTGCCGTGAATGGCGAGATCGCCGAATTGCTGGTCGGCGAGGATGCCACCGAACAGCAGGCCATCGACGCGTTGATGATCGACGTGGACGGCACGCCGAACAAGGGCCGTTTGGGCGCGAATGCGATCCTGGGCGTTTCGCTGGCCGTCGCAAAGGCCGCCGCCGAAAGCTGCGCACAGCCGCTGTATCGTTATGTCGGCGGCACGGGCGCGCATATCCTGCCGGTGCCGATGATGAATATCATCAATGGCGGCGAACATGCCGACAACCCCATCGACATCCAGGAATTCATGATCATGCCTGTCAGCGCGGAGAGTATCCGCGATGCCGTGCGCATGGGATCCGAGGTGTTCCACACGCTGAAAAAAGAGCTGGCGGCGGCGGGATTGGCCACTGGTGTCGGCGACGAGGGTGGTTTCGCCCCGAACCTTTCGGGCACGCGGGACGCGCTGGATTTCATCCTCAAGGCCATCGAGAAAGCCGGCTACAAGCCCGGCGACGATATCATGCTGGCACTTGATTGCGCCTCGACCGAATATTTCAAGAACGGCAAATACGAGTTTTCCGGCGAAGGGAAATCCCTGACCCCGGCAGAGAATGTCGATTATCTCGCGGCGCTTTGCGGCGATTATCCGATCCTGTCCATCGAGGATGGCTGCGCTGAGGATGACTGGGACGGCTGGAAGCTCTTGACCGACAAGCTGGGTGACACGGTGCAATTGGTCGGCGACGACCTGTTCGTGACCAACCCCACCCGTCTGGCCGACGGTATTGCCAAGGGATGCGGCAACAGCCTGCTGGTCAAGGTCAACCAGATCGGCACCCTGTCCGAAACACTGGACGCAGTGCGCATGGCCGACCGCGCCCGCTATACCAGCGTGATGAGCCATCGTTCGGGCGAAACCGAGGATGCCACGATCGCGGATCTCGCCGTCGCCACCAATTGCGGCCAGATCAAGACCGGCAGCCTCGCGCGTTCGGACCGGCTGGCCAAATACAACCAACTGATCCGGATCGAAGAAATGCTTGGCGCGACTGCTGTCTATGCGGGGCGTTCGATCCTGCGCTGAGAAATTTTGGCCCTTGCCTCTCTGGCGAGGGCCTCGCGCCTCTCCAAATAAGGTGCGATAATTACTTGTCTTATTAATATGTTAAGGTAAAATTCTAGAAAGTGGATGGGGTGCCGATGTTTTTTCACTCCACATGTTCTCATGCCCCCTCGACAGCCGCCGATCTCCGGCTAAACTGCGGCCCGTGACTGGCGGCAGAACGACGGGATCCAATCCCTACCGCCCAACTCGGAGGAGAATATATGAAAGATTCCAATAAACTGGACCGCCGGTCCTTCCTGACGCGTGCCTCGGTCGGTGGCGCGGCTGCCGCTGCAGGATCAACACTGGCCGCCCCGGCGATTGCACAGGAATCCCCCACGATCAACTGGCGTCTGGCATCGTCCTTTCCGAAATCGCTCGACACCATTTATGGTGGCGGTGAAGAGCTTTCGACACGATTGAAGGAAGCCAGTGACGGCAAGTTCAACATCCAGGTCTTTGCCGCGGGCGAGATCGTACCCGGGCTGGACGCAATCAACGCGGCGACGGATGGCACCGTGGAATCGGCCCATTCCGTTGGTTATTACAACTGGGGCAAGGACCCGGCCTTTGCCTGTGGCGCCGATCTTCCCTTCATGTTCAGCGCGCGGGCCAAGGCCGCCTATAACTATCATGGCGGCGGGAACGAGAATTATAACGAGTTTCTGGATCAGTACAGCCTCGTCGCTTACCCTGGCGGTAATACTGGCGTGCAAATGGGTGGCTGGTATCGCAAGGAAATCAACAGCCTCGAAGATCTCAAAGGCCTCAAGATGCGGATTGCCGGGCTTGCTGGCCGGGTGGTCGAGAAACTGGGTGTGGTCCCGCAGCAGGTTGCTGGCGGCGACGTCTATCCGTCGCTCGAAAAGGGTACCATCGATGCTGCCGAATGGGTCGGCCCCTATGACGACAGCAAGCTGGGCTTCCAGAAGGTCGCGCCCTATTACTATTATCCGGGTTTCTGGGAAGGCGGACCGACGGTCAGTTTCTTCTTCAACAAGGCCAAGTTCGAGGAACTGCCCGAAAGCTACAAGTCGCTTCTGCGCACCTCCTGTCAGTCGGTGGACCAGAACATGCTGGCGAAATACGACATGAAGAACCCGGCCGCACTGAAAGAGCTGGTCGGCTCGGGTGCCGAGCTTCGATCCTTCAGCGAAGACGTGATGGTTGCAGCCTTCGAGGCCTCCAACGAGGTCTATGCCGAGCTTTCGGCGGAGAACGAGTGGTTCAAGAAACAGTATGAAGCGATGCTGCAATATCGCGATGATTGGTATCTGTATGCTCAGACGGCCGAATATACCTTCGACACGTTCATGATGATCCAACAGCGCAACGGCAAGCTGGCCGTCGGTGGCGGAGAGTAATAGCAGACAACGCCGGTGCCGAGAATTTCATATCCCGGCATCGGCTGGTTTTCGAACATCAAGAAGGGTTACGGTGCTCACCGACCCTTGAGGCAGCGCGGTTGCTATTCGATCACAAGCCGCCCTGCCCCCTCATGTGCCTGTCCGATCACAGTCGCATCCGCAAAGCCGTGATCGTTGAAGATCGCGAGAACTGCCTCGGCGCTTTCTTCGGTGCAGGACACCAGTAATCCACCACTGGTCTGCGGATCGGAAAGCAACGCCCGATCCACCTCGGCAAATCCTTCAGGCAGACTCACATCATCGCCATAGCTGCTCCAGTTGCGCCCCGACGCCCCTGTTACGAAACCGTTCAAGGCAAGTTCACGCGCGCCTGGCAGCAGCGGCACCCTGTCCCAATCCAGCCGCAATTCGCAATTCGATCCCCGCGCCATCTCCAGCATATGTCCGGCAAGACCGAAACCAGTCACATCGGTCATCGCCTGAACCCCCTGCAACCGGGCAAGATCCGGGCCGGGGGTGTTTAGTCGCGTCGTCGCAGCGATCATCTGCTTGTAACCCTGGCTCCCCAAGGCCTCTTTCTTCAGGGCAGCCGACATGACACCGACACCAAGCGGTTTGCCAAGGATCAGGACATCGCCGACCCTCGCTCCGGTATTGCGTTTGACATCGGCCGGGTCGACCAGCCCCATGGCAACCAGCCCATAGATGGCCTCGACCGAGTCGATCGTATGGCCGCCTCCGATAGGAATGCCCGCATCCCGGCAGGCCATCGCGCCGCCTTCGAGAATTCGGGCAATGGTTTCAGAAGACAGCGTGTTGATCGGCATCCCCACCAGCGACAGCGCCATGATTGGCGTGGCTCCCATCGCATAGACATCGCTGATCGCATTGGTTGCCGCGATCCGGCCGAAATCCAGCGGATCGTCAACGATGGGCATGAAGAAGTCGGTCGTCGCCACCAACGCCTGATGATCGTTCAACCGGTAGACGGCTGCGTCGTCCGAGGTTTCGATGCCGACCAGAAGCGCCTCGGGAACAGGTAGCATCGCGGTGCCGCGCAGCAGCCCCGTCAATACGCCGGGCGCGATCTTGCAGCCGCAGCCGCCTCCGTGGGAAAGCGAAGTCAGCCGGGGTTCGGATGCGGTTGGGGCGTTCATTGGCGATCCTTGGAAGAAGATGGTTTATGCCGGGGCAGCATATGGAGTGGCGGTCTGACCGGCAAGCATCACCGGTCAGATCGCGGCGCGCCAGCTTGCCAGCTTGGCGCCGAATCCGATGAAGACGATCCCGGTCACGCCTTTCAACCAGCGCTGAACCCGGTTGCTGCGTGCCAGCCCTGTCAGACGCGAAAACAGCATGACCATCGCGCCGAACCAGATCACGTTGATCGCCGAATGCACGAAGACCAGCAGGAATGCCGAGGCTGTCGGGTGAGCGCTGGCCGGGATGAACTGTGGAAACACCGCGAGATAGAACATCGAAACCTTGGGATTCAGCCCATTGGTCAGCAATCCCTCGACATAGGCGCGCCACAAGCTTCGTTTCCGCTGCGCGGGTCGCACGCTGCCGGGAGTCGCAATCTCACCCCGGATGGCCTGAAGCAAAGACTTGATCCCGATCCAGAACAGATAGGCCGCGCCCAGGTACTTGACGATCATGAAAGCTGTGGCCGATTGCAGCAGGATGATCGCAATGCCGAGGATCGACAGGGCACCATGGATATAGAAGGCGGTGAAGAAGCCGGCGATGTTGGCAAGGCCGGCCGCAGGTCCCGATGTCGGGACGGTGCGGGCGATCAGCACGCCATTCGGTCCGGGTGATGCAACCAGCAATGCGGTTGCCAGTGCGAATGCCGCGATTTCGGCCCAACCCATCACCTTGCCTCCTGTCACGATCCCGAGGGGCAAAATGAGCCGGTCGAGCGGCAGAAGCAATCCGAAAAGACAAAAGACAAAGAAAACCCGCCCCCTATCCGGGGACGGGCCAATCACATTTCCAAGGCTGATGCCTTGATTACTCGTCGCGCTTCAGCGCTGCGCCGAGGATGTCGCCAAGCGAGGCACCCGAATCCGAGCTGCCATACTGGTCGATCGCCTCTTTCTCTTCGGCGATCTCGCGCGCCTTGATCGACAGGCCGAGACGACGGGTCTTGGTGTCGACATTGGTGACGCGGGCATCGACCTTGTCGCCGACCTGGAAGCGCTCGGGGCGCTGGTCCTGACGGTCGCGGGCCAGGTCGCTGCGGCGGATGAACGACTTGACGCCGTTATATTCCACCTCGACGCCGCCATCCTCGATCGCGGTCACTTCGACGGTGACGATCGAGCCACGCTTCACGCCGTCAACGGCTTCAGCCATATGCTCGTTCTCAAGCGCCTTGATGGACAGCGAGATGCGCTCTTTCTCGACATCCACGTCCTGCACGACGGCCTTGACGACATCGCCCTTGCGGAAGTCCTGGATGGCGTCCTCGCCACGGGCATCCCAGCTGATATCCGACAGGTGAACCATGCCGTCGATATCGCCTTCGAGGCCGACGAACAGACCGAATTCGGTGATGTTCTTGACTTCGCCTTCGATGACGGTGCCCGACGGATGGGTCTCGGCAAAGACTTCCCACGGGTTGCGCATGGTCTGCTTCAGACCGAGGCTGACGCGGCGCTTGGCTTCGTCGATTTCCAGAACCATGACGTCCACCTCTTGCGAGGTCGAGACGATCTTGCCCGGATGGACGTTCTTCTTGGTCCAGCTCATTTCCGAGACATGGACCAGGCCTTCGACACCGGCTTCCAGCTCCACGAAGGCGCCGTAATCGGTGATGTTGGTCACGCGGCCATGGTGAACCGAACCGAGCGGGAACTTGTCGGCCACGGTATCCCAGGGATCGTCCTGCAACTGCTTCATGCCGAGGCTGATGCGGTGGCTTTCCTTGTTGATCTTGATGACCTGAACCTTGACGGTCTCTCCGATCGACAGGATTTCCGAGGGGTGGTTCACGCGGCGCCATGCCATGTCGGTGACATGCAGCAGACCGTCAACACCGCCCAGATCGACGAAGGCGCCGTATTCGGTGATGTTCTTGACAACACCGTCCACGCTCTGGCCTTCGGTCAGGTTGGCGATAACCTCGGCACGCTGTTCGGCGCGGCTTTCTTCCAGGATGGCGCGACGCGAGACAACGATGTTGCCACGGCGGCGATCCATTTTCAGGATCTGGAAGGGCTGCTTCAGACCCATCAGCGGGCCAGCGTCGCGCACGGGGCGGACATCGACCTGGCTGCCGGGCAGGAAGGCCACGGCACCGCCCAGATCGACCGTGAAGCCACCCTTGACGCGACCGAAGATGGCGCCTTCGACGCGCTCTTCATCGGCATAGGCTTTCTCCAGGCGATCCCAGGCTTCTTCGCGGCGGGCCTTTTCACGGCTGATCGAGGCTTCGCCACGGGCGTTCTCGACACGGTCCAGATAGACCTCGACTTCGTCGCCGACCGAGATATTGGCGTCCTCGCCGGGATTTGCGAATTCTTTCAGATCGACGCGGCCTTCCATCTTGTAGCCGACATCGATGATGGCTTGTCCCGCCTCGATGGCGATGACGCGGCCTTTGACGACACTGCCCTCATCGGGCGTGTCCATGTCGAAGCTTTCGTTGAGGAGGGCTTCGAATTCCTCCATGGTCGCTTTAGCGCACATGCGTTTTCAGTTTCCTTTACGTCTGTTTATCTGGCCTGACGGTTGGCTCCGCCGGTCTGTTAGATGCCTTTCAGTAACGACAAAGGGTCGTGGCTATGCGCCCGACCCGTATTCTTGTGGCCTGTTGTGACCATGTCGCCCGATTGACTGGGGCCCAAATAATCCTTGACGCGGCAAAGATCAACCGTAAAGCGCGCATTCGCGGGTTATGTCCGTCTGGAAATATCGCTTGCATGCCGGGATCGGGCAGGCGATATATCCACCTAAACATATCGAAGCCATGGATATGCCGATGCAAGTTCTCCGCACCTTCCTTATGCCCGCGATCCTGCTGATTGCCGCCGCATCCGCGAATGCCGAGGAAGTGGTGGTTTTCGCGGCCGCCTCGCTGAAGAACGCGCTGGACGAGGTGGCCGAAGGTTTCGCCGCGGATACAGGGCATGAGGTTACGATCTCCTATGCGGGTTCCGGGCAACTGGCCAAGCAAATCCTTGCCGGGGCTCCGGCGGATCTGTTCGTTTCGGCCAATGTCGAATGGATGGACGAGGTCGAGAAAGCCGGGCTTCTGGCCAAGGACGGACGCAAGGATATTCTGGGCAACAGGCTGGTCCTGATCGCCTCTGATCCGGAGGCATCCAAACTGGAAGAGATCGGACCAGAGACGGATCTGCCCGCATTGCTGGACGGCGGCAAGCTGGCCATGGCATTGGTGGACTCGGTTCCGGCAGGGCAATATGGCAAGGCCGCGCTGGTCCAGTTGGGGCTGTGGGGCAGGGTCGTCGAGGATGTTGCGCAAACGGATAACGTCCGGACGGCACTGGCGCTGGTTTCGACCGGCGAGGCTCCATATGGGATCGTCTATGCCAGCGACGCGCTGGCCGACGAGAATGTGACCGTGATCGGCGAGTTTCCCGCCGCCAGCCACCCCCCGATCATTTATCCCGCCGGGCTGCTTTCCGACGCCCGGGATAAGGCCGATCGTCAGTTCCATGACGCCCTTTCGGACGAGGCCGCAGCACAGGTTTTCGTCCGGCATGGCTTTACCGTGCCGGACTGATCCATGAGCGGCTGGCTATCCCCCGAGGAATGGCAGGCGGTTGCCCTGTCGTTGCGTGTCTCGACCGTGGCGGTGATGGCCAGCCTGCCTTTCGGGCTGCTGGTGGCCTATGCCCTGGCACGCTGGCGCTTTCCGGGACGTGGCCTGCTGAATGTACTCGTGCATCTGCCGCTGGTACTGCCCCCGGTGGTGACCGGCTATCTGCTGCTGCTGACCTTCGGACGGCGCGGCATGATCGGGCAATTCCTCGACCAGATCGGCATCGTGCTTGCCTTCCGCTGGACGGGTGCCGCGCTGGCAGCCGCGATCATGGGATTTCCCCTGATGGTTCGCGCCATCCGCCTCGCCATCGAGGCGGTGGACCCGAAGCTGGAACAGGCCGCCTCAACGCTCGGCGCGCCGCGCATCTGGGTCTTTGCCACGATTACCCTGCCGTTGATCCTGCCGGGGATCATGGCCGGGATGGTGCTGGGCTTCGCCAAGGCGGTGGGGGAATTCGGCGCGACGATCACCTTCGTCTCGAATATCCCCGGCCAGACCCAGACCCTGCCCTCTGCCGTCTACGCCTTCCTGCAGGTGCCGGGGGGAGAGGACTCGGCGCTGCGCCTTGTGCTGGTCGCGGTGGTGATCGCGATGGGGGCGCTGTTCCTGTCCGAATGGCTGGCGCGGGCGGTCGCCCGGCGGATCGGGGCGCGCTGATGCTATCCGTTTCGATCCGCCACCGCTTTCCCGATTTCACGCTGGACGCCGCATTCGAGGCGCCGCCCGGCGTGACCGCGCTGTTCGGACGCTCGGGCTCGGGCAAGACCAGTATCGTCAACGCCGTCGCCGGGCTGATGCGCCCCGATGGGGGCCGGATCGAGATGGACGGGCGGTTACTTTCGGACAGTGAAACCGGGCGCTTTCTGCCGCCACACCGGCGCGGTATGGGCTATGTCTTTCAAGAAGCACGGCTTTTCCCCCATCTGACGGTACGGCAGAACCTGCTTTACGGGCGCTGGTTCTCGGGCCGTCACGACCGCGCCGGTTTCGCGCGGATCGTCGAAATGCTCGGGATCGGTCACTTGCTAAGCCGACGCCCCGTGGCCCTGTCCGGGGGCGAAAGGCAGCGGGTGGCCTTGGGACGCGCGATCCTGTCCGATCCGCGCCTGCTCTTGATGGACGAGCCGCTGGCCGCGCTGGACGAGGCGCGCAAGGCCGAGATCCTGCCCTATCTGGAGCGGCTGCGGGACGAAACCGGGCTGCCGATCCTCTATGTCAGCCATGCGCCGGCCGAGATTGCCCGGCTGGCCACCAGTATTGTCCTGATCGAATCCGGTCATGTCATACGCGCGGGAACTGCCGCCGAAATCCTGTCCGATCCGGCCATCGCTCCGGTACTGGGCCTGCGCGAAACCGGCGCGATCATCACCGCCCGGATCGAGGCTCATGAAGCGGATGGGCTGACCCGGCTTGGCACCGCCACCGGGACGATCTTTTTGCCATATGTCGGGGCCGCACCGCGAGCTGTCATGCGCCTGCGAATCCTTGCGCAGGACGTCATGATTGCGCTGGACCGGCCCAAGGGGATCTCTGCGCTGAATGTGCTGCCGGCGGTTGTTCGCGATCTGACCGAAACGGATATCGGCATGCTCGTCCGGCTCGATGCAGGCGGCGAAGCCATCCTCGCGCGGATCACCCGGCGTTCGGCGAAGGCGTTGGCACTGGAGCCCGGCAAACCGGTTCACGCGGTACTCAAGGCGGTCTCGGTCGCTCCGGGGAGCATCGGAGGCGCGGAGCGTTTAGTCGGTTCACAGCCTTGACAGAAAGGATTTATCTCTGCCCGTCACTTGATCGAAATCATTTCTTCGTCCGCATCCGGCGCGCACCCATTCGGCGCGCCTCCGTCAAAAGCGCCTCGAGCACCGGGGTATGCGGCTCGCGCCAGGGTGCCACCAGGCCAACGGCATGGGTGCTGTCCTCGCCTTGCATCGGAACCACCCGCAATGCCTTTCCCTGCGCGAGGAAAATCGCGATATCCTCGGGCAGGATGGTCAGCCACCCCCCCGCCACGACATGCGAAACCAGCACCACGGTTGAAGTCGATTCGACCATTGCCAGCGGCGTCACCCCGGCGGTGGCGAGATTGCGGTTGATGATCCGTCGGTTTTGCATGTCCGAAGTCAGAAGGCAGAGCCTTTGCCCGTCGAGATCAGCCCATGCCATGCTGGTACGTTTCGCAAACTCGGTCTCCTCTCCGCAAACCAGCATGTAACGCTCGTCATACAAGGGAACCGTGCTCACCTTGCCCAAGGGTTCATTGTCGAGATAGGAGATCCCGGCATCGATATCGAGATCGTCGATCATTTGCAGGATATCGATGGAGGTGCGCGACAGGATCGTGAAACTGACATTCGGATGCATGGCCCCGAAACGGGCACTGAGCTTGGCGGCCCAGGTCAGCGCCGTGGGAATGGCCGCGATCCTCAAGCGTCCGGACAGCCCGTGCCGAGTCGCCCGCATTTCCTCACGCAACTGCCTGGTATCACCGACGATCCGGCGCGCCCATATCAGCGCGCTCTGCCCTTCGGGGGTCAAGCCGCCATAGCGCGAGCCGCGAAAGATCAGCAAAACCCCAAGCTGCTCCTCGAGTTGCTTGATCCCGGCCGAGAGCGTCGGCTGAGTGATCCCCAGACTGGCGGCGGCACGTCCGAAATGACCCTCCTTGGTCACCGCCAGAAACATCTCGAGCTTGTCGATCACCTTGGCCCCCTTTCACGCGTTTCATCAAGCGTGATCGGCGGAGCCGGGTCAAGCGATGGACCGGTCACTGCGCGGTTTCAGTGCTTGCCGACGTGTCTTCCCATGTGTCCTTGCGGCCCAACATCCTGCGCATCAGCACGAAGAAGAGCGGAGCAAAGAGGATACCCATCGCCGTTGCCGCCAGTGTTCCACCCATCACAGTCGCACCGATCGCGTTGCGGCCATTCGCACCCGCACCGGTGGATAGCACCAGCGGCAGAACCCCGAGCGAGAAGGCTATCGAAGTCATGATAATCGGGCGGAAACGTTGGCGAGCGGCTTCGACCACGGCGTTGTAAAGCGGCACCCCGGCCTGCGACTGCTCTCGCGCGAATTCCACGATCAGGATGGCGTTCTTGCCGGTCAGGCCGATCACCGTCAGCAAGCCGACCTGGAAGAATACCCCATTGTCGAACTTGCCCAGATAGGCCCCGACCAGCGCGCCGAGAACACCGATGGGCATGACCAGGATCACCGCCAGCGGGATCGCCCAGCTTTCGTAAAGCGCGGCAAGGCACAGGAACACCGCCGCCAGAGACAGCGCGTAAAGCAATGTCGTCTGGTCGCCGGATTCGCGTTCCTCGAGCGACAAACCTGTCCAGGAAATATTGAAGCCCGCCGGAAGCTGGCCCGTCAGCCGTTCCATTTCGGCCATCGCATCGCCCGAGCTGACACCTGGTACCGGGCTGCCCTGGATTTGCATCGATGGCATCCCGTTATAACGGCTCAGCCCCTGCGGACCGAAGGTCCATTCTCCTTCTGCAAAATTCGAGAATGGCACCAGCCCGCCGGTCGCATTGCGCACCCGCCATTTGTCGAAATCGCTTGGCACGGAACGGGCATCTGCCTCGCCCTGGACATAGACCTTCTTGATCCGTCCACGGTCGATGAAGTCATTCACGTAATTCCCGGTCCAGGCGATCTGCATCAGGTTGGCGACATCGGTGGCCGTCACCCCCATCGCACCTGCCTTGCGCCAATCGACATTCAGCCGATACTGGGCCGCATCCTCCAGCCCCGAAGGGCGGACCTGCGCGATCATCGGGCTTTCGGTCGCCATGCCGATCAACTGGTTGCGCGCTTCAAGCAACTGTTCATGCGATTGCCCGCCCCGCGCCTGCAGGTAGAAATCGAAGCCCGAGACATTACCCAGTTCGATCACTGCGGGCGGCACGACCGGGAAAACCATCGCGTCGCGGATCTGGCTCAGTGCCCCAAAGGCGCGGCCCGCGATGGCCTGCACCGATTGCTCTGGCGATGGTCGTTCGTCCCAATCCTTCAGCCGCACGAATGCCATGCCGACATTCTGCCCGGATCCGGCAAAGCTGAAACCCGCCACACCGAACATCGAATCGACGGATTCGGCCTCTTCGTTGAGGAAGTAATTCTCGACCTGATCGATAACCGCCTCGGTCCGTTCGACGGTGGCACCGGTCGGGCCCTGGATCAGCACGAACATGATGCCCTGATCCTCATCGGGCAGGAAACCTTCCGGCGTGCGAATAAACAGGAGCGCCATGACCGTTCCGAGCCCGATATAGACCAGCAAAGTCCGCAGCGGACGGCGCACGATCCAGCCCACCGCACCGGTATAACCGCGCGATGTGCGGTCGAAACCGCGATTGAACAAGCCGAAGAAGCCGCGCTTCTCGCCATGCTGGGCCGGTCGCAGCAACGACGCGCAGAGCGCCGGCGTCAAGGTCAACGCGACGACAACCGATAGTGCCATGGCGGACACGATGGTGATCGCGAATTGCTGATAGATCACCCCGGTCGAACCGCCGAAAAAGGCCATCGGCACAAACACCGCCGACAACACCAGCGCAATCCCGATCAGGGCGCCGGTGATCTGGCCCATGGATTTGCGGGTCGCCTCGCGCGGAGGCAGCCCGTCTTCCTCCATGATCCGCTCGACATTCTCCACCACGACGATGGCGTCATCGACCAGAAGGCCGATGGCCAGCACCATGGCCAGCATGGTCAGCGTGTTGATGGTGAAGCCGAAGGCCGCCATGATCCCGAACGTCCCCAGCAGAACGATAGGCACCGCCAGTGTCGGAATCAGCGTCGCCCGCCAATTCTGCAGAAAGAGATACATGACCAGGAAGACCAGCACGATGGCCTCGATCAGCGTATGCACCACCTCCTCGATCGAGATCTCGACGAATGGCGCGGTATCGAAGGGGATCACGTAATCGACGCCCTCGGGGAAGAACTCCGCGAATTCCTCCATGCGCTCCTTCACGCGTTCGGCGGTGTCCAGCGCGTTAGCCCCCGGCGCAAGGCTGAGCGCCATGCCGGAAGCGGGTCGACCGTTATAGGTCGGATCGCCGCCATAGGTTTCGGCCCCGATTTCGACCCGGGCGACATCCTGTAGCAGGACCAGCCCGCCATTCTCTTCGGCGCGAAGAACGATCTGGCGGAAATCCTCGGGCGTGGACAGCAGGGATTGCGCCGTGACGGTGGCGTTCAGCATCTGGCCGTCAACCGCGGGCAAACCCCCGAATGCCCCCGCGGAAATCTGGGTGTTCTGCGCCGAAACCGCCCCGACAACATCGGATGGCGCGAGTTCGTAGGCGGCGAGCTTGGCAGGATCCAGCCAGATGCGCATGGCATATTGCGCGCCGAAAACCTGCACGCTGCCGATCCCTTCGACCCGGCTGAGATCATCGACAAGGTTGGTGACCATGTAGTCGCTCAGATCGGTCGCGTTGAAATTCTCGTCCCCGATCAGGCCGACCACCATCAGAAAACCCGACGCGGCTTTCTCGACCCTGACACCCTGCCTCTGCACTGGTTCTGGCAGTAGCGGCGTGGCCTGCGACAGCTTGTTCTGGACCTGCACCTGAGCGATATCGACATCGGTGCCGGTCTCGAAGGTCAGCGTGGTCGAGGAGGTCCCGTCCGAGGTCGAGTTGGACGACATGTAGCGCATCCCGTCAAGCCCGGTCATCTGCTGTTCGATGACCTGCGTGACCGTATTCGCCACGGTATCTGCCGAAGCTCCGGGATAGGTCGCGCGGATCGTCACCGAGGGCGGTGCGATCTGCGGATATTGTGCGACCGGCAACGTCGTGATCGACAATATGCCGATCCCCATGATGATGATCGAGATCACCCAGGCAAATACCGGTCGGTCGATGAAGAAACGGGCCATGATATCTCTCGCGCTGATCCGGCCGTCAGTTGCCGGTGTCGTCGTCCTGGGCTGCCTCTTTGGCGGCCTGTTCGGTTGAGGCGGCCTCGCCCTGCCCGGCCGCGGCGGCTTCCTCGTCTTCGCCGGTGGGTTCCGCAGGCGGTGCCTCACCTTCGGCGGATTGCTCCCCGTCGGTTGCACCTTCCGAAGCCTCCGGAGCGGCCCCTTCCTCCTGCGGTGCAGCAGCCTCATCTGCCGGAGGCTCCTCGCCGCGCTCCTCAGGGGTCACGGGCATACCCTCGCCGATGCGCTGGAAGCCGGCCACGATCAGCCGGTCGCCATCTTCCAGACCTTCACGCACCACCCACGAATTGCCGCGGTCCTGAACGATCTCCAATTGCCGCATCTCGACGATGTTCTCGTCATTCACGACCATGGCGACGGGACGGCCCCGGCGATCCCGTGTCACCCCTTCCTGCGGAGCAAGGATTACGTCCTGCAATTGCGCCTGCGGAATTTCGGCCAGGACATACATTCCGGGCAAGAGCAGGTTATCGGAATTGGCAAACTCCATCCGTAGCGTGACGACGCCGGTGGTCTCGTCGACATGCGGCTCTGCCGCTGTCAGCGAGCCGGTATTCTCGAATTCGGTGCCGTCGGCGAGATGCAAGGTCACGGTGCGATCCGCCCCCTCGGGCAGCGCCGCCTGAGCGCCCTGGCGCTGCCAGCGGATAATCTCGGCCGCCGATTGGGTCACGTCCACATGGACCGGATCGATCCGCCGGATGACCGCCAGCGGTGTCGCTTGCGATGCTGTCACCAGTGCCCCTTGCGACGCCTGCGCCAAGCCGATCACCCCATCGATCGGAGCCGTGATCGTCGTGCGGTCCAGATCGATCTGCGCCGCCTGCAATTGCGCCTCTGCTGCCTTCACCGCCGCTTCAGCAGCGTCGCGCGCAGCTATGGCGCTGTCCTGGTTCTGTTCGCTGGCCACACGCCGATCACGCAGCGCCGCCACCCGCTCTGCATCGCGCCGGGCGGATTCTGCCTGTGCCTTTGCCTGCGCCAGCGATGCCTCTGCCTGTGCCACGGCAGCCTGGTAACTGCGTGGATCGATCCGGTAGAGCGGATCGCCTTCTTTGACGACGCTACCCTCGTCAAACAGACGCTCGGTGATGAGACCGTTGACCTGCGGGCGCAAATCTGCCTCTGCCGAAGCCACGACACGTCCCGGCAAGGTTACCGTCAGGGTGACGTCCTCGGCTTCCAGCGTGACGACCGTGACGGCCGGCGGAGGCATTTCGCCTTCCTGCTGAGCCAGTCCGGTCCCAGCCCACAGCATCGCGCCAACTGCAGATGCAGCAACGAGAATTCGAGTATGTGTGATCATGCCCGCGGCCTGTATTCAATGAAAATTCATTTTATTGGCACAATGGAAATGAAATCTGTACAGCCAATGTACCAAGGCACAACCTATGGCGATCACGCGCCGGGCACAACCTCTTGAATTGACAACCTCAACCCCCAGTTAACACTGTTGACCGTTTCAGAACAGCGAGCCTTGGGCCGGTCCGCCCCGCTTCTTGCGTCCTGTGTCCGGGCGTGCTTTTCCCGGCGCCGCCGCGATCCGCCCATCGGCGAATTCGATCTCGAAATGCGTGAGTTTGCCTGCCTCTGCGGCCGATGTCACCACGCTACCGCCGCCATGCACGACGGCAAAGCCGCGCTTCAATGTCTGCTCATAGCCCAATGTATGCCGCATCCGGTCAAGCCGCATCAGTACCTCGCGCCGTTGGCGGATAACCCGTCGCCCGCCATTCTCCAGCCGCGCGCCCAACCCGGAGAGGCGTTCGGATTGCGTGTCGATTGCCCGCCGCGTAACTGCCGCAACCCGGCGCAGCGAACTGTCCAGCCGTTCCTGCAATTGTGCCAGACGATCCTTGCGGCGCTCCATCTGCCGCTCACGGCTACCTTCAAGCCGCGTCACGACACGATCCATCATATGCCGCTTGCTAGAGGTGAACTGCCGCAGGGTCGCCGCTGGCATCGGGCGTGACGCCAATTGTTGCCGCCTCGCCCGCACCAACCCGTGAAGCGCGGGCTCCAGCCGAGCAGCCCACAGATCCAGACGCTGCCGTGCCCCCTCGGTCAAGGCGGCAGGCCTCCCCATCGCCCGTGACAGATCCCGTAGCCGTTGCCGGGGACGCTCGATCCTCTGGCCGCTGGCGCGGGACATGCGCGCGCCCGCCTCTGCCAGGCGCGCCGCGAGATCGGCGCGAACCGGAACGGCAAGCTCGGCCGCCGCCGTCGGCGTCGGGGCGCGCCTGTCCGATGCGAAATCGATCAGCGTGGTATCCGTTTCGTGCCCCACCGCCGAGATCAACGGAATGGCGCTGCCGGCGGCGGCGCGCACAACCTCTTCCTCGTTGAACCCCCAGAGATCCTCTAGACTGCCCCCGCCCCGCGCAACGATGATCAGGTCGGGCCGCGGGATCGTTCCCCCCTCCGGCAAGTCATTGAAGCCGTGAATGGCGGCCGCGACCTGTGGCGCGCAACCCTCTCCCTGCACGGCGACGGGCCAGATCAGAACGCGGGTCGGAAACCGGTCGCGGAGCCGGTGCAGGATATCGCGGATTACCGCGCCCGAAGGCGATGTAACCACACCGATGACCCGTGGAAGGAACGGCAGCGCACGCTTGCGCTCCTGGTCGAACAACCCTTCGGCAGCCAGCGCCTTGCGGCGTTTTTCCAGCATCGCCATCAAGGCACCCATCCCGGCGGGCTCGATCTGGTCGACGATCAACTGGTATTTGGACTGGCCGGGAAAGGTGGTCATCCGCCCGGTGGCCACGACCTCCATCCCCTCCTCCGGACGCTGCGCTAGCTTCGCCGCCTGTCCTTTCCAGCTGACCGCCGCCAGGATCGAACGGTCGTCCTTGAGATCGAAATAGAGATGTCCCGAGGACGGCCGCGACACCCGGCCGATCTCGCCGCGCACCCGGACCCGGCCGAACTGATCCTCGATATTGCGCTTTACCGCTCCCGACAGTTCCGAGACGGTGAATTCATGGGCATTGTTGCCCGGAGTGTCGTCGATCAGATCCATGCGGCTTGTTCCCCTTCGCCAGCCAGATTAGAACGCCGCGACAGCAAGCGAAAGGGCGGCAGATGAATATCCTCATCCTCGGCGGCGGCGGGCGCGAACATGCCCTGGCCTGGGCGATCCGGCAGAACCCGAAATGTGACCGATTGATCGTCGCACCCGGAAATGCGGGTATCTCCGGGGTAGCGGATTGCGCCAAGCTTGACATTAATTCCCGGGCCGATGTCCTTGAATTCGCACAGGACAACGCCATCGATTTCGTGGTGATCGGCCCCGAGGCCCCGCTGGCCGCAGGTGTCTCGGATGCGCTGCGTGGCGCGGGCTTCCTGGTCTTCGGCCCCAGTCAGGCGGCCGCTCAGCTCGAAGCGTCGAAGACCTTCACCAAGGAGGTCTGCGACGCCTGCGGCGCCCCCACCGCCGCATGGGAGCGTTTCACCGAAGCCGCCGCCGCACGCGCTCATGTCATCGCCCTTGGCGCACCAATCGTCATCAAGGCCGATGGGCTGGCCGCGGGCAAGGGCGTGACCGTCGCCGAAACCGTCGCACAAGCTTGTGACGCCATCGACTTGATTTTCGACGGGGAATTCGGCGATACCTCGATCGTCATCGAGGAATACATGACCGGCGAGGAAGCCAGTTTCTTTGTTCTTTGCGATGGCAAGGATTGCCTCCCGATCGGAACCGCCCAGGATCACAAGCGTGTCGGTGAAGGCGATACCGGCCCCAATACCGGCGGGATGGGGGCCTACAGTCCCGCGCCCGTACTGAGCGAGACCTTGCAGGCACAGGTGATGGAACAGATCATCCGCCCCACGGTCACGGAAATGGCACGTAGAAACAGCCCGTTCCAGGGCATTCTTTATGCAGGTTTGATGATCGATGGAGGTCATGCCCGGTTGGTCGAGTATAATGTCCGCTTCGGCGACCCGGAATGCCAGGCGCTGATGATCCGGCTCGGGGCGCAGGCACTGGACCTGCTGCTGGCCTGCGCGACAGGACGCCTGGCCGAAACTTCGGTCAATTGGGCCGATGATCACGCGCTGACCGTCGTCATGGCGGCGAAGGGCTATCCCGGATCATATGAAAAAGGCAGCGCAATCAACGGCCTTTCCCAGGTAACCGAATCCAGTTTCGAGATGGTTTTCCACGCCGGAACCACCGAGGCGGATGGACGAGTCACCGCATCGGGCGGCCGGGTACTCGCCTGTACCGGTCGCGGGGCAACCCTGGCAGAGGCTCATGCGCGCGCATATCGTCTTGTCGATGCCATCGATTGGCCCGAGGGCTTTTACCGCCGTGATATCGGTTGGCGCGCCCTTTCGAATGCCGAGTAATTTTTAGAAGTTACCGGATCTTCTTCATGCAAATATCCCCGCCGGAGGCATCCGGCAGGGCAATCCGGCAAGAGGTCAATCGGTCGAATACAGGCCTTCGTAAATCGGCAGCAGGGTGTCGGTCTCGAAAAGCGAGCTGACCGAGGTGCCGTTCCAGATATTCAGGATCGCCTGCGTGAACATTGGTGCAGTCGGCACGATACGGATATTCGGAGCCGCCTTCACCGCTTCGGTCGGCTGGATCGAGTCGGTGATCACCAGCGATTTCATCACCGATTTCGACACCCGCTCGACCGCCGGGCCGGACAGCACGCCATGGGTGATATAGGCATGCACCTCGGTCGCGCCCTGATCGGTCAGTACCTGCGCAGCCTTGACCAGCGTGCCTGCCGTGTCGCAGATATCGTCCACGATGATGCAGGCCTTGCCCTTGACGTCGCCGATGACCGTCATCTCGGCCACTTCGCCCGCCTTCTCGCGCCGCTTGTCCACGATCGACAGCGGTGCGCCGATACGCTGCGCCAGTTCCCGCGCCCGGGCCACGCCGCCGACATCGGGCGAGACGACCATCAGATCGTCCATACGCCCCCTGAAATGATGCTGCATATCCAGCGCAAAGATCGGCGCGGCATAAAGGTTGTCCACCGGAATATCGAAGAACCCCTGGATCTGCGTGGCATGCAGATCCATGGTCAGCACCCGGTCCACTCCGGCCTCTGTCAACAGGTTGGCCACCAGCTTGGCCGAGATCGGCGTGCGGGCCTTGGCACGGCGATCCTGCCGCGCGTAACCGAAATAGGGGATCACCGCCGTGATCCGATCCGCCGAGGACCGGCGCAGCGCATCGGCGATGATCAGTAGCTCCATCAGGTTGTCATTCGCCGGGTTCGAGGTGGGCTGGATGACATACATGTCCTCGCCCCGGACATTCTCGAAGACCTCGACGAAGATCTCCTGGTCGTTGAAGCGTTCGATCCGCGCGTCGCAAAGACCCACATTCATGCCGCGATGCATCGACATGCGGCGCGCAATGGCGGCGGCAAGGGGAGTGTTGGCGTTTCCGGAAATAAGCTTGGGTTCGGTCATGACGGGCATGGAATGCAGGGCCTCTGGCGGGATTCGTGAGATTGCACAGCCCTTAGCACCCGGTTAACCTCCGGGCAAACCAAGAAGGACATGCGCATGGCCAGCATCGACTATTATCTGGGTACAATCAGCCCATATTGCTATCTCGCCGGTAAAAAACTGGAGGAACTCGCCGAAAAGCACGATGCAAGCGTCACCTACAAGCCGGTGGACCTGCTGCAGCTTTTCGACCGGACCGGAGGGATTCGCCCCGCCGACCGCCATGTCAGCCGGATGGAATACCGAACGCAGGAACTTCTGCGTTGGGCCGATTACCTTCAGGTTCCGTTCAATATCAAGCCCGCGCATTGGCCGGTCAACATGGCGCCATCGTCCTATGCCGTCATCGCCGCGCAACAGGCCGGCGGCGGCAATCTGGGCGGACTTGCCCATGGTTTCACCCGCGCTGTCTGGGCGGAAGAGCGCGATATCAGCGACGATTCGGTGATCCGCGAACTTCTGGGCACGCATGGCTTCGACCCGGCGCTGGCCGACAAGGGCCTGCTGGCGGGCGCCGAGACTTATGGCCGCAACCTGGAAGAGGCGGTCGAGACCGGGGCCTTCGGAGCGCCCTTCTATGTCGTACGCGAAACCGGTCAGCGTTTCTGGGGGCAGGATCGGCTGGACTTCCTCGACCGGCATCTCGCGTCGCTGTGAGCGGGGTTCATAGGCGGCATTGGCCGGGCGACACCGAGCGTCCGGCACTGGCTTTGCATTGCATGTTGGCCTCGGGCAGCTACTGGGGACCAATCTCGGAGCGCCTGGAGGGGCGGATCGACCTGCAAGGCTTCGACATGCCCGGCCACGGACGCAGCGATCCCTGGAGCCCGGAGCCTGATGATCCGGATTACCATACCGCCGTCACCCGTATTGCGGCCAGCTTCATCAACCGCCCGCTGGATCTGATCGGGCACAGCATGGGCGCCACCGTCGCCCTGCGCATCGCGGTTGCGGCCCCCGAGGCCGTTCGCAGCCTGACCCTGATCGAGCCCGTCCTGTTCGCCGCCGTTCCCGCAGCCGCGCAGGCACAGCCCGAAATGCAGATCGACCGCCTGCTTGCCGAAGGCCGCGAGGAGGATGCCACACGGGGGTTCCTGTCGGCCTGGGGCTCGCAGGGTTATGACGATCTGTCAGAGCGAATACAGGCTCAGATGCGGGCACGGATCGGATTGGTTGCGGAATGCACGCCGACGCTTGCCGATGACCGTCCGCGAATCTTGCGTGAAGGTGGGCTCGAATCGATCGATGCGCCGGTGCTGCTGATTGCTGGCGGTGACTCGCCTCAGGTGATTCACGATATCGCCGAAGCACTTGCCGCGCGCCTGCCCGATGTCGGGCGTGCTACCGTGCCGGACGCGGGGCATATGCTGCCGATCACCCATCCAGATGAGGTTGCCGGGCTGATCGATGTCAATTTGGAGCGGGCCTGAAACGCGTATATGGGCCCGCCGCACGCTCCAGCCATCGGTTCAAACTTGGCTTACGCATCTCGGAAACTTGTTTGCCATCTCATCGAAACTCCGATCCAAAATTCGGAAATTTCAAATATAAGCAACCGCTTAGGATGATTTGGCTCCGGCGGTAGGGATCGAACCTACGACCAATTGATTAACAGTCGCATCGGTAAGATTTTTTGACCAAACCCTGAAAAGCAGGAGTTCGGAAAAATTCCAGCGAATACTTGCGCTTACCGCACGTGCCGTCCTTTGCTTAACTGCCGGGTAACGGCGGAAGCGGATCGAAACTGACCAATCTGTTACCCCAGACGTTACCCCGGCTGATGGTTTTTCTGCTGCGGGATGGTCGATGGCGAAGGTTCTGACGACAAGCACAATCGAGAAAATGAAACCCGATCCGGTCAAGCGCATCGAGGTGCCGGACCCCGCGCTGATCGGTCTTTACCTCGCGCTGCATCCAAGCGGGTTGAAGACATGGGCGCTCCGGTATCGATTCGATGGTAAGCCGAAGAAGCTCACCTTGGGACGATGGCCGATCATGGGTATATCTGACGCTCGCAAAGCAGCGTCCGAGGCTATCGAAGCCGTTCAGCACGGCGATGACCCATCGGCAGAAAAGCAGGCGACCAAGGCGGCGAAGCTGAAAGCGCAACAGGAGGAGCGCAACAAGGTCAAAACGCTTATCGAGCAATTCGACAAGCGGCACCTTTCGGCACTTCGGACCGGTAAGACGGTCCGGCGCGAGCTTGATCGTTTCGTTGTAGCGCAATGGGGTGATCGCAACATCCATGAGATCACCAAGCGTGATGTTATCGATCTGCTAGACGATATTGCGGACAGTGGCCGCGTGGTCTCGGCAAACCGCCTTCGCTCATATCTCAACAAGTTTCTGAATTGGCTGGTCGAACGGGATATTCTCGCCATGAGTCCTGCGACCGGCGTTAAACCGGTGGCGAAGGAAGCCAGTCGCGACAGGGTTCTGACTGATGATGAAGTCCGGTGGTTTTGGCAAGCCTGCGACGATCTGGGTCACCCGTGGGGGCCGTTCAGCAAGATGCTCTTACTTACCGGACAACGACTGAACGAGGTCGCGCAAATGACCGAGGCTGAAATCACCGGCAACGTATGGCACCTGTCATCGGATCGCACGAAGAACCGTCGCGCACATGACGTGCCGCTGTCTAACCTTGCGCAGTCAGTTCTGGCGAAGATCGAGCGGATCAGGTGCCGCAGCAGCAATGTGCAGTTCATTTTCACCACGACCGGCAGAAGCCCTGTGAGCGGTTTTCATAAAGGGCGGCATCACATCGCGAAGCAGATGGAAGCTATCGCGTCAAAGGAGCGGCGGACAACGGTCGAGATACCCAAGTGGAATTTCCATGATCTTCGGCGGACGGCAGCGACTGGCATGGCGCGTTTAGGTGTTCCGGTGCGAGTGACCGAAGCAGTCTTAAACCATGTCAGCGGCACCGGCGGCGGTATTGTCGCGATCTATCAGCGGCATGATTACGCATCTGAAAAGGCAGAAGCTTTGGAGAAGTGGAGCCAGTTTGTCATGGACCTGATAGACATGGAAAACCCGTCGCCTCAAGCGAGGTTTGACCTGCCCAACCGTCGAACAGTTCGCCTAGATGACGCGTGGGAGCAGCACTGCCAGTCATAACAAAAAATGCATGTAATGGCGCTTGCTCATAATTTTATGTAATGTTATATTATTACCTGTTGAGTTGTAGCGAGTTGCCCTGTGTCTATGTTCCAGCGGATTGCCCGTGTATTCGGGCAATCCGATCCCATCGAAACGAAATCCGCTGTCACGCTGACCGATCCGGCAGCGTATGAGATTTTCGGTATCACACCATCCAGCACCGGTATCAGCGTCACCGCGCAATCGGCGATGCAGGTGCCTGCTGTCCGGCGTGCTGTTTCGCTGATCGCTGAATCTGTCGCCACCTTGCCCTTCAAGGTCTACGATCAAGAGACGCGCGAGGCTGCCAAGGATCACCCGGCCTATCCGCTGATCCATGATCACAGCAATGACTGGACCAGCGCCGAAGCCTTCCGCGAACAGATCACGACCGATGCCCTGCTGCACGGTAACGGCTTTGCGCAGATTGGTCGCAGTCAAGATGGCACCCCGCTGTTCATGCTGCGGATCGCGCCCGGAGCCGTCAGCATCGAACTCGACCCTTACGGGGAACCCAGCTACCGCATCCGGCTTCAAGATGGCGGCGATCAGGTTCTGCCCTACTCCGAGATTCTGCACATTCAGGCCCTTGGTGGCATCAGCCCGATCACCTTGGCGAAAGACGCCATCGGCTTGACTATCGCTGCCGAAAAGCACCTGTCCGGATTCTTCAAGAATGGCGGTCGTCCTTCCGGCGTCATCAAGCATGAAAAGGCTCTGGATGTCGAAGCCTCAAAGAAAATTGAGGCAAGCTGGTTCAACGCGCATGGCGGTGAGAATTCAGGATCGACCGCGATCCTTGATGAAGGCATGGATTTTCAAGAGATCGCCCACAAGCTGGCGGATTCCGAATTCTCCGAGGTCCGGCGCGAACAGATTCGCGAGATCGCCCGAGCTTTCGGCGTGCCGCCGTCATCGTTGTTTGAGATGAGCCGCGCCACCTGGTCGAATTACGAACAGGCACAGCGCGAGTTTCTGACCGGCACCCTGCGCCCGTGGATCGCACGCTGGCAGGCTGCGTATAGCCGCGCCCTGATCGCACCCGAGGATCGCGCTGCCTTCTATATCGAGGGCAACGCCGACGACATGCTGTCGGTGGATCATGCTGCCCGTGCTACCGCCTTCGGTCAGTATCGCAGCATGGGCGTAATGACCGCGAACGATGTCAGGCAGCGCATGAACATGCCGCCGATCACCGGCGGTGACAGCCTCGACAATCCTTATACTTCGACCGGCGCAGCACCCACACCGGCAGATTCCACAGATGAGAATGACGAATGACCATCACGCATCGCGCGTTCTTCGGCGACGGGGAACGCAATTTCACCCTGACCGATCCAATAGTGATCGAACTGGAACGCCTGACCAGCACCGGCGTCGGCAATCTGTTTCTGCGCCTGACGCGCGGCGACTTCCGGCTGTCCGACCTGATCGAAATCATCCGGCTTGGAATGATCGGCGCAGATACGAATCCCGAGGAAGCCGCCCGGCTGATCGAGACTTACGCCCGCAATCGACCCATCGCAGAGACCCTGCCGCTGGCTATGGACATTCTGGCCGCACGTTGGGGCGGTGACGATGAAGAAGGTAACGCCGATGAGTGAACGTCTGGAAATCAAAGCCGCGCTTGAAGTCAGTGACGCTGGCGAAATCACCGGCACCGCTTGGCCTTTCTCTGGTCCTGATCGCGTTGGCGACCTGATCCAGAAAGGTGCCTTCACCGCACCTGACAAGCTGCCGATGCTCTGGTCGCATGATCAGGCCGAGGTCGTCGGCGTATGGGACCAGATTGAAGAATCCGCCGAAGGACTGACCGTCAAGGGCAAGCTGCTGGTCGAGAGTGTCGAGCGCGCCCGCGAGGTTCACGCCATGATCAAGGCCGGTGCCGTGTCTGGTCTGTCCATCGGTTTCGTCACCAAGCAGGCGCAGCGACATGGCAAGGGCCGGACCATTACCGCCCTCGACCTTCGCGAAGTCAGCATTGTTGCCATCCCGAGCCATCCGGATGCGCAGATCACCTCAGTAAAATCCACGAGTAATCAGGAGAATTTTGTAGTGGAAAACGAAGAAGCGACCCCCGAGGTCAAAGACGAAGTCGAAACCAAGGCAGAGGCTCCGGCCAATGACGCGCCGGGTATCGACATGAAGACTTTCGACGCCATGAAGGCACGGCTTGAAAAGCTGGAAGCCAAATCGGCGATCAAGGCACCTGCCGTCATTCAAGGCGACTTTGAACAGAAATCGGCATTCATCGAATACCTGCAGACCGGTGTCGAAACCAAGGCACTGTCCACGGCGAACGATACCGCCAACCACGTTCTGGCCCCCGAGGAAGTCAGCGCCGAATTCCTGCGCAATCTGGTCGAATACTCGCCCATCCGCGCCATCGCTGACGTGCGCCAGACCGCTTCGGCCAGCCTCGTCCTGCCGAAGCGCACCGGTGTTACTAATGCCGCTTGGGTTGGCGAGACCGCAACCCGCACCGGCAGCCAGCCGACCTTTGGGCAGATGAAACTGTCGGTCAATGAGATCGCCACCTATGTCGATATCAGCCTTCAGCTTGTCGAGGATTCCGCCAATGTGCTGTCCGAGGTCAATCTGGCACTGGCCGAGGACTTCGGACAGAAAGAGGCGCTGGCGTTTGTCGAGGGCGTTGCCGCCAATGATGAACCTGCGGGCTTCATGACGGATGCCAACATCGACACGCTTGCCGCAGTCAGCGCGACCGACATCGATCCGGACGAACTGATTGCCCTGATGTATTCGATGCCTGCGACTTACCGGAACGCCGGCACGTGGGTCATGAATGGCAGCACCCTTGCGGCGATCCGCACCCTGAAAGACGGCCACGGCAATTACCTGTGGCAGCCATCCTATCAGGCAGGTCAGCCGGAAACGATTCTGGGCCGTCCGGTGATCGAGGCTATCGATATGCCGGATGTCGCGACCACGGAAGCGCCGATCATCTTTGGTGACTTCAAGCGCGGTTACCGCATCTATGACCGGGTGTCGCTGGCGATGCTGGCTGACCCTTACAGCGTCCGCGTCAATGGTCTCATGCGCTACCATGCCCGCCGCCGTGTCGGCGCTGGCGTTGTGCGTCCGGACGCCTTCAAGAAACTGGTCATGGCTGCTGCCTGATCCATGACCATGCAGCCCGCATATGAGGTGACCTTGGAACGTGATGACACGTCACTCACGCTTCGGGCATCGCTGCGGGCTGCTGTCGCACTCGACAACCTGCCCGGCGGTATCGCCGGTGCATATGATGGGCTGTTGAAGCAGTCCTTCACGACATTCCGCGCGGTTATACTCGCCACCGCGACGGATCAGGGCGAGGCCCACGCTTACCTCGCCCACTGGTCAGACAAGCCGCTTGCGTCTTTTATCCTTTCTACGCAAGCCGCTTGTCTGGCTGTCATCGCTGCCGTGCTCACCTCCGGCGATGATGATGCTGACAATGAAGCATCTAGCCGCGCCAGCAACAGCGGCACCCAAGAACCGGTGCCGCTGCGCGAGTATTTCAAAACCCTCTACAGTTACGCGACGGGCTGGCTTGGCTGGTCACCTGCTGAGACATGGGCAGCTTCACCGGCAGAGATAGAGGCAGCATTCACGGCCCATATCGATCGGCTGATGAAGCTGACGCCCAGTCTGTCCAATGACGACGCTGACGATCAGCCCAAGACCAGCACCGCTTACACACCGGAACAGCTTCGCCAGATCGAGGAACAGGGTTTCGATCCTGCCTATGACCGGGCCGGGTTACAGCGCCTCAAGAGTCTCTAATGCCACGTCCGCCAAGATTATGCTCATGCGGTGCCATCGTGCCCGGTGATCAGATTTGTGCCTGTCAGGTCGAAAAGACCCGCGAACGCAAACGCCGCCACGATCAGCGCAGACCGTCATCCCGGCAGCGTGGCTATACGCGCGAATGGGAAAAGGCCCGTGCCGACTACCTGCGCTATCACCCGGTATGCCGGATGTGCGGCGATACAGCGACCGTTGTAGATCACATCACACCGCATAAGGGCGACAAGGCGCTATTCTGGAATCACAGCAACTGGCAGCCGTTGTGCAAGCCTTGTCACGACCGCCACAAGCAAAGGCAGGAGCGCATCAAAACACTTCTTGCCCGGCAAAGTTAGGCACGATAGAGATAGTGGGAGCTATAGGAGGGCAATAAATAATGGGAAGCAATTATTTCTTCCACTCCCTTGATGTGAAGAATTTCAGAATTTTTAAGAGCCTTGAAATTAATGAACTAAAAGGCATAAACATATTTAGTGGAATTAATGGCAGCGGAAAATCAGCCATTTTAGAAACGCTATTCTTGTCTATTGATTTGGCGAATCCAATTTGCCTGATACGACCTTTTAATTGGCGCGGCATACCATTAAGTGGTGATGATCTTAAAATTCTACTTCCAAACATTCATGACGAAGCGCAGATTCGAGTCGAAACCAAACATGGCCCATTAGAAATCATCATGAATTATGGGAAGCCGGATGATGATCTAAAGGTATCGATCTCAACAAATGTCAGTAATGAAGCCAAGGCGGCACTTAATCAACTAAACGCTCAAGCAGTTGATGGGATTAACTTATCTGCGAAATATGGAGAGAACTCAACTGGGAAGTTACATATGTTCTCCACGCAGGCAGGAGAAAATATAAACACCACATCGGCAAACTATGGAACCGCTTTTACCTCAACAGGCGTTTACCTTTCTCAATTCGCTCCTAGCCATCCGCGCGAGATATCAGACCGTTTTAGTAAGCTCGTGAAGATGGGGAAGAAAGATAAATTCATAGAATATCTAAGAATATTAAACCCAAATATTTCTGATATTATTGTCCTGCAAGATGCAAATAATGCTCAATTATATGTTTCCACCTTGGGAGAGATGTTTACCCCTCTCGCCTTGATGGGAGGAGGTTTGCGCGCATTAGCGGAAATTGTTTCATCAGTCATGATTTCCCATGGTGGAGTCGTGTTCATTGATGAATTGGATTCAGCATTACACTTTTCCATTATACCTAAACTTTGGGAAATATTGGCGGAGATCTCGTTAACAGAAGAAGTTCAGTTATTTGCGATCACACATAGTCGTGAATCTATTAGAGCGACAGCAACTGGAGTGGACAATGCTAAACGCAGCTCTGATTATCAGTATATCAGAGTTGATGAATTTGATGAATTTCATAAATGTGTGACTTACAGCACCGACGAAGTCCATAGTGCGCTGGATCTAAATGTGGAGATTCGGTGATGAAAGGAAAATATTTCGACTCAAAGAAACCCGAATATAACTATGCTATTCTTATATTGGTTGAGGGGCAGGATGACGCGATATTTCTTGATCGCGTGTTAGAGCAGCTGGAAGTCGAGCAGAATATATGCCGTGTGATCGTTTGCGGTGGGAAAAGCTCCGTTTGGACGCATCTATCGTTAGTTATAAAGTCTGCTCATTTCAGTTCAACGGTGAAATCACTCGCTGTTATCGTTGATGCAGACAATAATGCAGACTCTTGCCGTGACGAGGCAATCAGAAACTTTGAGAAAAATGGACTCCCTAGAGTATTAGCGGGAGATACCGAAATTGCGAACGGAAAGAAATTCAGTTTTTACTCCTTCCCAAGACCTAAAGAAGCGGGAAGTTTGGAGGACTTAGCATTAGAGATATCTCCGGAAAGTGAAGTGTTATCTGAGGCTCAAAAATTTATTGAATTGGCAAACTCTGATGGCGAGTTAAACAAGCTAAGCAAAAGGACAGTCCAAGCCTATTTGGCGGGTGCTTCAGCCAATTTACGACCTACCGTGGGATGGGCATTTTACGACAATATCATTCCGTTTCAATTAGATTCTATTCCAGAGTTTTCTAGATTTGTTCGTAACGTTGTCGAACTAGAATGGGAGGAAAAGCAAACCCCGGGATAGTCTGGGATTTTGCTCTCTATCACAGAACCGGCGATGTGAGGCGCACACAAGATACGGTCGAAATAGATTTTTCTGATCGTTGCGGTTGCAACGATTGGATGTTATATTCAAGCCTATCTATGTTTGTTGCGAGTTTCCTTGTATGCCTGCCCTGTCCCTCGACCTGATCCGGTCGCATCTGAATCTTGACCATAGCGACGACGACCGGCTTTTGACCCATTACAGCAACGTAGCCGCTGCATGGGTTGCGGCTTATACCGGCGCGACCTTTGACGAAACCAACGCCCTGATGATTCAAGCGGCACTGCTGCTGATCGCCCATCAGTATGAGAACCGCGAGGGCGTCACCTTCGCCAATCCGTATTCGCTGCCCTATGGCGTGACCGACCTGCTGTCGCCGCTGAAAGACCGCATCACCGGTCATGTCGCGGAGGCAAGCTGATGGCACAGCGTCGTCAATACGTCATCGGTGCCGATGATATCGCCCGGAAATTCGAACGCGCCAAGATCGCGGCTGCCGAGAAGCTGCGCCCTGCACTGGTCAAGTCCGGCGAGGAACTTGCCGCCGACATGCGCCAGCTTGCTGAATCGTCCCGGCGCAGTGGCGACCTGATCGAGTCCATCCATGTCACCGGCCCCGGTGAGACGACGCCCGCACATTCTGCCGATGGCGGTCAGCGTAAGGCTGGCGAATACGAGGTGCTCGTTACGTCCGGTGACAGCGACACCCGCCACAGTCATCTGGTCGAGGGCGGCACCGATGAGCGCCAGCACAAGGACGGCACGCCGACCGGCAGGATGCCCGCGAAGCCGTTTTTCAATCCGGCCTATCGATTGAACCGCACCCGGATCAGGCGGCGGTTGCAGCGGATCACCGCACCGCCGGTGACGTGACTGATGCCGCCATCAAGAGGCTGGCCAATATTGGCATCGCGCCGGAATCCATCCGTGGAAAAATCGGATGAACCTGTCGGGCACCATCTTTACGTAAGCGCTTACTTACGTAAAATCGTTTATATTCCTATGGTTAGATAGAAAATCCCTGTTGCGCACCCGAATCACCCGCGTATAGAATCTGTGTGTCGAGGCATGAAGCTTCGAACCCAGATACAAGGATACGAACGATGAAAACGAATATCGGCAAAGTCATGATCGAGCACCCGGATGCCGGGTTTGACGCGATGTTTGTCGTCAATGACGACCTGACCGTGGATCAGATGCTGGAACAGGCACGCGCGGCCTTTGAAGTCGCGCTTGGCGACTATGAGCGCGTCTTGCGGCAGGTCTACGAGGTCGAGGAAGCGGCGTAACCAGAAACCCGGTTGGCAATAATCCGCCGATGCATTTATAGAGTTGCTGTCCAGATCGTCACCCGGTTTGGGCAGGACCAAGAAACGAGGGAACCATATGAAAATCAACTTCGATAATCTTGAAAATCTTATCGGAAAGATTCTTGAAGCCCATAAATCAGGCGAGGTGTCGCAGGACAAAGCAACTCATACTATTTGCCATCTGATCGCCGCGGCAAATCTAAGGAATGAGCAAGAATTCAAGTCATGGACTGACGATCCAGCAACATTTGAACGCTGGCTTAAAATGACTAAAGAGTCATATAGCTATCGCAATCCATGAAACGATTATCAAAGATCAGGGTATAACCATAGCATACTGTCCGACACACTCGGCGGTCGCCAAACCGCCAAACGTGTTGGGATAAAACGGTCAGTGCCTAGTTCATATCGCCGAAAACACCGTCACGGCACGGCCTCTATTTTTCTCTGGGGTGCGGCGCCGCAATTTCTCTGGCTAATGAAGGCTCCGGTGCTGACGCATCGGGGCTTTCTTTATTTCCGAATGAACACTTCCGTTCCCGCTTGTGCGCGCCTCGTTACCGCTTAGAGTAAGCTAGGGACAGCCCAAGATATTATGGTGAAGGAATGGTTACCGAAACTCAGCGCCAGAAGCGCAACCCAGTATGGACACGCGATGAATTACTTCTCGCCCTGGACTACTATTTCCGTCACCCTCGTGAAAATCCTGATCCAAGCAAACCGTCTGTCCAGGAACTTACCGGGCAAATTGGACGAGTTGCGAAGGCGCTCGGGATAACCGGAAGCGATACATTGCGTAATGCTAACGGCGTTTCGATGAAACTACTAAACTTCAGACGACATGATTCATACTATCAGTCGAAACACCAGGTTGGGCTTCAGCGAGGAAATAGACTGGAAGCTGAAGTCTGGAAGGAGTTTGAGAACAGGCAACACGATTTGCGGCGTATTGTAGCGAATATCGTTCGCGCCGCAGCTTCAGAAGAAATACCTTCGCCTGGTGAAGATGACTTCGAGGCTCCCGAAGGCCGCCTATTAGTCCGTATCCATAGAAGTCGTGAACGGAACCGCAGGCTAATCGAAAGGAAGAAGGCCAGCGCCCTTAATAAGGACGGCTGCCTTGTCTGCGAGGTCTGCGGTTTCAACTTTGAGGCGGTCTATGGCGAACGCGGACGCGGATTTATCGAGTGCCACCACACCCTACCCGTATCGCTGCTTGAATGTGGTGCAACTACCAAGCTCCGCGACCTAGCACTGGTCTGTGCCAATTGTCATCGAATGATTCATGCGTCTCGCCCGTGGTGGACCCTGGAGCAGGCACGTGCAGCCCTAGGTCACGCATGAAGGCAAGCGCCGGAACACTCTTAAGTTAGCGAAAGCTCCGATGACGGTGTATTGGGCTTTCTTTACGGTCGGCAATTTTGCCACACTTATGAAGCCGAAGCCGTTACCCCAAGCGTTACCCCGGCACAGGCTTGGCAACGAAAGCACATTCTGCCGTTGGGTAGCTACTTGATCATAAAGGATGATTTGGCTCCGGCGGTAGGGATCGAACCTACGACCAATTGATTAACAGTCAACTGCTCTACCGCTGAGCTACGCCGGAACACGAGGCGGGATATAGCAATGTGTTTCAGAGCCGTCCAGAGGCTTTGCGACAATTTTTTATACAGCCCTGAAAATCGATCCCGCCGTCAGTTCCCCATCGCAATTCACAGCGCCAAGGCTGGCCAATGCGACCAGATGTGCGAGGACGTTGCGCGTCGCGGCTGGAAGAAGTTTGGGGGGGACGTCATAGATCCGTTTTGCGAGTGTGGCAGCCTCGGCAGACTCTTTGCGAAGGGATTCGAGGATCTGGGCAGTACGCTCGCGACGATGCGCGGCCAGTTCGGCCAGCCTTGCCGATGGTTCCTCGACCGGATCGCCATGCGCCGTCAGCAATCGGCGCGGCGCGGCGATCTCGATCCTGTCAAGCGACCGGAAGAAATCCGCCAGATCCCCATCGGGCGGAGAAATCAGGGTCGAGGACCAGCCCAGCACGATATCACCGCAGAACATGACATCACCCCACTGAAAACAAAGATGATTTCCGCAATGCCCGGGGGTGTGGAGAGCGCGGAGCGTCCAGTCGGCGGTCTCGATCTCCTGACCGTCTGACAGCAGGATATCTGGCTGGAAGCCCATATCCAGCCCCTCGCCTCCACCAACCAGGCCGCTGGAAGCGAGGCGTTGCATGATCGGAGAACGACCTGCTTCGGCCCCGCCGAAAGCCAGAACGGGTGCGCCGGTCATCTTCGCCAGGGCGGCTGCACCCGCGCTGTGGTCCCGATGGGCATGGGTGACGAAGATATGACTGATCCGCCCTGCCCCGGCCTGCTGGATCGCCTTCAGATGACCGGGATCATCGGGACCGGGATCGATGACTGCGACGTGATCATGGCCGATCAGAAAACTGTTGGTCCCTGGCCCGGTCAGGGGCGAAGGATTGGGTGCAAGAATGCAGCGTGGCTCTTTCTTCATGCGACTCATACGAGTAGCCTAGATCGAGGCAGGCAGGTTTTCCATGGCGAAAGAACCCGAATTCGGCTGGTTGAAACGGATGTTTCCGCGGGGGCTATATGGTCGCGCGGCACTTATCCTGATTCTACCGGTCGTGGTCGTCACTCTGGTTGTCAGCGTCACCTTCCTTCAGCGACATTTCGAGGATGTGACCCAGCAAATGACCGACAGCATGGCGCGGGAACTCGGATTCGTCGCCAGGCGCATCGACCGGGCCGAAAATTCCGCCGTGGCACTTCTGGCGGGCCAGACCATCGCCGCCCCCCTGGGGCTGACATTGCGGATGCCCGCCCGGCCGACCCAGGAAGACAGGCGCCTCTTTTACGATTTCTCGGGCCGTGTCGTGATCGAAGAATTACGCGGCAGCCTTCCCGAGGTGACCGGCATCGATCTCGCAACCGACGACAAGCGCGTCGATGTGACCATGAATGGCAAGTTCGGCCCCTATTCCCTGTCATTCGACCGAAGACGGGTCAGCGCCTCGAACCCACATCAATTGCTGGTGCTGATGGTATTCACCTCGCTCCTGATGTCAGGTATCGCGACAATCTTCCTGCGCAACCAGCTTCGCCCGATCCGACGCCTTGCGCGGGCAGCCGAAGCCTATGGCAAGGGCCGGGTCGAACCCTATTACCCTGGCGGAGCGGTCGAGATCCGTAGTGCGGGCACGGCTTTCCTGGATATGCGCAACCGCCTGGAGCGGCAGAACGAACAGCGCAAGGTAATGCTCTCGGGAATCAGTCATGATCTACGTACTCCGTTGACGCGGCTGCGCCTCGGCCTGTCGATGATGACCCCAGCTACGCCGCCCGACGAGGAAGATATCGCCGCGATGGATGCGGATATCGGCGAGATGACCCATATGGTCGACGCATTTCTGGACTATGCGCGCGACGATGCCCGGGAAAGCCCGACACAAGACATCGATCCGTTCGAATTTCTGCACAGCATTGTGTCTGATGCGCAACGTGCCGGACAAGATGTCACTCTGGCCGGCACGCAGGGCGATTCAGGGCTGGTGACCTGTCGCCCCGACATGTTGCGCCGCGCATTGGACAACCTGATCGGAAACGCGGTCCGATACGGCAAACGCGCCGAGATCGACGCGGCATTGGGCCCGCGCAGTCTGCGAATCGGAATCGAGGATGACGGACCGGGCATCCCGGACGAAGCGGTCGAGACGGCAATGCGGCCATTCACGCAGCTCGACAGTTCGCGCAATCGCAATCATGGCCAGGGCGCGGGGCTGGGGCTGGCCATTGCCGCCGATGTCACACGCGGGCATGGCGGGCAGTTGCGACTTGGGCGCGGATCGCGATTGGGCGGACTCAGGGCTGAAATCGTTATACCGCGTTGAAATTGCTGGCAACTGACGCGATTTCGCTTCTGTGTTAAATTCAACCTGTCTCGATGTTCTATTGAACGGCAATGCTTGGACACATAAGTTGTCGCGACGCAGGGGCCGCGCGTTGCTAATCACGGGGCCGCGGCTTCGGGCAGGAAAGGAATATATAACATGAACGATTTCGCAACTCAGACCTACCCGGTGTTGCCTTTGCGGGACATCGTCGTCTTTCCACATATGATCGTGCCTCTTTTCGTGGGCCGCGAGAAATCTGTGCGCGCGCTGGAAGCGGTCATGGAAACCGACAGCCCGATTCTGCTGTCGGCGCAAATGGACGCATCGGTCGACGAGCCAGCGGAAGACGGCATCTATCGCACCGGTGTTCTGGCCAATGTATTGCAATTGCTGAAACTCCCCGATGGCACGGTGAAAGTGCTGGTCGAAGGCCGCGAACGCGTACAGATCACTGATTTCGTGCCGAATGACGATTATTTCGAGGCGGCGGCCGAGGTCATCTCGGAGACTCTGGGCGATGAGGCGACGGTGACAGCACTTGTTCGCACCGTGACCGAGGAATTCGAGCGTTACGTCAAGGTTCGCAAGAACATCCCGGAAGAGGTCGTCACCGCCGTTGCCGACGCGCGCGAACCCGGCAAGCTGGCCGATCTGGTCGCGGGCCATATGGGCATCGATCTGGACAAGAAACAGGAGCTTCTGGATACGCTGGAAGTGGCGACCCGGCTGGAGAAGATTTACTCTTCCATGCAGGGGGAAATGTCGGTCCTGCAGGTCGAGAAAAAGATCAAGTCGCGCGTCAAGACCCAGATGGAGAAGACACAACGCGAATACTATCTGAATGAGCAGATGAAGGCCATTCAGAAGGAACTTGGCGACGGTGAAGACGGTCAGAACGAAATCACCGAACTCGAAGAGAAAATCGCCGAGACCAAGTTCAGCAAGGAGGCCCGCGAAAAGGCCGAGGCTGAGCTGAAGAAACTGAAATCCATGTCTCCGATGTCGGCGGAGGCAACGGTCAGCCGCAACTACCTGGACTGGTTACTGGCCCTGCCTTGGGGCGTAAAATCGCGCACCCGCAAGGATCTGGGCCGGGCCGAAAAGGTTCTGGACGAGGATCACTACGGGCTGGAAAAGGTCAAGGAACGCATTGTCGAATACCTGGCCGTTCAGGCGCGCAGCCAGAAGCTGAAAGGCCCGATCCTGTGCCTTGTCGGTCCTCCGGGCGTGGGCAAGACCTCGCTCGGGCGGTCGGTTGCACGCGCGACCGGGCGTGAATTCATCCGTATCAGCCTTGGCGGCGTGCGCGACGAATCCGAGATTCGCGGTCACCGGCGGACCTATATCGGCTCCATGCCCGGCAAGATCATCCAGGCGCTGAAAAAGGCCAAGACGACCAATCCGCTGATCCTGCTCGATGAGATCGACAAGATGGGGCAGGATTTCCGCGGCGATCCGGCTTCGGCCATGCTCGAGGTCCTGGACCCGGAGCAGAACTCGACCTTCGTGGACCACTATCTCGAGGTGGAATACGACCTGTCGAACGTGATGTTCCTGACCACGGCCAACAGCTACAACATGCCGGGCCCCCTGCTCGACCGGATGGAGGTCATTCCGCTGGCCGGTTATACCGAGGACGAAAAGCGCGAAATCGCCCGCCAGCACCTGTTGTCCAAGCAGATCAAGGCCAACGGGTTGCGCAAGGGTGAGTTCTCGATATCGGACGAGGCGCTGACCCATGTCATCCGGTATTACACCCGCGAAGCCGGTGTCCGCTCGCTTGAGCGCGAGATCGCCAAACTGGCCCGCAAATCCGTGACTGAAATCCTCAAGGGCAAAGTCAAATCGGTCGAAGTTACGCCCGAAAAGGCCGAGGAATTCCTGGGGGTGCGCCGCCATCGCTATGGACTGGCCGAGAAAGAGGATCAGATCGGCGTGGTCACCGGACTGGCATGGACATCGGTCGGCGGCGACCTGCTGCAGATCGAGGCGTTGCGCCTGCCCGGCAAGGGCCGGATGAAGACGACTGGCAAGCTGGGCGACGTGATGAAGGAATCGATCGACGCGGCTTCCAGCTTCGTGCGTTCGATCTCGCCCGAGATCGGGGTGAGGCCGCCGGAATTCGACAAGCGCGACATCCATGTCCACGTTCCCGAAGGCGCCACACCCAAGGACGGGCCATCTGCGGGCATCGCCATGGTGACCTCGGTCGTGTCGGTGATGACCGGGATTCCCGTGCGCAAGGATGTGGCCATGACCGGCGAGGTCACGCTCCGTGGTAATGTACTGGCCATTGGCGGGCTCAAGGAAAAACTGTTGGCGGCGCTGCGCGGAGGCATCAAGACGGTGTTGATCCCGGCCGATAACGAAAAGGATCTGACCGAGATCCCGGACAATGTGAAAACCGGGCTCAAGATCATACCGGTCGGCAATGTCCGGGAAGTATTGGGTCACGCGCTGATTCAGATGCCCGATGCGATCGAATGGGACGAAGCGGCGGAGGAAGCCGCCGCAGAAGCCGCACGTGTGCCGGCCAAGGGCGACAATATGTCAGGCGGCGGCGCCGTCGCACATTGATCGCCATGTGACGGAAAATGAGCCGGACCCGACATTTCCGGCTCATTTGCCACCAGGGTTTAAATCAACCGCATCTCTGGTCTTGCGGCCTTTCGTGGTTGCTGCTAAATCCCGCTCCCACGGGTGATTAGCTCAGCGGTAGAGCGCTTCGTTCACATCGAAGATGTCAGAAGTTCGATCCTTCTATCACCCACCAGATTCCGGAAAAGGCGCCGAGGCATAAATGCCCGACGCCTTTTTTGATGCGGTCATGATAAAGCGCGCGGGGACCAGCAGAAGGACGAGGGCAAATTGCAAGACGGTACCGAAGTTGTTCGTGTCTCTGACCGCTTTCAAAGCGACTACACCTATGTCCTGTCAGCCCCCGAAGGCGCGAATTTCGACAGCCGCTTCACACCATATTATACGCCCAGGCAGATGTTGGAACTTGGTGTGTTCGAGGGAAAATATCTCAACGATTGCCGGGATGAGTTTCCTGTGGACTGGTACAAGAATGCAAGAATCAACAGTGAACCGGACCCTTCCCTCAACTATTTCGGGATCAAGAGCCGTCAGTCATTGGCGCATTGGCGGCAAAAGGGCTGGATCGTCGAGCCCGATCCCCGAGGTTGGTTCCAATGGTATTGCCGTTATTACCGAGGGCGGCGTATCCCCACAGTAGATAACTGGCAGATCAAGAGATGGCGCGCCTTTGCCCGCCATCAGGCACAGGTCCGCAAGAATTGCTATCCCGCAGATGTATTCTGTCGTCCACGCCAGAGGCAGGCCTTGCTGCAATGGGCCTATGATGCGTTGATTTGAGGAAGAATCCGGATGTATCCCGATCTTTACATGATGCGCCACGGGCAGACCGAATGGAACCTGGTTGGGCGAATGCAGGGGCGATTGGATTCGCCGCTGACGCAACTGGGCATATCGCAGGCTACGCGGCAATCCGAACTGATCTCTGAACTGACAGCGACACGCTTCTCGAGCCCTCAGGGCCGCGCGATCCAGACCGCAGAGATCGTATTTGCCGAAAGGGGGTACACAACCGATTCACGTCTATGCGAAATCGACACCGGCGAGTTCACCGGACGAATGATAGAGGAATTGCGGCAGAACCGTCCGGAATTTTTCGAAGGCTCACCTCTCGATTGGTATGACCGCACGCCGGGCGGCGAGAATTTTGCGCAACTGTCGGCCCGTTGCCAAAGCTTTCTGAATGATCTGACCGGCCCGGCCCTGATCGTAACACATGGGATTACTCTTCGAATGTTGCGCATTCTCGCACTTGGCTTGCCACATTCGCGACTGGAGGAGTTACCCGTCGAACAAGGGGTGGTCCATGTTGTTCGAAAAGCTGTTCATGAGGTCTGGCGTTAGCCATCACAACAGGCTAAAAGCACCGCCGGGGGCGGTTAGCTCAGCTGGTAGAGCGCTTCGTTTACACCGAAGATGTCGGGGGTTCGAATCCCTCACCGCCCACCATGATACCCCCAGCAATTGCTAAAAAACGCTTGTATTCAGGGCCTTTGGTCGCTTTGATGTTACAATCACTGTTACAAACGGACCTCCGAAAATGGCTGGCGCGACGCGATACCTACAGAACCGAGATGGACGATTCTTCGCGCGACTGGTCGTGCCGAAAGACCTGCGGAAGATCATTGGCAAAACCGAACTGCGCAGCTCGCTAGGCCCTGATCGGCGCACCGCCATGAAGCACCTGCCGGGTGCCGTTGCAGTCATGCAAGATCAGCTTGCACGTGCCGAGCGACAGCTTGCTGCCTCTGGGGCGAAGCCGATCCAATTCGGCAGGTATCCTCTCGCGCCAGATCAGATCGCAGCCCGGCATTACGCGCGCCGCCTCGCCTTCGATGAGGAACTCCGGCAAGATCATCGCTATGCATCTTTCGGATACATCGATGAAATCTACGTCGCCGACCTTCGGAACGCTATCGCAGGCAAGTTGAGCGATCCCGAATTGCAGGCGCTGATGGGTGAGCATATTGAGCGGTTCCGCTATCTAGGCAACCATACCGCCGAGCCGGGCAGCGACGAATGGCGCACTATCGCCCGAAAGTTGGCCGTCGGTGAGCTTGAAGCCCTCGCCAGAGTTGCAGAGCGTGACGAGGGAGACTTCACTGGCAAGCCAGAACATCCATTGATCGCGAACGCACAGCCGCCAGAGGACGAACCTGATCCGGTTAGCCTGTCCAAGCTGTGGAATGACTATATCAAGGCCCGCACAACGGCAGGCTTCATGAAGGATGGCGGTAGGCGTCAGCGCCCGGTCATCGACAGCTTGCGCAAATTCCTAAAGCACAATGACGCCCGACGCATCACGCGAAAAGACCTGCTGGCGTGGCGCGATCACCTGATGAGTGTAGACAAGCTGTCTGCCAGAACTGTCAGCGGGATTTATCTATCGACCATCCGGTCTTTGCTCGGTTGGGCATGTGAGAATGAATTGCTGGCGGAGAATGTCGCTGCGACCGTCAAGCAAGCCAAGCCGCGCCGGGTGCAGCGAACGCGCGAGGCGGGCTATACCGATGCAGAGGCTGTCACTGTCCTGAAAGCATCGCGCTCATATCAAGCCAAGGCCGATGAATTCGGATACGTTCGCGAAACGCCACATTCGGTTGCAGCGAAGCAATGGGTGCCTTTGCTATGCGCTCATACCGGAGCACGGGTCAGCGAGATTACCCAGCTTCGAAAAGAGGACATTCGCAAGGAAGGCGACAGGTGGGTGATCCGAATTAGCCCTGACGCTGGTAGCACTAAAACTGGTCAGTGGCGCGATGTGCCACTGCACCGACAAGTTGTTGCGGAAGGGTTCAACCTGCGCGACAATCTGGCGAGGTCAATCCTGCTTAAACAGGCAGCCGCGCTGATCGACGGCGACCAGCTTACCGAGGTCGCCCGCGAAATGGCCAACGAGCAAATGGCCGAAATGGGCGTGATGCCTGAATCCTGTCGCGAGAGTATGGCTGCGGGCTTGCGCTTGGAGGCACTCGCCAAGGATCACCCCACGGTCACGATGGCCGATCTAGGCGTCACGCTGCCTGAGCCGGTCAAGAACGTCATCAACATCAGCATCGACACAGACACCGCCTGACCGGCGGATCGTCAAGAATAGGGTTCGATGCCGACCCTGCCCGAATGTCAAACAGCGGGCGAACGGCATTGCGATCAGACGGCGAGTGCGCGCTGGCATAGCGAAAACCCCGTCACGGCATGGCCCCTTTTCTCGGGGGCGCGATGCCGACTGATGCACGCCGTTGCCACGGTGTTACGTGCCTATTTCGGATCATTTTCCGGTTCCATTAATCGAAGCACTTGTCAATGTGCCTGCTGTCCCGTCACTCTAATCGCGGAACAGGGGTGGAAGAATGTCTGACGAATCAGAAAATTGGCTCTCAAATATCGCATCAGGTGGATTGCCACAGATTATAGCGGGACCGGCAGGAAAGGCCATTAGTCGCTTGATTGGAGCGGCAGTTGACATACCTGCTGCATGGCTTGAAGTAAAAGCACAAGCGATACACGATGAAGCAAATGCAAAACGCAATGTTAATAATGCCATTGTTGATTCTGTCGCCCAAGTGTCGGCTTCTGATGAGCAGATAATTGAGAGGGCAAAAAATAGCTTAATTAATAAATCCTACAGGACCCAAGTTAACAAAGAAGCCGTGGCAAGGATAGCGGTAGGGGAGCTGATAGAAACCCCACCTCCGCCTGAATCCGAAGGCCCATCAGATGATTTCATGAATAAGTTTGAAAGATACGCAGAGGACGCTTCTAGCGATGATCTGCGCACGCTGTTCGGTAAGATACTGGCCGGTGAGGTTAGGAAGCCCGGAAGTATATCTCCGTTTACAATGCATTTCACGGCAATGCTAGATAAGCATACGGCAGACTTGATCAATAGATACTTGCCATACTGCGATGATAACGGAAATTGCTATTTGGGGTTTATGCCAGAAAAGATTTCAGAAGTTGAGAAGGTATCTCTTGAGCAAGCCGGTTTTTGGAGCACCGGAAGAATGATAACATTTCAAAAAAGAGAATCGGAAAGAATAGACGTTTCCGGATTCATAATGAGAAATAAGAAAATATCTACGTTTTCTGTCACAGAGCGAAGGAACGCAACAGTAAATGTTGCGATACTTTCGAGAGCAGGAAAAGACTTGGTAACGACCATCGATCCGTCGTTCAACTGGAGGTCAGCGGCAGAATATTTGTTGGAAAATGGGGTCGAAACACTTGTTGTTCAAAAATTTCCTCCAACTGGCGGAGCATCTGTTCCCAGCCGCATCTTTGCAAGAATCAATGGCTCTATTGTCGAATCTGAAATGCCTCCCTCAACACCGGAAAAAGATAAATGACGCCACGTCATCCGGTCATTTTTCAGGCTGCACAAACGTTACAAACATCGCTGTAAGTTATTGATATTATTGAAGTGATCGAGAATTCGAATCCCTCACCGCCCATCAAAAAACCTCAACAAATTCACATAACTACAAGTAATTATGTTACGTTTCCCGAAATGTGCGCGGGTTCAGCGAACCTAAGTCGCAGGTCGAATGCGGGGAAAATCCAGCACATTGGCTGCTTCCATCCGATGATACGGTACAGAGAAGCTGCATATATCACTTTCAGTGATTGATGTGTTCGAGTGACCGAGAAGCTGGCCAATCTTGGCCATCATTGCGGGACCGGCCCTTGGCAGTTGGAAAGATTGGGGCAGGTGCTACCGATGACAAACCGTCAGGACCTTCGTTGGTCGGCTATCCAGGTCAGTGTCTTTTTCCAGCCGCCGAACGGAAAGAAATGCAGGTTCAGGGTGCTTGCCCCGAAAAAACCGGCTTCAATTCCTTCGATGATATCGCCGGGATCACGATCACTCATGATTTTCATGAGCCCCCCTGCGTTTTTCTTCAAGACAGCCATGGAAGGTCCGACACCGCATATGACTGCGAACCTGATCAACGTGGGGAGCGAGGTGACGCCGGCGAGGCCCAAACGAATTGGCAAGTTCGGCTCTTCTGTCGCGATCCTGTTTGCCCAGGCCGCTATCGCATCCCCGTCGAAAGCGAATTGCGAGATGATTTCGGGGGTCATTCCATGCGTGCGGCAAGCTTCGAGCTTGTGCTGCCTGGCGCTCTCCAACGCGTTAGGGCCTATATCCGGATGACCCTCGGGATAACCGCCAATGAATGCATGCAAGAAATTTGCGTCACGCAACACACCATGATTCAAGAGATCGAGTGCCTCATGAAGCGGACCGTTGTGCTTTCGGGGATTTCCTCCCAGGAACAATCCGTGAGTAACGCCATTCTGGCTATGTGCCTGCACGAGCCTGACATATTCGTCTTCCGTTTCGAAGTTGCGCGCGCCCATATGTACGACAGGAACGTACCCAATCGACAGAAGACGCTTCGCGGCATAGATCTGGGTTTGAATATCTTTGCCGGCGATATGTGTGAGAAAGACTTTCGATCCCTTTGAAAGAATTTCGGGATCGGGATCGAACTCGTCGACAGTTTCGGGTGACAATTCGATCGATATGTCGGCATCGAGAAGGTTTGGCGTTGTCGAAGCGTTTCCAGCCAGGGTGAGATCCGTCATCGGCCCTTCTTTCTTCAATATCGTATGGATCGTCCGGAACATGCGGTTGCTGAACGCTCTGGCAAGCAGGCCCCGGACAGTCCCTCAGGCGGGTCCGACCCAAAGAACCCGGCTCAGTCGGCCGAATCGCGCCCGGCGGCGATCGCACGTTCACGCGCGCTCGGGTTGACCGAGGGTCTGAAAGGCACCTCGCAGACCACCGCATCGACGGACTGACCGGAAGTTTCAGAGTAGGCCTCGGGCAGTTCGACCTTCAACGCGGTGCCGCGCGCAGACATTTCCCACGGCACGTAACCAAGGGCGATGTTCGTTTCCAGTTCCGGCGACCACCAGGGCGAGGTCAGATAACCCATGCGGTTGCCTTCGGGATCGGTTACCAGCCAGAAATCCGGCGCATAATCGGTGATCGGATGGCCGCCCAGCTTCATGCCGACCAGCTTTTGCCGGAACGGGTAGCCGCCCTCGTCGATAATGGCGCGCTGGCGCTCCAACTCGGCCCTGCCGATATAGTCGCCCGCCTTCTTGCGCGGCACCTGGTAGGCGAGATTGACCTGGAAGGGCGAGGTTTCAGCGTCCAGATCCTGACCCCAGGACAGGATTCCGGCCGCGATACGACGGTGATGAGCCGGTGCGATGACGCGCAGACCGAAGCGCGCACCCTGCCCCCGGATCGCGTACCAGATCTCTTCGGCATTCTCCGTGGCGTCACGGACATAGACCTCGTATCCTTTTTCGCCGGTGAAACCCGTCTGGCTGATGACGACAGGACAGCCGCCGATCTCGGTCTCCATCAGGCCGTAATAGGGAATGGCCCGCACCTCCTCGCCGACAAGATCGGCCATGAGATCCTCCGACAGCGGTCCCTGGATCTGCAGCGGCGAGACATCGATCTCGTCGATCTCCACATCGAAGCGGCGCGCGACATTGACGCCCTGCAACCAGAGCATGAGGTCGGAATCCGAGATCGAAAACCAGAACTCGTCCTCTGCCAACCTGAGCAGCACCGGGTCGTTCAGGATACCGCCCCTGTCATTGCACAGGATGCAGTACTTGCCATGCATGGGCCTGATCCGGGTGGCATCGCGGGTGATCACGAAATCGACGAAGGCTTCGGCATCCGGCCCCTTGATCCGGATCTGTCGTTCGACCGCCACGTTCCAGAGTGTCACACGGTTGATCAGGGCATCATATTCGGCCATCGCGCCACCGTCTTCGGGCCGGACATAGCCGCGCGGGTGATACATGCGATTGTAGACCGTGGCGCGCCATGCGCCTGCCTCTATGGACAGATGCCAGAAGGGCGATTTTCGCACGCGGGTCGAAATGAGCATCTGGACCGGCGTCGGCCCGGACTGGCGCAGGTTGATCGGAACGATCCGATCCGACTGGTCCACCGTGGGTACATTGGGGTGAATGCGCTCATCCCCGGGGGTCTGTGTTGTACTGAGCATGGCATATCTCCTCGTCGCGATTTGATCAGGCATGTCTCCGAGAGGTCAAAAGCAATGGGGCCGGTAGCCTGTTACCGGCACACTTGACCCGGATTGACCACTGGCCAGGTTGTCAGGCGGCAATCTCCCCGCTTACCGCCTCTGCGAGAGCTTCCCGAAACCCTGCGCCTTGAGTGGTTCGAAATCGTCTCTGCTCACCGCCTACAGTGATGGGAGCAGGCGGAATTTGAAGTCATCGGCATCGTACCAGCTTCCCTATTGGCATCGTACCAGCTTCCCTATTGGCCCCGCCTCCGGAGGGCCACTATCTTTAATGATAGTTGTGGCGCACGGTGACGATCACTCAAGAGCGGCACCTTGCCGACCGAATGCGACTTTGCCCCTCGGTGAACAATCCGTCGGTCACCGTTGGGAGATTGCAAAACATCTGCAGGGTGCAGGGTTCACTCTTCACCATGCATAACCCTGCCTTATACGCATATTTTCCGGGCCCAAGCACCTATGCCACATTGGCGCTCGAGCTGTAGATTTCCCCCATGGTCCCGCGCCAGCACACAGATCGATAAAAGTAAAAAAGCCCGCCACGAATGGCGGGCAATTGTCTTTCGACAATTCAGAGCATGACCTTGTGGAGATATTCTCATATCCAATACGATAGCGGATCAGATAATTACGAGAGATATCCCACGGATGTCGCTTCAGGTGTCGTCGTCGTCCGACGCGACCGCAGCAATGACGCCCAGCAACAGCAGGGCAGGAACAACCAGCCCGGCATTCGAGCTTGCTGGTTCCTCCTCAACGATCACCGGCTCCGGCTCGACAACGGGTGCGACATAGCCACCCGCGAGTGCCGAGGAAGCTGCCAAACCGAGTGCGGCGGTCAAAGTCGTGAATTTGATCATCATTATGCTCCCTTACATTTTCACGGTCCCAGTATAGGGCAAGCCGTTCCGAACTGTATATCGGCCCGTCAGGGCCATTGCCAAAGAAAGCAAGAAATCGCCGATATGTTTGTCATAGAAGCAATCTCTACAGCCCCACACATCTCCGAAAACGAGGTGCAGTGTTTGCAAGACATTCCCGGTTCACGACGCTTTGCTTTCATTTCTTCTTCTTTCGTCAGTGCTGCAAGCTACTTTCGAAAAGAGAGAAAGGATGGGCGGAGATCAGGGCCGCCCACCCCGCCCTTCAAGCCGCAGAAAGCTTGATCGCTCGCGCGGCAGCGCCTTCACGAGCACCGAAATGCCCCAGGACACGGGCCGCGAGCCCTGCGCCGATCCGGCCGGATTCAGCGACATCCAGACCCCGCGCCAACCCGCTCAGGAAGCCGCTGGCATAGGCATCGCCCGCCCCTGTCGAATCGACGATTTCGGTTACCAGGGCCGCATCGATGCGAACGGGCTCTCCGCCATCGGAGACAAGCGAGCCGTTTTCACCTTCGGTCACGGCTGCAACCGAGACGCGGTCAAGCGCCCATTGCAAGGCGGCAGCAGTATCATCCTGCTCGGCCAATGCCCCGATCTCGACATGGTTGCCGATCAGGATATCGGCATGATCGGCGATGAAACCCAGCATGCCGTCGCGGTTGCGCTCTACACAGCCGGGATCGGAGGGTGTCAGCGCAACGCGCGCCCCGGCCGATTTTGCGTATCCGGCTGCGGTTTCGATGACCGCCGGACCATGCGGCGCATCCCAGAGATACCCCTCGATAAAGAGGATATCACAGCCTTCGAAATGCTCGGCCGCGATATCGGACGGGGAAAGCGTGACCGCGGCGCCCAGATGGGTGCTCATCGTGCGCTCGCCGTCGGGGGTCACCAGCACGACGCAATGCCCCGTGCCGATCCCGTCCTCCGGGCCGTCCTTCACCGGCGCGGCAATGCCCATGCCGTCCATTTCCTCGCGGAAGGTGCCGCCAAGATCGTCAGCGGCAATCTTGCCCAGATAGGTCGCGCGCAACTCGTTCCCGGTCATATGGGCGATGGAATTGGCAACCGATCCGCCCGATTGGCGATAGCCCGGCGCGACTTCGGCGAAAAGCGCCTTTGCCGCTTCGGCTTCTACCAGATGCATTCCCCCGGGGGTGAGGCCGTGCCGGTCGATCACATCGTGACCGACCGGAGCGACAACATCCACCAGAGCATTTCCGATTCCCACGATATGTGGCTTCGTCTCGCTCATGGATGTCTCCTCAATACCGGTAATGATCTGATTTGAAGGGACCATCGACCGAAACACCGATATAATCTGCCTGTTCGGGATCGAGCTTGGAGAGCCTCACCCCGATCTTGTCCAGATGCAGCCTCGCGACTTTTTCATCCAGTGCTTTCGGCAGGATGTAGACACCGGGCCGGTATTCATCGCCCTTGGTCCACAGCTCGATCTGGGCGAGCACCTGGTTGGTGAAGCTGGCCGACATCACGAAGGACGGATGCCCGGTCGCGTTGCCGAGGTTCAGCAGACGCCCCTCGGAGAGCAGGATGATCCGGCTGCCCGAAGGCATCTCGATCATGTCCACCTGATCCTTGATATTGGTCCATTTGTGGTTCTTCAGCGCCGCGACCTGGATCTCGTTGTCGAAATGGCCGATATTGCCGACGATCGCCATGTCCTTCATCTCGCGCATATGCTCGATGCGGATCACGTCGCGATTGCCGGTGGTGGTAATGAAGATATCGGCAGAGGCCACCACGTCTTCCAGCGTCACCACCTCGAACCCGTCCATCGCCGCCTGTAGCGCGCAGATCGGATCGACTTCGGTCACCTTCACCCGCGCACCGGCGCCGCGCAGGCTTGCCGCCGAACCCTTGCCGACATCGCCATAGCCGCAGACCAGGGCGGTCTTGCCGGCCATCATCGTGTCGGTGGCGCGGCGGATGCCGTCGACCAGCGATTCCTTGCAGCCGTATTTATTGTCGAATTTCGACTTGGTGACGCTGTCATTGACGTTGATCGCCGGGAAGGGCAGCAGCCCTTTCTTGTGCAGGTCATAGAGGCGGTGCACGCCGGTCGTGGTTTCTTCACTGACGCCTTGCAGCTGGTCGCGCTGCCTGGTGAACCAGCCGGGGCTTGCCGCCATCCGCTTCTTGATCTGGGCAAACAGCGCCTCTTCCTCTTCGCTGGTCGGCGTTTCGATCAGGTCGGTCTCGCCGGCCTCCACCCGCGCGCCCAGGAGGATGTAGAGCGTCGCGTCGCCGCCATCGTCGAGGATCAGGTTGGCGCCCTCCTCGAACAGGAAGATGCGGTCGCAGTAATCCCAGTATTCCTCCAGCGTTTCGCCCTTGATGGCGAAGACCGGGGTGCCCCCGGCGGCGATCGCGGCCGCGGCGTGGTCCTGGGTCGAGAAGATGTTGCACGACGCCCACCGCACCTCGGCACCGAGCGCGACCAGCGTCTCGATCAGCACCGCCGTCTGGATCGTCATGTGCAACGAACCCGCGATCCGCGCGCCCTTCAGCGGCTGCGCCGCGCCATATTCCGCACGAAGCGCCATCAGGCCCGGCATCTCCGTCTCGGCGATGTCAAGTTCGCGGCGGCCGTAATCGGCAAGCGAAATGTCGCGGATTACGCAATCTTCAGGGGTGATTCTTTCCGGTTTATTCATGTGTCTTTTGCCTTTTCGTTTTGTTCGATTACTCGGCCGCTTGGGTCGCACCAAAGCTGCGGGCCAGTTCGTCGGCGAGATCGGTCTTTTCCCATGAGAAGCCGCCATCGGCATCCGGCTCGCGCCCGAAATGGCCATAGGCCGATGTGCGGGCATAGATGGGCTTGAGCAGGTCCAGGTGCTCACGGATGCCGCGCGGAGTCAGGCGCATCATCTCGCGCAGCTTCGCTGCAAGCTTGTCTGTATCCACGCGCCCGGTTCCGAGCGTCTCGACATAAAGCGCGACCGGCTCGGGAACGCCGATGGCATAGGCAAGCTGGATCTGGCATTTCTCGGCAAGACCCGCGGCAACCACGTTCTTGGCAAGGTAGCGGGCGGCATAAGCTGCCGAGCGGTCCACCTTGGTGGGATCCTTGCCCGAGAACGCCCCGCCGCCATGAGGCGCCGCGCCGCCATAGGTATCCACGATGATCTTGCGTCCGGTCAGCCCGGCATCGCCATCCGGCCCGCCGATCACGAAATTGCCGGTCGGGTTCACGATCAGCCGGTCATCGGGCAAGCTCCAGTCGTTCGGGAAGACGGCGGTGATATAAGGCTTCACGAGTTCGCGCACCTCGTCCTGGCTCAACCCCTCCATATGCTGGGTCGAGACGACCACCGTGTCGAGCCCGACAGGTTTGCCATTGCGGTATTCCAGCGTGACCTGGCTCTTGGCGTCGGGACCGAATTTCGGCTGTTTGCCCGATTTCCGATCCTCGGCCATCATCCGCAGGATGCGGTGCGAGAACTGGATCGGCGCCGGCATCAGCTCGTCGGTCTCGTTGCAGGCATAGCCGAACATGATGCCCTGATCGCCGGCACCTTCCTCGCCCTTACTGCCTTCGTCGACGCCCATGGCGATATCGGCGGATTGCTCATGCAGCAGGTTGTTGACGGCGCAGGTCTTCCAGGAAAAACCTTTCTGCTCGTAACCGATATCCTTGATGGCCTGACGCGCGATCTCCTCGACATGCTGACGCACGTCATCAGGGCCGCGAACTTCACCGGCGATGGTCACGTGATCGGTGGTGGCAAGCGTTTCACAGGCGACGCGGCTGTTCGGATCAGCGGCCAGATAGGCATCCAGCACAGCGTCCGAGATTCTGTCGCAAACCTTGTCTGGATGTCCCTCGGACACGGATTCGCTGGTGAATAGCCAGGTTCTGTCGGTCATCTCGTTCCTCTCTTTCTGCGGTGGAGTAGATTGATCGCAATCAGGCGATCTTGCGCTCGGTTTCGTCCCGCCCGGCATTGCGGTTGGGAGCGTAAGCGAGGCTGGGTGCCAGCCAACGTTCGGCCTCGGCCAGATCCATGCCCTTCCTGCGGGCATAGTCGGCCACCTGATCCGGGCCGATCCGGCCGATGCCGAAGTAACGGGCACCGGGATGGGAAAAATAGAAGCCGGACACGGCCGCAGCCGGCCACATCGCATAGCTTTCGGTCAGCTCGATCCCGGTATGACGGGGCGCGTCCAGCAATGCGAAAAGACTGTCCTTGTCGGTATGATCCGGGCAGGCAGGATAGCCGGGCGCGGGACGGATACCGCGATATTGCTCGGCAACCAGAGCCTCGTTATCCAGCCTCTCATCCGGCGCATATCCCCAAAGCGAGCGGCGCACGCGGGCATGCAGCGCCTCGGCAAAGGCTTCGGCGATCCGATCCCCAAGCGCCTGGACCATGATCGAATCATAGTCATTGCCGTCAGCCTTGTACTGCTCTGCGAGGTCATGCGCCTCGGGCCCCGCGGTCACGGCAAAGCCGCCGATCCAGTCGTCGATCCCTTTCGGTGCCACGAGATCCGCCAGGGACATGTTGGGCCGGTCCTTCGACTTGCGGCTCTGCTGGCGAAGCTGCGGCAGCCGGGCCGCTTCGGTCTTGCGGTCCTCATCCGTCCAGACAATCAGGTCGTCGCCATCGCTATTCGCGGGCCAGAGCCCGACCACGGCGCGGGGTGTGAACCAACCCTCCGAGATGATCCGTCCAAGCATCGCCTTGGCATTGTCGTAAAGCTCTCGGGCAACAGCCCCCTTGTCGGGATCGTCGAGAATGGCCGGATATTTTCCGCGCATCTCCCAAGTGGCGAAGAACGGCGTCCAGTCGATATATTCCGCAAGGGTTTCAACCGGCATATCATCGATCACATGCAGGCCGGGCGATTGCGGCGCCGGTGGGCTATAGCTGTCCCATCCACCATCGAAGGCATTCGCGCGCGCCTCGGCGAATGGAAGTGTCGGGCGGTCGCCGCCGCGATCCGATGTCGCGCGCATCTGTTCCTGCGTGGCGAGGATCTCGTCCAGGTAGCTCGTCCGGGCCGTTTTGGACAACAGTTTCGAGACCACGCCGACCGCTTTCGACGCATCGTCGACATGGATAACGCCATGCTCATATTCCGGCGCGACCTTCAGTGCCGTGTGCTTCTTGGAGGTGGTAGCACCGCCGATCAGCAACGGTAAATCGAAATCCTGCCGCTTCATCTCGGATGCGACTTCGACCATGCGATCGAGCGAAGGCGTGATCAGGCCCGAAAGCCCGATGATATCCGCCTTCTCCTCACGCGCCTTGGTCAGTATGTCTTCGGTCGGAACCATGACGCCCAGATCTACGACATCGTAATTGTTGCATTGCAGGACGACGCCGACGATGTTCTTGCCGATATCGTGCACGTCGCCCTTGACGGTGGCCATCAGCACCTTGCCCTTGGCCGAGGTATCGCCCGTGCGTCTCTTTTCCTCTTCCATGTAAGGCAGCAGATGACCCACGGCGGTCTTCATGACCCGCGCGGATTTCACCACCTGCGGCAGGAACATCTTGCCCGCCCCGAAAAGATCGCCGACGACATTCATGCCGTCCATGAGCGGCCCCTCGATCACGTCCAGCGGCTTGTCGGCCTTGTGGCGGCATTCCTCGGTGTCATCGATGACGAAATCGGTAATGCCGTGAACAAGCGCGTGCTCGAGCCGCTTCTCGACCTCCAGTTCGCGCCATTTCGGATCTTCCTTCTTGGTCGCCTCGCCGCTGCCCTTGTACTTGTCGGCGACTTCCAACAGCCGCTCCGTCGCATCGTCGCGGCGATTCAACAGCACATCCTCGACCCGATCACGCAGCTCGTCCGGGATATCGTCATAAACGGTGATCTGGCCGGCATTCACGATGGCCATGTCCAACCCGAGGGGGATGGCGTGATACAGGAAGGCGGAATGCATCGCCTCGCGCACCGCATTGTTGCCGCGGAAACTGAACGAGGCGTTCGACAACCCGCCGGACACGTGGCAATGCGGCATCGCCTCCTTGATCATGCGGGTCGCCTCGAAGAACGCGACGGCATAGTTGTTGTGGTCCTCGATCCCTGTCGCGACCGCAAAGATATTGGGGTCGAAGATGATGTCCCACGGATCGAAACCGGCCTGCTCGGTCAGCAGATCGAAAGAGCGCTTGCAGATATCGAACTTGTGCTGGGCGGTCTCGGCCTGTCCGTTCTCGTCGAAGGCCATGACGACCACCGCCGCGCCATAGCGGCGAACGGTCCGGGCCTGTTCGAGAAACGCCTCTTCGCCCTCTTTCAGCGAGATAGAGTTCACGACCGAGCGACCCTGAACGCATTTGAGCCCGGCCTCGATCACCTCGAACTTGGAGCTGTCGATCATGACCGGCACGCGGGAAATGTCGGGTTCCGACGCGATTAGGTTGAGGAAGGTGGTCATCGCCTCGGCCGAATCCAGCAGGCCCTCATCCATGTTCACGTCGATGATCTGCGCACCGTTCTCGACCTGCTGACGTGCGACATCCAGCGCCGTGGCATAGTCGCCTTCCATGATCAGCTTCTTGAACTTCGCCGACCCGGTAATGTTGGTGCGCTCGCCGATATTTATGAAATTCGCGATCCCACTCATGCTGCGCTCCCCTCCGTCTGCCGGTCCTCGGCCCCCATGGCCTCGAACAGTTCCAGCCCGCTGAGCCGCATCCGCTTGACCTTGGCGGGAACCCTGCGCGGCGCCTTGCCCTCCACGGCCCGGGCGATGGCCGCGATATGCGCGGGCGTGGTGCCGCAGCAGCCGCCAACGATGTTCACGATGCCGGCATCGGCCCATTCGCCAAGATGCTCTGCGGTATCTTCGGGCGTTTCGTCATAGCCGCCCATCTCGTTGGGCAGACCCGCGTTGGGATAGGCGCTGACGCGGGTATCGGCCTCCTGCGACAGGGTGCGGACATGCTGCCGCATCTCGCCCGCGCCCAGGGCACAGTTGAGTCCGATGGAGAACGGGCGCGCATGGCTCATCGAGGCCCAGAACGCTTCGGGCGTCTGGCCGGTCAGGGTCCGTCCCGAACGGTCCGTGATCGTGCCGGAAATCATCAGGGGCGGCACCGCGACTCCATTGTCCCGCAACGATTCGATGGCATAGATCGCGGCCTTGGCGTTCAGCGTGTCGAAGATGGTCTCAATCAGGATCAGATCGACCCCGGCCTCGATCAGCGCCCGCGCCGCCTCGCCATAGGCTGCTGCAAGGACATCGAAGGTCACCGCGCGATAGCCCGGATCATTCACATCGGGACTGATCGAAGCGGTCTGGTTCGTCGGCCCGATCCCCCCGGCGACCCAACGCGGCCGGTCGGCAGTCGCCACGGCATCCGCCGCCTCACGCGCGAGCCGCACGCTTTCCATGTTCATCTCGACGGCCAGATCCTGCATGGAGTAATCCGCCTGGCTGATGGCGTTGGCTCCGAAGGTATTGGTGCAGAGGATATCCGCGCCGGCCTCGAGAAAATCGGCATGGATGCCGCGGATCATGTCGGGCGCGGTCAGGCTGAGAAGCTCGTTGTTCCCGGCGATATCGGAACGAAAATCCTTGAACCGCTCGCCGCGATAGACGGCTTCATCCGGTTTCTGCTGCTGGATCATCGTGCCCATCGCACCATCAAGCACGAGTATCCGCTCGGCGGCATGTTTCTCGATGTCAGCTGTCATCTTGTTCTTCCTTTCACGCAGCCCGATCGGCGCTGCTTTGCCCGGACAGCCCTAATGCCCGGCAGATGGACAGGGTCACATCGGGCTTGTTCAGGGTATAGAAATGAAACTCGGTGATGCCTTCGGCAGCGAGACGGCGGCACTGCTCGTGGGCCAGGCTCGCCGCGACCATCGCGCGCATGTCGGGTGCATCGTCCAGCCCGGCGAACATTGTCTCCATCCACTCCGGGATCGACGCGCCGCAACCTTCCGAGAACCGCTTGATGCTGGCGAAATTGGCCACCGGCATGATGCCCGCCACGATCGGCGCCTCGATGCCGGCTGCACGTGCGCGATCAGCGAAGCGCAGGATCTTGTCGGTATCAAAAACATACTGCGTGATCGCCCGAGCCGCGCCCGCATCGATCTTGCGCTTGAGGTGATCGAGATCGCTTTCGACGCTGGCCGCTTCGGGATGCACCTCGGGATAGGCGGCGACGGAGATGTCGAAATCCGCCACGCGACGCAATCCCTCGACCAGTTCGGCCGCGTTGCGGTAGCCGTCTTCCGATAGGGTCTGACCTTCCGGCAGGTCGCCGCGCAGGGCCACGATCTTGCGGATTCCCGACTCCCACAGCTCCCGCGCCTGCTCATCCAGTTCGGCACGGCTGGCCCCGATGCAGGTCAGGTGATGCGCAACCGGCAAGCGGGTCCGCCGATGCACCATATCGACGATATGCCTGGTGCGGTCACGAGTCGTGCCGCCCGCGCCATAGGTTACGGAAAAATAGCCAGGACCGGCACTGGCAAGCTGGGTGACGGTGCGGTCGAGATTCTCGATGCCTCGCTCTGTCTTCGGCGGAAACAGCTCGAACGAGACGTCCAGGGGATATTCGGGAACAAGCCCGCCCATATGAATGGCTCCATGTTTTGATGCGAATTCTGACGGGTGATCAGGCCGGGCGCATGGCCGCGCCCGGCCCTTCCGATCACTCAGGCTTGCGGAACAGCTGGATTCCCCAGGCAAGATGACCGTCATCCGCGGCTTTGACCCAGTTTTCCAATCCGACCGCCATCTTGTCGAGATATTCGGCCGAAGCGCCGTTTTCACGAAGCTTGTCGTAATTGGCGATCAGATCCTCGCGCACCCGGGCGTAGTGGGTCCGCAGGTGATGAGCCATATCATCCTGACGCAGCGTCTCGAACCCGCGCACCTCTGCCACCTCGCGATAGAAGCGGAAGGAGCCGAGGCTGTTGAGCTGAAGCCGGTCATAGACGGGCTGCAGCACCCCATGGGGCACATCGTCTGCCTGGCACGGATCGGTGAAGATGAAGTAACCGCCGGGCTTCAGCACCCGCCAGACCTCGTCGAACACCTTGGCGCGCTGATCCGAATGCAGGATCGCGTCCTGGCTCCAGACCACGTCGAAGCTGGCGCCTTCCTCGGGAATATCCTCGAAGACCCCATGCACGACATTGATCTTGTCGGCGAGACCTGCATTGCGCGTCTTGGAGCGGTTATAGTCGTTCTGCGTTTCAGAGATATTCAGGCAGGTCGCCGAGCAGCCATATGCCTTGCTGACCCTGCGCATCGCACCGCCGTAACCAGCGCCGATATCGAGAATGCGGCTCGACTGGTCGAGATCGGGGAGCAACTCCGCCATGCGGTCGATGGTCTTGTCGCTCGCAGTGCGAATGTCCTTGGTGTTGTCATAGAGCCCGATATGCAGGTCCTCGCCACCCCAGATATTGGAATAGAAGGCGTCGGCATCGCTGCTGTCATAATAGTCCTCGGCGATCTCCCGAACATCGGTCTCGCCCGGCTGGTATGAGCCACCGCTCCAGCGCACCAGGTGCATCGCCGATTTTTCCGCGACATGAACGAAGAAGTCCGGATCGTTCTCGGCATAGGTTTCCTGGAAATCGCCATAGGTCCGCACGCGCTGGAACCCGGCCTCGGACAGCAGGCGACGGACATAGTTCTTGCGGATCGGACACATGTTCAGCGTGTATTCCGCCCCATCGGGGAAGCTGTAGACCATCCGCACAAGGCCTTCGTCGATATGCGACGGCTCCGCCGTGACCTGATCTCCGCAATAATAATACTTGTGCTTGGTCGAGAACCCTTCGTCCAGCATGGTATCGTAATTGCGCTGATCGATGATCAGGACGCCGTCATGCTTCAGCGCGGCATAGAATTCGGCCAGCGCCCGGCGGCGGTCCTGTTCTTCATACAGGTGGGTAAAGGAGTTCCCCAGGCAGATGATGGCATCGTATTTGCCCTGGATGTCACGGTTGAGCCAACGCCAATCGGCCTGCACGGTCTTGAGGATCAGGCCGCGCGCCTGACCGTTGTCAAAGGCCTTGGCGAGCATTGCCGCCGAACCGTCGGCGGATGTCACGTTGAATCCGGCCTCGGTCAGGCGCACCGAATGGAAACCGGTTCCGGCCGCCACATCGAGGACGGTATCCTTGCCGCGGGCACGCAGCACATCGATGAAGAACTGACCCTCGCTTTCGGCACGGGCACGCCAGTCGATCAGCTCGTCCCATTTTTCGACAAACGTTGTCACATACTCGTTGCGATACTGATCCGTTTCACGATCCTGCAGCGGATCGCCGCTATATACCTGATCTGTCAGGGTAAGCTCCGCGTTCATCGCACTCGAATCGGACATAACGTCTCCTCTCTTCGTTGCTGTGACCGCATACCGGAATCGTTTCGCCCGGCTTGCGGCGAGTACAGGCTCACTGTTTCTGATCAGCGGTGGTCGTCTGGTCTGTGCTGCAAAGGGCGCACGACGCGACCACCACATACTTTGGACAACTAAGCACCACACTGTCGGGCGCTCTCGTGTAGGAGATGCCTACATGAAGAAAGCGCTGCACCTCAAGGCTTGTGAGCGAATTTCATAAAAACTATGTATTTCGCCCCCCTAATAAATCCGTTTTGCATAACAATTGAGCGTTCAGGGCAGGGTTAGGCCGAACAGGTCGATTTTCGCCGAAACTCGGCTTTGAAAGCGGGTTTGTGTGGAACAGGGCCGGAACTGGCATAATTAATCGGGGAACGTCCGGCAAAATTCGACGCCCCAAGGCCGAACAGCCGATTCGCTGCCCGGCTGACCCTCGATGAATCCGCTTCAGGGAATCGTCAGCCGGGTTTACGGCAGGTGGTCAAAGAACCCCTGCCCCGCATCGGTCAAAAGCTCCTCGGCCAGGTCCTTGCCCATCGCCGGACCGTCGGCGATCTCACCCTCGCGCGAACCGGACAGGGCGATCGAGCCATCCGGGCGCAGGATTTCACCGCGCAGGAACAGCCGGGCATCCTGTAATTCCGCGTAACCCGCGATCGGTGTCTGGCAAGAACCGTCCAGCCGGGCCAGGAAAGCCCGTTCCGCCGCGACCCGCTGCCCTGTTTCGACATCATTGATCGGGCGAAGCATCGCCGCGACATTCTCGTCATCCAGCCGCCGCTCGATCCCGATGGCGCCCTGCGCGACGGCAGGCAGCATCTCGGCGGGATCGATGGGGCCGCGGGCGACATGGACCATATCCAGTCGATGCAATCCCGCCATCGCCAGGAAACTGGCCATGGCCACGCCGTCTTCCAGCTTTTTCAGCCTCGTCTGGACATTTCCCCGGAACTCGACCAGCCGCAGATCGGGTCGCCGATGCGCCAGTTGCGCGCGCCGCCGCAAGCTGGACGAGCCGACCACCGCCCCCTCGGGCAGTTCGGAGATCGAAGAGACATGCGGGCTGACGAAAGCGTCGCGCGCATCCTCGCGCGGCAAGAGGCAATCTATAATCATCCCCTCGGGCTGGACGGTCGGCATATCCTTCATCGAATGCACCGCGATGTCGATACCGCCATCCGCCAGCGCATCCTCGATCTCTTTCGTGAACAGCCCCTTGCCGCCGATCTCTTTCAGCGGGCGGTCGGTCACGCGATCCCCGGTGGTGCGGATCACCACGATCTCGAAGGCGTCGACGGGCAAGTCATGCGCAGCCATCAGGCGCGCCCGCGCCTCATGCGCCTGCGCAAGCGCCAGTTTCGAGCCGCGGGTGCCGATCTTCAGCGGAGAGGTTGGGTTGGGCAATTCAATCATGCGTCCCGCTTACCCGGCAGCGGGCCGCTTGACAACGCCCGCCTGCTGGCCATGAAGGGCACAGGAGGCTTCATGACCAAACTTTTGCTGCGCGCGCTTGCGGGCGAGACCTTACCGACCCCACCGATCTGGATGATGCGTCAGGCCGGACGGTACCTGCCCGAATACCGGGCCACCCGCGAAAAGGCGGGCGATTTCCTGTCACTCTGCTATTCCCCCGAACTGGCGGCAGAGGTGACCCTGCAGCCGATTCGGCGCTTTGGCTTCGATGCGTCGATCCTGTTTGCCGACATCCTTCTGGTGCCGCAGGCCCTGGGTGCCGATCTGTGGTTCGTCACCGGCGAGGGACCGCGGCTGTCCACCATCACGACACGGGCCGAGGTCGAGGCGCTGAAACCTGCTGACGCGATCCATGAGCGGCTCTCTCCGATCTATGAGACCATCCGCATCCTGGCGGGCGAGTTGCCGCGAGACATCACGCTGATCGGTTTCGCCGGGGCGCCATGGACCGTGGCAACCTACATGATCGCCGGGCGCGGCACGCCGGACCAGGGCCCGGCCCATGCCTTCAAGGCGGCGGATCGGGCGGCTTTTTCGGCGCTGGTCGACCGTATCACCGAGGCGACCATCCTGTATCTGTCGGCACAGATCGAAGCCGGGGCCGAGGTGGTCAAGCTGTTCGACAGTTGGGCTGGCAGCCTTGAGGGAGCCGATTTCGACGATTTCGCGATTGCCCCCGCGCGCCGGATCATCTCGGCGTTGAAAGAGCGTCATCCGGGCATTCCCGTCATCGCCTTCCCGCGCGAAGCCGGGGACCGCTATATTGGCTATGCTCAGGCAACCGGGGCGGATTGCGTGGCCCTGGACAATTCGGTCAATGCCGAATGGGCAGCCAAGCATGTGCAGACCGAAGTCTGCGTGCAGGGTAACCTGGACCCGCGGCATATGGTCACGGGCGGCCCGGAACTGGAGGCAGAGGCCCGGCGCATCACCCGCGCCCTGCGGGGCGGGCCGCATGTGTTCAACCTGGGCCACGGCATCACGCCCGATGCCGATCCCGACAATGTCGCCCGAATGATCGAGGCGGTGCGCAGCGCATGATCTGGGTCGCGGCCACGCTGATCGCGGCCGTCGCCCAGACCGGGCGCAATGCGGCGCAGGCCGGGCTGGGCGCACGTGTCGGAACCATCGGCGCGACCTCGGTGCGTTTCATCTTCGGCCTACCCTTCGCGGCACTGTTCCTGTTGCTACTCTCGCCATTCACCGAGATTCCCTGCCCGAATGCGGCCGTTCTCGGGTTTACGGCCATGGGAGCCGGGGCACAGATCGCCGCCACCGCCTTCATGCTGCTGACCATGCGCGGGCAGAGCTTTGGCGTTGCCACCGCGCTGATGAAGACCGAACCGGTCACGCTGGCGCTGATCGGCGCGGTGATCCTGTCCGAACCGCTCGGCGCCGGACGATTGGGTGCCATCGGCCTTGCGACCCTTGGCGTGGTGCTGAGCTCGGGCGCGAAATGGTCGCGGGCGGGACTGGTGCCGATCGCGAACGGTATCGCCGCCGGGGCGTTGTTCGGGCTCTCGGCCATCGGTTTTCGCGGGGCCCTGCTCGCCTTGCCCGAGGGCGGCTATTTCATCCACGCCTTGACGGTGCTTGTCCTGACATTGACGATCCAATCGGCGGTTATGCTGATCTGGATGCTTGCCGCCGACCGGCCCGCCCTGCGCGGGATCATGGGGGAATGGCGTGTCTCGATGGCCGCAGGGGCGCTTGGGGCCTTTGCCTCGCTGTTCTGGTTCATCGGATTCGCGCTGACCCCGGCCGCCAATGTCCGTACCCTGGCACTCATCGAGGTAGTCTTCGCGCAGATCGTCTCGGGTCGGATATTGCGCCAGACGACCGGACGGCTGCAATTGGCCGGGATGGCGCTGATCGTGATCGGTGTCGGTTGGCTACTGGTCGTGGCCGCGGGATAAGACAGAGGCCGCAGGGTTTGTTGCATCCCGCGATGGCCGGGGAGCTGCGCGCCCCCGTCGCCGGCAGATCTCTCGAACCAGTGGCGCTCCAGCCAGCGACCCCCGCGGGATATTTTCATGAAGAAGAAGAACCTGCGGCTTTGATTCTGCGCGACCGCCGAAGCCGTCAGCCCAATTGCGCGAGGCCGGGGAAGGTTTCCAGAAGCCAGTAGGAGAATGCCGAGAACGCCCCGGTCAAAAGCATTGTGCCGACGATCAGCAGCAGCACGCCCATGACCCGCTCGATCAGCTTCAGATGGGGCTTGATCCGGTTCATCACGCCAATGGCCCGGTTGATGAAGATCGCCGCGAGCAGGAACGGGATACCCAATCCGAGCGCATAGACGGCAAGCAGGCCGGTGCCCCGGGACATCTCGCCCCCCGCCGCGGCGAGCGACAGGATCATCCCAAGCTGTGGCCCGATGCAGGGCGTCCAGCCAAAGGCAAAGGCCAGCCCCAACAGATAGGCGCCAAAGGCACCGCCACCCTGCTTGCCCGCCTCGATCCTGGCTTCCTGATCGAGGATAGGGATGCGGAAGACATGCAGGAAATGCAGGCCCATCACGATCACCGTGACACCCGCCGCCTTGGCCAGAACATCCTGGTATTGCAGGAAGGCCCGCCCAAAGGCCGATGCCGCGAAGCCCATGACAAGGAAGACGGTGGACAGCCCGAGAACGAAGAACAGTGCCGGCAACGCGGCGCTGCGTTCGCCCGTTTTCAATCCGTTCACATTTACCCCGGTCATATAGGCCAGATAGGGCGGGACGATCGGCAGAACGCAGGGCGAGAGAAAGGACAGGAAACCCGCCAGCAACGCGACAAAGGCGGCGGGCAGGAAGGCGGCGGTGGCGAGTTCGATCCCAAACATGCCGGGCACCTTAAACGATGCTGCGCCCGGCGAAAGCCGTCAATTCGTCACAGCTTCGTGCAATGGCGACGAAAACGGCGGATAAGCATTCCTGCGATGCGGACCGGTGCAAAGAGAATCCGGGCGCCGGATTTATCCGGCGCCCGGGATAGACAGTCTTAGCTGCCGAAAGACCACCAGCCGCGCCGCTTGGGCCGGGCGGGTTCCTCGGCGGTCTCGGCCAGTTCGGTCTCTTGCGACGGGGTCTCGGCGACCGGTTCCGCCGGAGTCTTCTCGGGCTCTTCCGCAGCGGCAGGTGTTTCGGCGGTCGGGGTCACGGGTTCCGGCTCCGGGGTGACGGATTCAGCTTCGGCCTCCGAAGCCTCTGGGGCAGGTTTCCGGTTGTCCTCCTCGACCGCCACCACGGCGTCAGCCACGGGTTCTGCCGTTGCGACAGCCTCTTGCAGCTCTTCGGCCTGGGGGGGGGACTCGGCCTCGGCTGCCAGTGCCGGATCGGTTGCGGTTCCCTCTGCAGTAGCGGCTGCCGGTTCCGCCGATTTCCGTGACCGGCTTCTGCGACGAACCGTTGCCTCGGGGAATTCCTCGGCGCGCGAATCCTCGGGCTGATCGCGTAAATCGACTACCTCTGGCAAGGGCTCGGACGTGGGCGCCGTCACCTCATCGCTCTTTTTGCGGCTCCGCGAACGCGAACGGGTCCGCCGGGCGGGTTTTTCCTCGGCGGCTTCCGCATCAGGGCCGGTCGCTTCACGTTCGGCATCGGCAGAGGCCTCGGCCACGACTTGATCGGCTTCGCCCTCGGCCGGTTTGGCCTGCGCCGGTTCGGACTGGGCCTCACCGGATGACGAAACATCGTCCATCGGCATGTCCTGCCCATTGCTGTCCGCGCCATCGCCGCTTTTCCGGCGGCGGCGGCGGCGGCGGCGGCGCGAGCGGCCACCCTCGCCAGACTCGTCCTCGGCAGACGAGCGGGTGCCGCTACGTTCCTCGGATCTGTCCTTGTCTTCGGCTTTGTCCAGATGATCTTCGGGTTTTGCCCGATCCTCGACCTCACCCTCATCCTCGTCATCGATGCTGGCCATCAGCTCGGCATCGACCGACAGGGCGGCGTGGGGAGCTTCGGCAATCAGCCGGGTGGCGGTCTTGAACTTCTCGATCGCGTAATCGGGCGAGATCAGCGCCGGATCGGCCTCGACCCGGACCGACAGCCCGTAACGCACCTCGATCCCGGCGATATGCTCGCGCTTGATATTCATCAGGAAATTCGCCACCGAGACCGGCGCCTTCACCAGCACCTCGCGTGAGCGCTTGCGCGTGCCCTCTTCCTCGATGGCGCGCAGGATGGTCAGCGCAAGGCTGTCATCCGAACGGATCAACCCGGTGCCGTGGCAATGTGCACAAGGCTGTGTGGTCGATTCCAGCATCCCGGGGCGCAGGCGCTGACGGCTCATCTCCATCAGGCCAAAGCCCGAGATGCGGCCCACCTGGATTCGTGCCCGGTCGGATTTCAGCTTGTCCTTCAGACGCTTCTCGACGGCCGAGTTGTTCTTGCGCTCGTCCATGTCGATGAAGTCGATCACGATCAGCCCGGCAAGGTCGCGCAGGCGCAACTGCCGCGCCACCTCGTCGGCGGCTTCGAGATTGGTCTTGAGTGCCGTGTCCTCGATCGAGCCTTCCTTCGTCGCCCGGCCCGAGTTCACATCGATGGCGACCAGCGCCTCGGTCACGCCGATGACGATATAGCCGCCGGATTTGAGCTGTACGACCGGGTTGAACATGCCGCCGAGATAGCTTTCCACCTGGTAGCGGGCGTAAAGCGGCATGGAATCCGCGTAATGCTTCACGTTGCGGGCATGGGACGGCATGATCATCTTCATGAAGTCCTTGGCCACGCGATAGCCACGCTCGCCCTCGACCAGCACCTCGTCGATCTCCTTGCTGTAGAGATCGCGGATCGAGCGCTTGATCAGATCGCCTTCCTCATAGATTGGCGCGGGGGCGACGGATTTGAAGGTCACCTCGCGGATCTGCTCCCACAGGCGCAGGAGGTATTCATAGTCGCGCTTGATCTCGGTCCGGGTGCGCTGGCTGCCGGCAGTGCGGATGATCAGCCCGGCGCCCTTGGGCACCGAGAGCTCTCCGGCGATATCCTTCAGCTTCTTGCGGTCGGCGGCATTGGTGATCTTGCGGCTGATCCCGCCGCCACGGGCGGTATTGGGCATCAGCACGCAGTACCGGCCCGCCAGCGACAGATAGGTCGTCAGCGCGGCACCCTTGTTGCCGCGTTCTTCCTTGACCACCTGCACCAGCATGATCTGGCGGACCTTGACGACCTCCTGGATCTTGTATCGGCGCGGGCGCGGCTTTTTCGTGACGCGGATTTCCTCGGTCACGTCCTCGTCGGCGACCGACTCGATGCTTTCATCCTTGTCGGTGGCGTCCGTTTCCTCGGCCCCGTTATCGTACGCCTGATTGTTCCCGGCGGATTTATCCTCTCCGGCGTCATCGGCCTGCGCATCGGCGCTGACGGTCTCGTCGTCGGTCTGCGCCTTTGCCGCCTTGGACGACGACCTGCGCCGCTTGCTGCCTCTGCTGGATTCCTCGGCCTCCTGCGCCTCGGCATAGGCCTGTTCCTCGGCGATGAGCGCATCGCGATCAGCCGCGGGGATCTGGTAGTAATCCGGATGAATCTCGGCGAAGGCGAGGAAGCCGTGACGGTTTCCGCCGTAATCCACGAAGGCCGCCTGCAACGAGGGTTCGACCCGCGTCACCTTGGCCAAATAGATATTCCCGGAGATTTGCCTCTTGTTTACAGTCTCGAAATCAAATTCTTCGACCTTGGTTCCGTCGACCACGACCACCCGAGTTTCCTCGGCGTGGGTGGCATCGATCAGCATTTTTTTTGCCATTGTTATGTCTTTCGCACAGACCGAAACCGGGCGGTGCCAATGGCATCGTCCGGGAAGGGCTGCGGCATGATTGGGGCGCGGGCGCGGCTGCTGAGATGGTGATGGGGATGGCGAGGCGATCTGCCTGCCCTCTCCCTCTCCATCCATTCGTTGCGCGCGTCATCGCGTCTGTTCCTTTGTGGGACCCGGGACCGTCGGACGGTTCGGGCCAGTGCTTGTCGTCATCCCGGTGCGGTTGATCGCGCCTGAGACGGGGTTTTCCGCGAGGCACATGCCGTCCAGAACTTGGAGCAGAGGTGCCGCGCTGCGAAACTGTTGGCGCCGCTCGGCCCGCGATAGCGTGACTTCGGCGCATATCCACAACATAGAGGTGGTGGTGGGGGAAATTCAATGGTGAAAAGGATTCCCGCTACAGGTGTGGACGGATTCCGCCGGGTCGGGGCCATTTTTTCAAGATGGCGGCCTACTTCGCCCCACATTGGCCGGGGCGCTGCCCCGTCGCCGGAAGATCCCTCGAACCAGTGCCGCGACCCGCCGGCGACCCCGAAGTATTGAGACAACGAAGAAGAGGCCAGGTTTCGGGATTGCCGGCAGATCGACCGGCATTACCACAAGCCTTGGAGGCCCTCACCAGGTTTTCCGATATTATCCCTCCAACGACCTGATCGAAAACGACATTGCCTCTGCCATCTGCGAGGGTGGGGCGTCACGCGGTCGTTACGTTCCAGTCATGCTGCTGTTGCAGCATTGCCCTATCCAATCCCTGTCTGGACGGGACAGGATGCGATGGATGCCGGTCGTCAAGCTCAACGCCGATAGCACGCCGCCACCCGAATTGTGGCAACTGGCCGACAGCCTGCCCGAGGGGGCGCCGATCATCGCCATGATCCATGGCTATCGCTATTCGCCCTCGCAATCCGCCAATGATCCGCATCGCCATATCCTTTCGCTCGACCCGCAGCTTGGCGCGCATCGGGCGCTGTCATGGCCGCGTGCGCTCGGCTTCGGCACCGGCCGCCCCGAAGAGGGGCTGGCGCTGGCTTTCGGATGGGAGGCGCGGGGCCGCCTTGGCCGCGCCTATCGGCAAGCCGGAGAGGCAGGGGCATCGCTTGCCCGGACTGTCTCGGACCTGGCCGAAAGGGCCGGACGGCCCGTGGCCCTGATCGGGCATTCGCTGGGCGCGCGCGTCGCCTTGCAGGTGCTGCATCGCGCCGATCCCGGCAGCATCGGGCGCATGATCCTGCTGACCGGGGCCGAATTCCGCGACGAGGCTGCCGCGGCGATCGACAGCCCGGCAGGACGACGGGCAGAAGTGCTGAACATCACCTCGCGCGAGAACGACCTGTTCGACTTCGCCATAGAGATGTGGCTGGGCAAGGGCCGCAGGCAGGCACTCGGCTTCGGGCTGGACGAGCCCCTGCGCAACTGGTTCGACATGCAGATCGACCATCGCGGCACGCTGGACGCCCTTTGGAACCTCGGCTTCCCGGTGGACCGCACGCCGCTGCGCCTGTCGCATTGGACGCCCTATCTGCGGCAGGGATTGTTCGATTTCTACCGCACCGCGCTTGCCCAGCCCTGGGCGCTGCCCATGCCGATGCTGCGCGCCCGCCTTCCCGGCCGGATCGAGCCGCGCTGGTCGCGCCTGCTGGCGCCCCCTGCCCCCCTCGGCGGCCTCGGAGCCTGAAGGATCAGCTGTCCGTCTCGTCCGAATCCTTGTCCAGCGCGTGATCCCGGAACAGCCCCGAATTTGCGATCAGGAAAACGAACAGGATCAGCGGCAGACCGAAGGTCTTGAAATAGACCCATGCCGTCTCGGACATTGTCCGCCAGACAATCTCGTTCGCCACGGCCAGCGCCAGGAAGACCAGCGCCATGCGCAGGGTCAGCTTGCGCCAACCCTCGGCATCCATCGGCAGCGCTTCGGACAGCACCATCTGCAACCAATTCTTGCGCGCGATCAGGCTGACCCCCAGGATGATCGCGAAGAGCAGATAGATCAGCGTCGGCTTCATCTTGAAGAAGCGCGGATCGTTCAGCCAGACCGACAGCCCGCCGAACACCACCACCAGCACCAGTGTCGCGACCTGCATCGGCGACAGCTTGCCGGATAGCCGCCACTGGATCAGCGTCGCCAGCGCCAGCACCGGCACGAAGATCAGCGTGGCGAGGATGAAGGCGCTGTAATCGCGCCCGAAGAGAGTCACCTCCTCGCCGCGGAACAGCATGAAGACCGCGAAGAACAGCAGCACCGGTCCAAGTTCCAGCACCGGTTTGACCCAGGGTTTCGTCTCTTTCATCGCATCCTTCCTTGGCCCGGTCAGGCACCCAACTCGACTATCACCGCGCCCGCGGCGATCACTGCCATCAGGACCGCGCGAACCGGCCCCACCTTTTCGCCCAGGATCATCCAGCCGACAAGGGCCGCGAAGACAGTCGAGGTCTCGCGCAGCACCGCCGCCCGTCCGACATCGTCGATCCTCGTGGCCAGCATGATCGATCCAAAGCTCGCCAGCGCGACCAAAGCCCCGGCAATTCCACGCAATGCCAGCGGCCCGATCTCGGATTTCGGCAGGGCCGCAAGGCGGCGCCGGTTCCAGATCGGCATGAAAATGGAATCCAGCAGGAAAAACCATGCCAGAAATGTGTACGGATCCGCCGCCAGCCGGATGCCCCAGGCATCATAGGTGGTATAAAGCGCCACCAGCCCGCCCGTCACCAAGGCCCATGCCAGGGCCGGTCCCAATGTGTCGCGCCCGATGGTCAGGCGAAGCCGGTTAAAGATTGCCAATCCGAAGATTCCGCCCACCAGCAGCAGCACACCCAGCCATTGCACCAGGTTGAAATGCTCGCGGAACACCACTCCGGCGGCAATCACGGTGAAAAGCGGCCCGCTGCCGCGCACGACAGGATAGACGACGGTATAGGCACCTCGCTGATAGGTCTGTGCCTGTGCAATCTTGTAGACGATATGAATGGCCATCGCCCCGAACAACACGGGCCACAACTGTGCCGAGGGCCAAGGCACCACGAACAGCGCCACCGGCAGGGCGATCAGCCCATAGCTCAGGTCTATTGCCGCCCGGCTGACCCACGGATCGTGCCGGCCCTTCTGCAACGCTCCGAACACCGCGTGCAGGAACGCCGCGCTCAGCGCGAGGATTGATGCCAATCGCGCGCCCTCGGACGTGCCCGCGATCTGGATGATCCACTCGCTCATGATCGGGTGATGGCCGGGTTTTGCAGGATGTGCAAGGGCGTTGCTCACATGATAATCAAGGACAGAAGTACTTTTCCGGGTGTTAGCGTTCCTTGTTGTCGCCTTTGCAACCGATGCATGATCCCAATATGGCCCCGGCCACCCAAAACCGTTTCAGACGTCACGCCCCCGTACGGATCAAATCAACACGCGCAGATATCCCAAATGACCTCTCGGAACTTTACAGGCACCAGCATCCTGCATCTTTTTGCAATCCTGTTTATCTATATCCCTGCCGCAGCCATCTTCCCGATCGGCTTCTTGCTGGCACTTCACAATCTTTATTGGGCTATTGGTTTCGTCGCTATCTGCATCGCAGTCATTTTGCTTGCAAATATGGTCAAGCCAAAGCTTGCACATCGGCTAAACGTTCCTGACGAACCTCATCACTGACAGGAATCTATTACGGAATTGGTTCTCCTCCCCCTCCTGCCTCAAGTCCCCTCGTGACAAACCGCCTCTATGTTGTAGCCGTCCGGATCGATGATGAAACAGGCATAGTAATTCTCGTGATAGCGTGGGCGCAGTCCGGGTTCGCCATTGTCTCCGCCCCCTGCCCCTGTCGCGGCCCGGAAAAACGCATCGACCTCTTGCCGTGTCCCCGCGTTGAAGGCGAGATGGGCCAGAGGTGGCACCGGCGCGCCCGACGCGATCCAGAACTCCCCTCCCGGATCAAGCGATCTGCGGTTGCCCTCGGCCACGCCGAAACCGACGGCATCTATCTCCTCGACCGTGATCCGATAGCCCAGGGGCGCCAATGCGGCAGCATAAAAGCGCTTGCTGCGCGCAAGATCGGCAACCCCGATACAGATATGATCCAGCATCTCTCCTCCTGATCCACCCGCCCGATATTGTCCGCCGCTCGAAATATCCGGTCAAGCTCATCAGGTGGCCTGATTCCAAACCTGCAGTTTACGAAAGAAAAGCTGATCGCCGGTCGCGCAACGCTCGCCGCCTGTGTACGGGCTGTGTACGTCCTGTGCACATGCCGTGTACGGATGTCACAGCCGGATTCCCAGCATTTGCTGGGTGAATCCGGCATCTGTTGCGCGGGAAGTCAGATGCAACGCACGGTGCTGTTGCCGTGCGCGCGTTGCGTTGGAAAAGCCGTGATTGCGGTAAAAGGGACGGCCGGACCGGAGCGGTTCAATCGAGCCCGATCGCGGCAAGGATCGGTCCGGGCATTTCCTTGCCGCTCAGATCCTCCTGCACCAGGATCACGTGGCGGGTATCGGCAGGGAAACTGTCATCGGGCAGCCCCTCCTGCCGCACGGTCAGGCGCAACGGGGCCTGGCCATCCCAATCGGCCAGCTTTTCAAGCGACAGCACGACATTGACATAAGTCATTTCACGGCCACGATTTTCCCCGGCCTTGATCTCGACCGTGCGCTGCGGGGCATAGCGGACCAGGATCACGTCGATCGGCATCGCAAGTTCTGACAGCGGCACGATCTCTATCCGGTCGCCTTCAGCCGTCTGCTCGCGATTCAGGCTCACCACCGCGGGCGAGGCGCGATGCGCATCGATCAGCCCCATCAACTGGACCGGTCCCGGCGCCACGGCCGTGTCCTGCCCATCGATGATGAGTTGCGGGGTATAGACCGATCTTTCGCCTGCGGCGCGGGCATAAGCCTCTTGCCTGGCGGTAAATTGCGGGTTGGCGAAACTGTCCGCCCATCCCAGGTAATCCCAGTAATCGACATGCAGCGACAAGGGCAGGATTCCCGGATCATCCGCCAGCGTTTCCAGCATCGCATCGGCAGGCGGACAGGAGGAACAGCCCTGCGAAGTGAACAGCTCGACCACCACGGGCAGTGTGGGCGGTGTGAAATTGTCCAGCGACGGTGGCGCCATGTCACTGGCGGCAAAGCTGTTGAACCCGCCGATCTCAGGGGCGCTGTATGGACTCGTCACCGAGGGCGCGGAACGGCCAGGATCGGCCGGAGCGGCAATGATCGGCGCATCCGCACCCACCCCGAGGGCATCTTGTGCGGCAACGGGCAGTGCTGCGGTCAGCGCAACGGCAATCGCCCCCAAACATGCTTTTGCCCTCGACAATGCCGTCATCTTCCCCTTGACCAGATCACTCCGGCTGTGCGTCAGAACGCCCGGTTGCGCCCTGCCTGAAATGCTATGCATCATCCAGCCCAATTCATTGAATGTCGATCTCTTGCATAGCGGGTAGCAGGGCCTCAAGACAAATCAAGGCTTTGTTAGTCTGCCGAGAGCAAAGCATCGTGCCTCTTGAGCAACAGCGGAAAGTCTGGTATGCGATTGCATACAAACTCTCTGCGATGCCCTTGCAGAACCTTTCTCCATCAGGCAAAGCAGGGATACCGCATGCCCGACCCATCCATTTCGCAGACAGGGAGGCCCTGATGCCCATCCAGACCGGAATTGATTCCGCCAAGACCCGCCGCAAGCTCAAAGCCGGCGGCAAGGAAATCGCCTATTACTCGATCGACGCCGCCACCGAGGCTGGCCTTGGCGATTTCTCCAAGCTTCCCGCCGCACTGAAAGTGGTGCTGGAAAACATGTTGCGCTTCGAGGATGGCGGCAAAACCGTCAGCGCCGACGACATCAAGGCCTTCGCCGAATGGGCCGCCAAGGGCGGCAAGAACCCGCGCGAGATCGCCTATCGCCCTGCCCGCGTGCTGATGCAGGACTTTACCGGCGTTCCCGCCGTGGTGGACCTGGCGGCAATGCGCGACGGCATCAAGGCGCTTGGCGGCGATGCGCAGAAGATCAACCCGCTGAACCCGGTCGACCTGGTCATCGACCACTCGGTCATGATCGACGAGTTCGGCACCCCCCGCGCCTTCCAGTTCAACGTGGAGCGTGAATACGAACGCAATATCGAACGTTACCAGTTCCTGAAATGGGGCCAGAAAGCGTTCCAGAATTTCCGCGTCGTACCGCCGGGAACCGGCATCTGCCACCAGGTGAACCTTGAATATCTGGGCCAGACCGTCTGGACCGATACCGACCAGAGCGGTGAGGAAGTCGCCTATCCCGACACGCTGGTCGGCACCGACAGCCACACCACCATGATCAACGGCCTCGCCGTTCTGGGCTGGGGCGTCGGCGGGATCGAGGCCGAGGCAGCGATGCTCGGGCAACCGATCTCGATGCTGATTCCCGAGGTCGTGGGCTTCAAGATCTCGGGCGCGCTGACCGAAGGCGTGACCGCGACCGACCTGGTGCTGAAGGTCGTTCAGATGCTGCGCCAACATGGCGTTGTCGGCAAATTCGTCGAATTCTACGGCGATGGGCTGGATCACATGCCACTGGCCGACCGCGCGACCATCGCCAACATGGCGCCCGAATACGGCGCAACCTGTGGCTTCTTCCCGATCGACGACGAAACCCTGCGCTACCTGCGTCAAACCGGCCGGGACGAAGAGCGCATCGCACTGGTCGAGGCCTATGCCAAGGAGAACGGCTTCTGGCGCGGCAAAGGCTACGATCCGGTCTATTCCTCGACGCTGGAACTGGACCAGGGCGATGTCGTGCCCGCCATCTCGGGGCCGAAACGCCCGCAGGATCACGTCGCCCTGACCGAATCCGCCTATGAGTTCCGCAAGTATATCTGTGGCACCCGCAAGCTGCCCGAGCCGACCGGCAACGGTACGCGCGCATGGAAATCCGAAGGCGGCGCCGCCACACCAGACGATCTTCCCGGTCATCACGAAGGCTACAAATCCGGTTCGGTCGAGGGAGAGGATTACAAGCTGCATGACGGCTCTATCGTGATCGCCTCGATCACATCCTGCACCAATACCTCGAATCCCTATGTGCTGATGGCCGCCGGTCTCGTCGCCCGCAAGGCGCGCGAACTGGGCCTGACCCGCAAACCCTGGGTCAAGACCTCGCTGGCGCCGGGCTCGCAGGTCGTGTCGGAATATCTGGAGGCAGCAGGCCTGCAAGACGACCTGAACGCGATCGGCTTCAACCTCGTGGGTTATGGCTGCACCACCTGCATCGGCAATTCCGGCCCGCTGGAGCCGGAAATATCGAAATCGATCAGCGACAATGACCTGGTCGCAGTGTCGGTCCTGTCGGGCAACCGCAACTTCGAGGGCCGGATCTCGCCCGACGTCCGCGCCAACTACCTGGCCTCGCCGCCGCTGGTCGTGGCCTATGCGTTGGCGGGCGACATGAATATCGACCTGACCACCGAGCCGCTCGGCACCTCGAAGGACGGCAAGCCTGTCTACCTGAAAGATGTTTGGCCAACCACGAAGGAGGTGGCCGAGTTGGTCGAAACCGTCGTCACGCGCGAGATGTTCCAGGAAAAATACGCCGACGTGTTCAAGGGCGACGAACGCTGGCAGGGTGTCGATGTCACCGATAGCGAGACCTATGACTGGCCGGCAAGCTCGACCTATATCCAGAACCCGCCCTATTTCCAGGGCATGTCCAAGGACCCTGGCACGATCAGCAATATCGAGGGCGCGCGCGTCCTGGCATTGCTGGGTGACATGATCACCACCGACCACATTTCGCCCGCCGGTTCCTTCAAGCCGGACACCCCCGCCGGGAAATACCTGACCGAGCGGCAGGTTTCCCCGCGCGAATTCAACTCTTACGGCTCGCGCCGCGGCAATCACGAGGTGATGATGCGCGGCACCTTCGCCAATATCCGCATCAAGAACGAGATGCTGGACGGTGTCGAAGGCGGCTATACCAAGGGGCCCGACGGCAAGCAAAACTCGATCTACGATGCCGCGATGGCCTATGAGGAAGCGGGCGTTCCGCTGGTCGTGATCGGCGGGGTCGAGTATGGTGCCGGTTCGTCTCGGGATTGGGCGGCCAAGGGCACCAACCTTCTGGGCATCAAGGCGGTGATCGCCGAAAGCTTCGAGCGCATCCACCGCTCGAATCTGGTCGGCATGGGCGTCATTCCTTTCGAGTTCACCGATGGCGACAGCCGCAAGACCCTGAACCTGACCGGAGCGGAAACCGTCTCGATCAGCGGTCTGGAAGGTGATTTCAAGCCGCTTTCACAGGTTCCGGCAACGATCACCTATCCTGACGGCACCACCAAGGAGATCACGCTCAAGGCCCGCGTCGATACCGAGGTCGAGATCGAGTATCTCAAGAATGGCGGCGTGCTGCATTACGTGCTGCGTAATCTCGCCGCAGCCTGATCGGGCGCTGAAGACAAACGGAAACCCCCGGCCATTGCGCCGGGGGTTTTCTTTTACATCAATCGCCTATCGCGACACCTTCACGGCGCGGATCAGCCCCACCCGACAAGCCATCAGGCGTGATCGCGATGCCGTGCAAACCGGAATTCAGGTCGGCTTCCTCGACCTCGAAGCCGATATCGGTCAGCGCTTGGGTCAGGTCAGTCGCCGGTGTTCCCGCCTCGACATCCATCGTCCCGAACCGATTGACGATATTGGGAAGGGCCACCGCCTGCTGCACATCCATGCCCCAATCGATGTAACCGATGATCGCCTTGGCGACATAACCGATGATCCGGCTACCGCCCGGCGAACCGATCACCAGCACCGGCTTGCCATCCTTCATCACGATGCTCGGCGCCATCGAGGAACGCGGACGCTTGCCCGGCTCCAGCCGGTTGGCGATGGGATAGCCCGCCTCGTCATGCGTCTCGAAAGAGAAATCGGTCAGCTCATTATTCAACAGGAAACCCTGGGTGAACAGGCGCGAGCCGAAACCGTTCTCGATGGTGGTGGTCATGGAGAGCGCATTGCCATCCGCATCGACGATCGAGATATGCGAGGTCGAGGGCAGTTCCAGCGAGCTGTCCTGCCCCCAGTTCATCGCGTGCGACCAGCCCGGCGAACCGGCGCTGACCTCGGGCAGGCTGTCATCTCCGCCCAGCAACTCGCCGCGCTCGGCAAGGTAATCGGGCGCGATCAGGCCCTCGCTCGGGACCGGCACGAAATCGCTGTCGGCCATGTAGCGGCCCCGATCCGCGAAGGCGAGGCGTGACGCATCGCCGATCAGCCGCCAGCTTTCCGGGTTTTCGGCCCCAAGCGCGGCCAGATCATAGCCCCCCAGCATCCCGAGGATTTGCCCCACGGTCAGCCCGCCCGAGGACGGAGGCCCCATGCCGCACACCTCGTGATCGCGATATTCTGCGCAGACCGCCGGGCGCTCCTTGACCTTGTAAGCCGCCAGGTCATCAACCGAGAGCAATCCAGGATTTCCCTCTGCATTCCGAACAGTATCGGCGATACCTTCAGCGATTTCTCCGCTATAGAAAGCGCGACTGCCCTCTGCCGCCAACCGCCGCAGAACATGGGCGTATTCGGGGTTTTCCAACATGTCACCCGCCGCAATGGCCTGACCATCAGGGAAGAAATAGGCCTTGGTGGCGGGGAAACGGCCCAAGCGCTCGCTGTCGTCGGCCACCAGCGCGGCCAAGCGCGGCGAGACGGTAAAGCCCTCATCTGCCAAGGTGATGGCATCATCGAACAGGCTGCCCCAGTTCACCTTGCCCCAACGGCGATGCGCTTCCTCGAGCAGCGCGGGCGTGCCCGGCGTGCCGACCGAACGGCCGCCGACCACCGCGTCATAGAATTCCAGCGGCTCGCCATTCTCATCCTGGAAATAGGTCGGAGTCGCGGCAAGGGGCGCGGTCTCGCGGCCGTCCAGCGTGGTCAACTCGCCGCTTTCGGCATCATACCAGACAAGGAAGGCGCCCCCGCCCAAACCCGAGCTTTGCGGCTCGACCAGCCCCAACACGGTCTGGACGGCCACCATCGCATCGGCAGCCGATCCGCCGCGCTCCAACACCTTGGCTCCGGCCTCAACGGCCAGTGGATTTGCCGCCGCCACCATCCAGTTCTGCGCGGTGACCGGCTTGCCTTCTTCTTTGCTGGCCAATGCGGCGCCGGCAGCCTCGCCCAGACCGGCGAAGACATCGGCGCTTTCGGTCTCGGGGCTCCCTGCCTCCGGCGCAACCGCATCCGTCGCCTGCTGCGCTATCGCAGGCATTGCCCAAACGCCGCCCATCAGCAGCGCCGTCACTAGACTCACCCTTGTCATGGCTGACCTCTCCCCGTTCTCACAAATGGATGAGGTCACTCTGTCGCGCAGTTGCACAAGGCGCAACCCGTCAGATCACTGCTCGGCGGCCAGCGCCTTTTCCAGCTCGGGGACAAAGCGGTTGGTGTAATCCTCGCGGACCATCGGCCCGGCAAAGCGATAAAGGATCTCGCCCTCGCCATTGACGATGAAAGTCTCGGGCGGGGCGGTCACCCCCCAATCGATGGCCCCCCGCCCCTTGGGATCGGTCGCCATGGCATGGAACGGATCGCCGTCCTCCTCCAGGAATTCCAGCGCATTGGCCTCCGGGTCCTTCAGATCGACGCCATAAACCGGAAGGCGTTCGGACAATTCCATCAAGGTCGGATGCTCTGCCCGGCAAGGCGGGCACCAACTTGCCCAGAAATTCACCAGCTTCACGCCGGGCTCGCGCAGCATCGCGTCGGTCAGTTGCGTCTTGCCCGGCAGCGTGGTCTGCGGCACGGCAGGCGCCTCGCGCCCGACCATGGTCGAGGGCAGCGCGTCTGGATCGTCGCGCCCCATGCCCCAGAGGAACATCCCCGCCAGAGCGGCAAAGGCCAGCGGCGGCAGCGCGACAAGGGGCGAAATCCTAGCCATTCTTCTCGTATTTCTCCAATTCACGGCGGGCGCGTACATTTGCTGCCCAGCTTTGCCAGATAATCCCGGTCAACAGCAGCAACGAGACCCCGTAGGCGGCCAGCACCGTGCCGGCATATTTCCCAAGATCCATCATGCGCGCATCTCCCGTGCCTGCAATGCGGCAAGACGCCGCCTGCGGATTTCTGTGCGGGTGCGGACCAGAACCAACACCAGAAACAGCAGCAGGAACCCGAACATCGAAAGGTAAAGCGGATAGCGATAGATCTCGCTCATACGTTCGCCCGGCGCAACGGACAGCGAGGCCCCCTGATGCAACCCCTGGTTCCAGAACAGCACCGCGTAGCGCGACAGCAAAGCAAAGACCGAGCCGACAAGGCACAGCACCCCGGTCAGGTCGGCGGCGCTATCCGGGTCCTCGATGGCGGACCAGAGCGCGATATAGCCGATATAGAACAGCAGCAGGATCAGGAATGAGGTCAAGCGCGGGTCCCATTCCCACCATGTTCCCCACATCGGCTGCCCCCAGATCGCCCCGGTGGCCAGCGCGATCAGCGTCATCACCGCCCCCACCGGCGCCGCGGCCTTGGCGGCCAATGCGCTGACATGATGACGCCGGATCAGCCAGATCAGCGAGGCGATCAGCATCATCACCCAGATATTGATCGCCATCATCGCGGCGGGCACATGCAGGAAGACGATCTTGACGGTCGAGCCCTGCTTGTAATCCTCGGGCGTCAGAAATCCCCATGCGACGCCGCCGATGGTGCAGACCGCCGCGGCGATGGCCAGCCATGGCAGGACGGCGCCAGAGACGCGCATGAACTTCACGGGGTTTGCGTATTCCCAGATCGACATATGTCTCCCCTATCCTCGGCGCGCGCGCCCCTCAAGCCCTCTCACCGCAGATTGACCCGCAGGGCGGCGGCGGCGGCGAACGGCACCAGAGCCATGACCCCGGCGGTGATTCCGGCAAGGAACAGGATCGGCGTGGTGGGATCGCCCCCCTCCGCGCCGCGCCGGATGATCTCGGTACCGAAGATCAGCGTGGGGATATAGAGCGGCAGAACCAAGAGCGACAAAAGTAGCCCACCCCGGCGCAGCCCCACGGTGATCGCCGCTCCGAATGCGCCAAGCATCGACAGCGCCGGTGTGCCGATCAGCAGCGAGACGATCAGCCAGCCGGTGGCCTGCCCCGGCAAATGCAGCAGGATGCCGAAAACCGGCGCGGTGGCAATCAGCGGCAATCCGGTGGTGATCCAATGCGCCAATGCCTTGAGGGCAGTGACCGCCTCCAACGGGATCGGCGCGGTGGCCAGCAGATCAAGACTGCCATCCTCGTAATCCAGCGCAAAGATGCGATCCAGCGACAACAGGCAGGAAAGCAGTGCCCCGACCCAGAGGATTCCCGGCGCGATGGGACGCAGTGCGCTGGTCTCGGGACCGACGCCAAAGGGCACCAATGCGCAGAGGATCAGGAAAAACGCGACCGCAAGGCCGAAACCGCCGCCCGCGCGGGTGGCAAGGGCAAGATCGCGCTTCAGCAGGGCCAGCATCTGTGGCCCTCCCCCCGGTTACGATCTGCGGGACCGCCGATTCCGGCGCGAGACGAACCCGCACTCGCCCGCTTTCTTCTTTGCAAAAATATCTTCGGGGGGGTCCGGGGAGGCGAAGCGCCCCCCGGCTGTCGCGGGACGCAATCCTTGTAGGGCAGGTCTGACACGGATCGGCTCATGCGAAAGCCTCGTTGAAGCCTGCAGGCCTCCCGGATCGTCCCGGCCTGGCGCGATAGGGGGTCAGGTCCAGCACTCGCGCCTCTTCCAGCCCAAGGTCGATATGCGTCGCCATCAGTGCCGCACTTCCTTGGGCCAAATGCGTCCGGACCGCCTCTGCGAAGCGCTGGACCGAGACGGCATCAAGCGACACGGTCGGCTCGTCCAGAACCCAAAGCGGGCGTCCCGTGACCATCAGTCGTGCAAGCCCCAATCGCCGCTTCTGTCCGGCGGACAGTGCCGCTGCTGGACGATCGGCCAGCGCAGTCAGATCCATCGCGGCCAAAGCCTGATCGACGCTTTCGCCACCGAATATCCGCGCCCAGAAGCGCAGGTTCTCGGTCACTGTCAGCGCGGCTTTCAAGCCATCCGCATGGGCTGCATAGGCAACCGAGTCCTCGGTCATCTCGATCCGCCCGCCGGCCGCCGGTTGCAACCCCGCCACGCAGCGCAGAAGCGTCGTCTTGCCGATGCCGTTCGGGCCGCGCAGGATTAGCGCCTCTCCGGGATCCAGGGTAAAGGACACACCTTCCACCGCCCTGATCCCGCCGCGGGCGGCGGCAAGGTCATGGACGGCAAGCAGAGTCACAGGGGTAAAAGCGCGCAGGCGACGCGACGGCCTTCGGACAAGGTCACGTTATAGGTGCGGGCCGCCGTGGGAGAGGCCATCGCCTCGACCATCACCCCGACCTCTTCCAGCGCATCGACCAGATCACCCGGCGGATGGGCGATCTCTTCCCCCATTCCCAGGAACAATACGTCAATACGACCGACCAAAGCCAAAAGCGCTGCGCGATCCTCCAGCCCTTCCCAAGGCTGCGCTCCCCCCTGTTCGACGAGGACCGGGCCCTGGATGACCTCTCCGCCCACGCGGAAGAAACCGGGGCCGTAGCCGTCAACCGGCACCGCTCCGTCGAAATCTGTGGGCTTCATCGCCATCAGGGGGCCTCGGCTCCCGGAAATGCCGCTTCCTTGGGATCTTTTTTCGACCAGTCGCGCTTGACGCCAAGCCACAGAACCACGTTCTTGGCCACATAGATCGAGGAATAGGTGCCGATCACGATCCCGAAGGTGATCGCGAAGACAAAGCCACGGATCACGTCGCCGCCCAGCACCAAGAGCGCGATCAGTGCCACGAGCGTCGTGCCCGAGGTCATCACCGTGCGGCTGAGGGTCTCGTTCACCGACAGGTTCATCACGTCACGCAGGGCACGCTTCTTGTATTTCATCAGGTTCTCGCGCAGCCGGTCGAACACGACAACCGTATCGTTGATCGAATAACCCACGATGGTAAGCAATGCCGCCACGGTCGCAAGGTCGAACTTGATCTGGAACAGCGCGAAGACACCCATGGTGATAACCACGTCATGAACCAGCGAGACGATGGCCCCGATCGAGAACTGCCATTCGAAGCGCAGCCAGATATAGACCGAGATCGCCGCCAGCGACGCGAGAACGGCATAGATCGCGGTATTGATCAGTTCCCCCGACACCTTGGGACCGACCGATTCGACCGATGGGAAGGTGATCGAGGAATCGACCTCTTTCAAAGCCGCCTCGACGGCATTGATGGTTTCCGGGGTCACGGATTCGACACCATCCTGCGCGCTGATACGGACCTGGGCGACATTCTGATCGGGGCCGAATGTCGGGTCGAACACCTGCGAAATCGCCACGTCGCCCAGACCAAGAGGCTGCAATGCCTCGCGATAGGCGCCGACATCCACCTCTTGCGTGGATTCGGTCCGGATCGTCGTGCCGCCCTTGAAATCGATGCCGAAATTCAGACCGAACATCACCAGGAACACGACCGACAGCACGATCATGGCAGAAGAGATCCCGAAGGTCAGGAACTGCCAGCGAAAGAAGTCGATCTTGGTGTCCTGGGGAACCAGTTTCAGACGGAAAGCCATGTTACACCTCGATCTGGCGCGGGCGGGCGCGTTCGAACCATGTGACGGTCATCAGTCGCGTCACCCACAGTGCCGTAAAGACCGAAGTGACGATGCCGATGCTCAGCGTCACCGCAAAGCCCTTGACCGGACCCGAGCCCAGAGCGAACAGGATCGCGGCGATGATCAGCGTGGTGATATTGGCATCCACGATCGCCGACATCGCCTTTTCATAACCCAACTCTATCGCGCGGGCCGGACCGCGGGCGGTCCTCAACTCTTCTCGAATACGCTCGAAGACCAGCACATTGGCATCGACCGCCATGCCGATGGTCAGCACGATCCCCGCGATGCCGGGCAAGGTCAGTGTAGCACCGATCATCGAGAGCACACCAAAGATCAGTCCCATATTGATGGCCAGCGCGATCGAGGCGAATACCCCGAATTTTCCGTAGGACAGGACCATCAGCACGATCACGGCCACGAAACCCACCATCGAGGCAATCTTGCCCGCATCGATACTGTCCTGCCCCAGTTCCGGTCCGACCGTCCGCTCTTCGAGGAAGGTCAGCTCGGCGGGCAATGCACCGGCACGAAGCAGGATGGCCAGTTGGTTGGCCTCATCGAATGTCATGGAGCCCGAAATCTGCCCCGATCCGGTGGTGATGGCCTGCCGGATCACCGGGGCCGAGATCACCTGATCGTCCAGAACGATGGCGAAGGGCTGGCCGACATTGGCCGATGTGTAGGCACCGAATTTCCGCGCGCCAGTCGGGTTGAAACGGAAATCGACCGAAGGCTGCCCGTTCTGATCGGTCGAGGGCAACGCGTCGTTCAGCTCTTCGCCGGAGACGACGGGAGTTTCCTCGATCGTGTAGTAAACCCCCTCCTGCTCGGCATCGGGCAGCACCACCTGCCCCACATCGACCGGTGCATCCGGATCCGAGCCGGTGCCCGCGACGGGGTTGAAGGTCAGTTTGGCGGTCGTGCCGATCAGCGCCTTGAGTTCCTCGGCCGAACCGATGCCCGGCACCTGGATCAGGATCCGGTCGGTGCCCTGCCGCATGATGGTGGGTTCACGGGTGCCGACCTCGTCCACGCGCCGACGGATGATCTCGAGGCTTTGCTGGATGGTCCGGTCATCGGTTGCGACCTTTTCGGCCTCTGACAACTGGATCGTCATCGCGTTGCCATCGGCATTGATGTCCAGGCTGGACTGCCCTGCCCCGGTCAGGCTGGCAACGGGATCGGAAAAGCCGCGCGCGATCTCGACCGCCCGCGCCATCTGGTCGGGGTTGCCGATCTCGATCTTCAATGTGCCTTCCGAAGACTGCACCCGGCGGATCGTACCGATCGTGGCGCGCTCATCGGCCAATGCACGGCGCAGATCGGGCCAGAGCGCGTCCATGCGCGACTTGTAGACCTCGCTCACCCGCACCTCGGCCAGAAGATGCGCACCGCCACGCAGGTCGAGCCCCAGATTGACCAGCCCGTTCGGCAACCAGCCCGGCCAACCCGCTTCCGCCGCCTCCAGCTCCGGAGTGCTGACGCCGGTCTTCTCGACCGTGGCCACGGCATCATTATGCGCCTCGACCCGTTCGTAGAACAGGTTGGGCATGGCATAGGCCAGCCCCAGCACGCAGATCCCGATGATCAGGATGCGTTTCCAGCGGTCGATCTGAAGCATTTGGCGTCGAGCCCTCAGTTATTGGCGGCGGCCGGGGTGGTCGCGGTGATGACCTGGGCAATCGTCGAACGGACCACGCGGACCTTGACGCCCTGCGCGACCTCGACTTCCAGTTCGTCGTCGCGGGCGCTCGCGACCTTGCCGATCAGCCCACCCTGGGTGACGACCTGGTCGCCCTTTTTCAGCGCCGCAACCATTTCGCGATGCTGCTTGGCCCGCTTTTGCTGTGGCCGGATCATCAGGAAATACATGATCGCGAAGATCAGGATCAGCGGGATGAACTGCGCAAAGGCTGCGCCACCGGAACCTCCGGCGGCCTGAGCAAAGGCAGGGGTAGCAAACATGCGGTTTCCTTTCGGCTGTCAGGCCGGACCTTGAGGCCGACCAATTCGAGTTGGCGCGCAACCTATCTGCGCGGCCGGGCATTGGCAAGAAACTGCACGACACAGGATCGAGTATCGGTAAACGAAGCTGCCGAAATTGCCGTGATCCGGATGAAAATCCCCGATCTTAAGGGGTTATTAACAGTAGAGCGGCAAGGATACCCGGCATCCGAATCGCGCCAAACGCCCCAACCAAGCCGGAGTGGAATATGAAATGCATCCCCATCATGGCAGCTGTCGTCATGCTGTCATCCGCCGCTTTCGCGAAAGATTCCCCCTCCACCACGCTTTCCTCGGCGATCGAAATCGGCGACCGGAGCATCGGAGGCGACTGGAAGGGCTTTTATGCCGGATTGCAATCCGGCTCGGGCAACGCATCCCTGACTGACGAAAATGGCATCGAAGACCTGGGCGATTTCACCGGCTACGGGCTTCATTTCGGCCGTCTTGTCGATCACGGACGCTTTCTCGCCGGGGCCGAAGTCGATGCAGCCATGATCCGGCGCGACGCCGACGAGGGTCGGCATAAACTGCTGCGATTCAAAACCGTTTTCGGTGTCGATCTTGGCAGATTTGCACCCTACGGAGTTTTCGGAACCGCATATTTCATCCCTGACAGCCCGGATCTGAACCCGTCTTCCGGGCTGGTTTACGGATTGGGCGCGAATATGCAGGTTACGGATCATCTGACGCTTGGAATCGAACATACGAAACAGGGCTTCGACGATTTCAGCGGATATCCCGAAACCGACGTGAATGCCGCGCTGACACAGTTTCGCGCCTCATTCAGGTTTTGAGCCTGTACCACGGATTGATCTGTTTGCGCCGCCTGTACAGGGGTTGAACCGACCGCCCAACCCCCTTTTCAGAATATCATGTCATTTACGATGCCGGCTGCCCGCGTTCGACCAGCCGCGCGAAAAAGCTTGCGCCGAGCGGAGCGATCTCGTCGTTGAAATCATAACCGGGATTGTGAACTCCGGGCCCCTCGCCCTGCCCGAGGAACAGGTAACAGCCCGGACGCACATTCAGCATATAGCTGAAATCTTCCGCTCCCATCTCGCGGCCGATCGAATCCTCGACATTGGCATCTCCCGCCACCTCGCGGGCGATTTCGGCCGCAAAACTGGCCTGATCGGGATCGTTCACCGTGGCCGGATAGCCTTCGATATAGGTCAACTCGGCACTGACATCATAGGCCGCGCCCTGCCCCACGCAAATCTCGGAGAGGCGGCGTTGGACCATCTCGCGGACCTGGGGGTCGAATGTCCGCACCGTCCCGCAGATCCAGGCATCGTCGGGCACGATATTGTCGGCGCTGCCTGTATGGATCTGGGTCACCGAGATGACCAGATCGTCCAGTGCATAGTGATTGCGGCTGGAAATCGTCTGGATCGCGTTCACGATGGCCACCGCCGCGACGACGGGATCGGCGGTCAGATGCGGCATGGCGCCATGCCCGCCACGCCCCTTCACGTCGATCTCGAAACTGTCCACCGCCGCCATGATCGGTCCGGGCGTGGTATAAATGCTGCCCGCCCGATGGTTCGGGCTGTTATGCATCGCGAAGACCCGGTTGATACCAAAACGCTCCATCATGCCCTCGCGCACCATCGCGTCGCCACCGCCGCCATTCTCTTCGGCGGGTTGGAAGATCAGCGCCGCACGGCCGGCAAAATTCCGCGTTTCGGCCAGGTATTTGGCGGCCCCCAACAGCATCGTCGTATGTCCGTCATGTCCACAGGCATGCATCCGTCCCGGCACTTTCGAGGCCCATTCCGCGCCGGTGGTCTCTTCCATCGGCAAGGCATCCATATCGGCCCGCAGACCGATTGTCGCCCCCTCGCCCCGCCCCTTCACGATGGCGACGATTCCGGTCTGGCCGATTCCCTCGTGAATTTCATCCACACCGAATTCGCGCAGCCGGGCGGCGACGAAAGCCGCCGTCTCGTGACAGTCGAAGCCCAGTTCGGGATGCTGGTGCAGGTGTCGCCTCCACGCGGTCATCTCGTCGGTATAATCGGCGATACGGTTCAGGACTGGCATGTGGACTCACCTTCCGGGCTGTGGCAATCGATCCATCGGAGCCGAGGACGGGATGGATTGCAATGGCAGACAGCATGGATGCGGGAACCGAGATCGCCCGCCTGATCGATATCATGGACAAGTTGCGGGATCCTGAAACCGGTTGTCCATGGGATATCGAGCAGGATTTCACCTCTATCGCGCCCTATACGATCGAAGAGGCGCATGAGGTCGCCGACGCCATCGACCGAAAGGCATGGGACGAATTGCCCGGAGAACTGGGCGATCTGCTGCTACAGGTGGTCTTTCATGCGCAGATGGCGCGTGAAAAGGGGATGTTCGATTTCGCCGATTGCGCGGCGGCGATTTCCGACAAGCTGATCTTCCGCCATCCACATGTCTTCGGCGATGAGAGCCGCGATAAATCCGCCGAACAGCAGGTCAAGGATTGGGAGGCTATCAAGGCCGCCGAACGTGCCGGCAAGGCCGAACGTGGGACGCTGGACGGTGTGGCCCTGGGCCTGCCCGCCCTGACCCGGGCGATCAAGCTGCAAAATCGCGCCGCACGGGTGGGCTTCGACTGGCCCGGCGCCGAAGACGTTCTGGACAAGATCTCCGAGGAAACCGCCGAACTGGTCGAGGCGCGCGATGAGCTTGGACCCGATGAGCTCGAGGAAGAATTCGGCGATCTGATGTTCGTGATGGCCAATCTGGCGCGGCATCTGAAGATCGACCCGGAAGAAGCCTTGCGCCGGGCCAACACCAAGTTCACCCGCCGCTTCCAGTCGATCGAAGCCGCGCTGGCCGCCGAGAGCCGTCGCCCGGAAGACAGCGACCTGGCCGAGATGGATCAGCTCTGGAACCAGGCGAAGATCGTGGAGAAAGCCGACAAGTAAGAGCAGGCCGGGCCTTCACCGGAGTGCCGTGCAATACTTGCTTTGTTATCGCTAACAGAATATAGTCGTCCCAAAGCCAGAGGAGGCCGCAAGATGACCCTTCACGCCACCATCGACCGCGTCACCGACCGGATCCGCGAACGCTCGCAAGACAGCCGCGGCAAATATCTGAAAAAGATCGCCAAGGCGGCAGAGGACGGTCCCCGCCGCGCGCATCTTTCCTGCGGCAACCAGGCACATGCCTATGCCGCGATGGATGACAAGGAAGACATGGCGACGACGCGCAAGCCGAATATCGGCATCGTCACTGCCTATAATGACATGCTCTCGGCGCATCAGCCCTATGAGCGTTATCCCGACATTATCCGCCGCGCGGGCCATGCGGCTGGCGCCACGGTGCAGGTCGCGGGCGGCGTGCCCGCCATGTGCGACGGCGTCACACAGGGCCGCGCCGGGATGGAGCTGTCACTTTTCTCGCGCGACGTGATCGCGCTGGCGGCCGGGGTGGCCCTGTCGCATGATTGTTTCGACGCGGCGCTTTACATGGGCGTTTGCGACAAGATCGTGCCGGGGCTGGTGATCGGCGCGGCGACTTTCGGCCATATTCCCGCCGTGTTCATTCCCGCAGGTCCAATGCCCTCGGGCCTGCCGAATGACGAGAAGTCAAAGGTCCGCCAGCAATTCGCCACGGGTGAGATCGGGCGCGATGAGTTGATGGCAGCCGAAATGGCCTCGTATCACGGGCCCGGCACCTGCACCTTCTACGGCACCGCCAACAGCAACCAGATGCTGATGGAATTCATGGGCTTGCACCTGCCGGGATCGAGCTTCGTCAATCCCAACACACCGCTGCGCGAGGCGCTGACCGTGGCCGGGGTCGAACGCGCCGCCGCGATCACTCGCTTGGGTAATGACTACCTGCCTGCGGGCGATGTTCTGGACGAACGCGCCTTCGTCAACGGCATGGTCGGGCTCATGGCGACAGGGGGATCCACCAATCTTGTCATGCACTTACCGGCGATGGCTCGGGCTGCGGGCGTGCGGCTGGATATCGAGGACTTCCACGACATCTCCGAGGCCGTGCCGCTGATGGCGCGGGTCTATCCGAACGGGCTGGCCGATGTAAACCATTTCCACGCGGCGGGCGGAATCGGTTACATGATCGGGCAATTGCTGGATGCCGGGCTGTTGCATCCCGATGTCAAGACGATCAACGGCACCGGGCTGGACGGCTACACCGCCGAGCCCAAGCTGGAAGGCGAGCGCGTCCGGTGGGAAGCTGGCGCGAGGGAATCGCTGAACGACAAGATCCTTCGCCCGGCCCATGATCCTTTCGCAAAAACCGGCGGCCTGAAACAGCTTGAAGGCAATCTCGGCCGGGGTGTCATCAAGATCAGCGCGGTGGCCGAAGAACGTCACGTGATCGAGGCGAAAGCCCGCGTGTTCAGCGATCAGGAACAGGTGAAAGCCGCATTCAGGGCTGGAGAATTCACCGAGGACACCATTGTTGTCGTGCGTTTTCAAGGACCTCGCGCGAATGGCATGCCCGAGCTGCATTCCCTGACCCCGACCCTCGCGGTGCTGCAGGATCGGGGACTCAAGGTCGCTCTGGTGACCGATGGGCGGATGTCGGGGGCGTCGGGCAAGGTGCCCGCAGCGATCCATATTTCGCCCGAGGCTTCGGTCGGCGGGCCGCTTGCGCGGGTGCATGACGGCGACATGATCCGGATGGATGCGACCATGGGCACGATCGACTGCCTTGCCGAGGATTTCGATGATCGCAAGCCCGCCGCCTTCGACCCCGCGCCGAGCAGCGAGGGCATGGGGCGCGAGATGTTCGCCGCCTTCCGCGCTGTCGCCGGTCCCGCGACCGAAGGGGCCGGCGTGGTGGTCTGACGCGGCCCCGCAACACCAGCGCGCGTTGCGCTTTGGTGTTGCGCAACGCAAGACAACGCGCTTGACCAACAATTGCCGGGTTTTTGGCCGCACAGCGCGTACACAACCCGTACACAGCCTGTACACAGGGCGTACACAGGCAGCGTACGCTCCCGCCTGCATTCACATTTCCGTGCAGGCTGCGGTGGTGTGGCCGCGCCAGAGCGGTTTCACCCGCCAGAGATCGCCCCTCCCTTCTTCTTCATGGAAATATCCCACGGGGGTCCGGGGGTGTGAAACCCCCGGCCATCGCGGGACGCAATAAGCCATCACCCGGCGCAACCGGTAAACTCAACCGGAACCGAAACCGCTCAGGCCGCGGCCGCGGCCACCTCTGCCACCTCGTTCACCGCGCGACGCAGGTAGCAGGCGAAATCCGAAGCCAGGCAGCGGGCCGGTCCATCCGTGACATAGGCGTTCAGCCATGTCGGCGGCAGTGGCGGCAACGCCCCGCCGTGATCGATTGTCTCAAGCCCTGTCAAAGCAATTCCCGCGACCTGCAGATTGACCCCTAGATCCGCCGCCGCCAGCATCCGCCACGCCTCGCAGCCACCATCGCCGACCGACTGGCTCCATTCGATCCCGGCCTGTTCGAGCGCAGCGATGCCGACCGGGTAATAGGCGCAACGTGGCGAATTCGCGAGCGGTAGCGGCCGCTGCCGCCAGGCCGTGCCGCCGATCGCCCCGACCCAGATCAGGTCGAGCTTGGCAAGATGGATCGCACCCGGCGGCGCCTCGAATTCCGTCGTCAGGATCACATCGTGATCGCCGTTCTTCATCTGCTTGCGCAGATCCACGGTATTGCCGTCGTTGATGATCAGTTCGACCCGGGGATTATGCTCCCGGAATGCCCGCACTGCCTGCGCGACCTTGTCCAGCAGCCAGTCAGAGGTAAGCCCGACCCGCAACCGTCCCTCGGGCCGTTCCCCGGTGAAGCGTGACATGATCCTGTCATTCATCGCCACGAGCTTGCGCGCCTCGACCAGAAGTTCCGAGGCCATGTCCGACAGCACGACCCCGCGCCCCTGTTTCATCAGCATCGGCTGACCGAAGATCTCTTCCAGCCGTTTCATCTGCATCGACAGGGCGCTTTGCGTCATGTTCAGCGACTCTGCCGCGCGGGTCACCGCGCCATATTCGGCCACCGCCTGCAGCGAGCGCAGCGTGGCGATATCGAGATTCCGCATCCTTCAATCCTCCTGATGCCAACCATCAAAATCATTCGTTTTACGAATACATCCGGAAGGCGTAAATATCAACCCATCGGATGGTAAGTATCAATATTATCATCCTTCTTGATGCAATAGATCACCGGAGGTGAAGAATGGCACAGAAATCCGCAGCAATGCTACGCGTCGTGACCGGGCAAGGCATCGTCCCGCGCCCCGGTTGGATTGAGCGTATCCTGACCATGTTCGATGTCCGCAAGACGCGCATCGACCTGTCGAACCTGACCGACGAGCAATTGCGCGATGTCGGCCTGACCCGCGACGATGTCGCGGCCGAACTGGCCCGCCCCATCTGGGATGTCCCCCCGCATTGGCGCCACCGCTAAGCCTATGTGCAGGCCCTGCCCTATTCGATCGAAATGGATTTGCAGGGCCTGCACGCCGAGTGAGGAGTTCTAGGACATCCCGCCCGACAGAGCAGCGACCAGAAGCGCACCCGCCAATCCCAACCCGGCGAGTGCGCCCCCCATACCGCCCGAAGAATCGTCCGAGTCATCCTCCCCGTCACCGTTTTCCCCGCCGGATTCATCCCGCATTTCTGCCGGAGCCAACGACAAGGGAAGTTCCTCTTCGTCTTCGGGAGTGACGTCTTGTACAGATTTCGCAGAAACGCGGGGGTCAGGCGTTTTTCCGTCATCCGCCTCGGAACCATCGTCTTGCCCCGAATCGGGTTCGCCGTCTTCGGCCAGGAACTCCTTGACCCATTGCGATGGATCGATTGCCAGATTCCCCCCCATCAGTATGGTAATGATCGTGCCGTCGGGTGCCGTGATGAGGAGATCGCCCGGATGATCGTCGGTCTCGCCGGGCACGACCTCTAGCGCGGATTCGAACTCCTGCAGATCGGCGAAGAGATCACCAACGCTCAGAACATCCCTGTCGATCTCGAAATCTGCAATTGTGATCCTCTGGGCTCCATCCAGTACGAAGCTGTCATTGCCTGCCGAACCAGTGGCGATGACCTCTTCTCCGCCCAATTTCAGGACGTCACCGCCGCCGCCCCCATCAAGGACCGAGATCGCGCCCGTCGCGATAAGCCTGTCATCGCCACCCTGCCCGTACAGATAGTCATCGTGATCCGCGCCGATCAGAACATCGTCGCCATCCTGCCCGTAAAGGAAATTATTGGCGCCTTTCGTTCCGATGATCCTGTCATCTCCGTCGCTGCCCAATCCCAGGCCTAGCTTTTCCACCGGGTCAAAGCGCGACTCGGGATCGTGATCGCTCGCGGTTTTCTCGTTCCGCAGCCTTGCATCGATGACCTGTACCTCGCCATCACCCTCCAGGTCAGAATCCGCAGTGAAGGCGTTCATCGCGGCGGCATAGCTGTCCTGATGCCGAATCTCGATCTCGCCCTTTTCACCGATATAGGCCAGGCCCGAGCCGCCGGTATTGGCGCCGGGAAACCATGCGACAGCGATGTCGTTCTCGGCAAACCAGCCCAGCATCCGCGAATACTGGAAATCGGGGGCGTGATCCGAATCCGGATGATTCGTGGTTTCCCCGAAGCTGTTCGTCTCGGTCAGCACGATCGGATCGCCATCGACGACCGAGATGAACTCGGCCCAGTCCTGCTCGCGCTCGGCGCTGCTGCTCCCACCGATATTGCCCCAACCCGGATAGTGATGCACCGACCAGACGAGGTCCTCGCCAATATCCGCTCGCAGCCTGTCGATGACCGAGACACCGTTTTCACCGGTCTCGGCAAGCGGTTCGAACTGCGCACTCCACCCCCATGCCCCGACATAGATATCGCCGTCGTAAAAGCCATCGATGATCGCGGCGGTTTCGCTCATATGCTCGGCGTAGAGGCCGGTATAATGCGCAAGGCCAGGTCCCCCCTCGGCCTTGGCGAGATCGGCGGCCGCCGCGTAGCTGGCCGGTTCATTCATGATCTCGAGCCCGACGATCGCCGGCTTCATCTCGGGATTGCGCTCCAGCCAATCGCCAAATCGGGTCCAGCCGGTCTGCAGCCGGTCCAAGTATTCCCCATCCAGCGCCTTTTCGAGCCGTCCGGCTGTCATTCCCTTTTCTTCACCAAGATAGGCGGCACCATAGCCGGCATAGGTGAAGATCAGATTCTTGCCGTTATCGAGAGAGTCCTGAAGGAAGGCCTCGTAGTCGGCATGCAGATTGCCATTTCCGTCAAAGGCGTTCTCGTTGAAGCCGATCCGGAACGTGTTCACCGCGGGTAATGCGGCCGCCAATCTCTCCACCATCGCAGGCGTATAGCCCAATGGCTGGACCTGGTGATCGCCGAACGCGAGGTAATGTTTGTCGAAAGCTTCGCGGTTCTGAACGAAAACCCCGGAAGCCTTGTCCTGCGCCAACTTATCCTCTGCCCGGACCTGGATATTGATGATGTTCAGATGAGCACCGGCATTTGCCATGCGAATGATCCTTCCTGCAACAGACATGACGAGGTCGGACCGCGACACCGCAGGGGTGAAGCGGGCGGGAATCTCGCCCTTTGGACGGGTCGGGATCATTCAGGTGACGGTAGTCGACCGAAGTCGGGGCGACCGCCCCGAGAGGACAGGGCCTGCCGATATGCAAAGATTCATAACCTGATGATTCACCTTAACCGCAAATCAACCCCTGATTGCGCTTCAAGGCATGAATAAACGGTTAACCACGGCACGCGGATCGAAAGAATTATCTCTTTCCGGCCGGAATCGATTCCGTGTGATGCAATGTTGGTGTACTCAGATCAAAGCAGGAATCATGCTCTCCGGGGCAAGGAAACCCCAGATATCCTGCTGACAAAAAATAGATATGTTAAACGCCATTCAATGGCGGACCAAAGCGCTCAAGCATTCGCGTTCGAATCTGGTCCCGTGTCTGGCGATAGGCAGCCAGCTTGGCCTCGCGCCCCTCGGCCAGGCCGGTCGGATCCATGATCGGCCAATATTCAACCTCAAGGTGAAACAGGCGTGTCATCTCCAACGCAAGACGCTGGCTTGCGGGCGACAGGGCGACGATCATATCGAAACCGCCAAGATCGTCTCCCCAATCTTGCATCTCCTCGAAGCTCCGGCTGCGGTGGCTGGACAATTCGATCCCGATCTCCTCGCAGACCGCGATGGCGAAACCGTCGATCTCCAGGTCATTCTTGACCCCCGCCGACTGAACATAGGCGGCACGGCCATAGAATTGCTTCATCATCCCTTCGGCCATCGGCGACCGGACCGCATTGTGATCGCAGCAGAACAGAACCGAAGCGGGTATCTTATCCTGCGCCATGCGATCAGCCCTGTGGAATCAGCGCGCAGATCAGAGTGAAGAGGCGCCTTGCCGTGTCGATATCCAACTCGGCCTTGCCTTCCAGCCGTTCTTTCAGGGTCCGGGCACCCTCGTTGTGAATCCCCCGCCGCGCCATGTCGATGGCTTCTATCTGCGCGGGTGGCAGGCGTTTCACGGCATCGAAATAGCTTTGGCAGATCTGGAAATAATCCTTCACGACCTGCCGGAACGGCCCGAGTGACAGGTGAAACTCGGCCACTTTCTCGGCACTCTCGCCGGTGATGTCGAAAACCAGCCGTCCCTCGCGAATATCAAGCGACAGGACGAAAGGCCCATCCGGGGCAGGCTGCCCCTCGCGCCCCGGAATGGCAAAGCTGTTATCCTCGATCAGGTCGAAGATCGCCACCTTCCGCTCCTGCTCCATCTCCGGCGTGGCGGGCGCGATCGCGGAATCGTCGATCTCTATGCGGGTGATCCTGGTCATTCCGCCTTCCTTTCGTTCAGCGCCTTCAGACGCGCCTCGACCGAGGCACCATGCGCCTGCAATCCTTCCGAGGCGGCCAGTCGCGTGGCGGCGGGACCGATGGCGGCCAGGGCACCGGGTGTCAACCGGGCCATGGTCGTGCGCTTGAGGAAATCCATCACCGACAGGCCCGAGGAAAACCGCGCCGAGCGCGCCGTCGGCAGAACATGATTCGGACCGCTCACATAATCGCCCACCGCCTCGGGCGTATAGGGTCCGAGAAAGATCGCCCCGGCATGACGGCATTTCCCGGCCAGCGCCTCGGGGTCGTCCACGCATAGTTCCAGATGCTCGGGCGCGATGCGATCGGACAGGGCCGCCGCCTCGTTCAGATCGCGGGCGATGATGATAGTGCCGTAATCACGCCAGCTCGCCCCGGCGATCCCGGCGCGCGGAAGTGTCGGCAGGATCCGGTCCACCGCCCCGGCAACGGCATGGCCAAGCGCCTGATCGGTGGTGATCAGGATCGACTGCGCATCGGCGTCATGCTCGGCCTGGGCCAGCAGGTCCAGCGCCAGCCAGTCGGGGTCCTGCTCTCCCTCTGCGATGATCAGCACCTCGGAGGGACCGGCGATCATGTCGATGCCCACGCGCCCAAAGACCTGCCGCTTGGCCGCCGCGACATAGGCATTGCCCGGTCCGGTGATCTTGTCGACCGGCGGGATGGTCTCGGTCCCATAGGCCAGCGCGGCGATCGCCTGCGCACCGCCGATGCGATAGATCTCGTCCACGCCCGATAGCTGCGCCGCCAGCAGGACCAGCGGATTTATCACCCCGTCCGGCGTCGGCACGCAGACCACCAGCCGCTCGACCCCGGCCACCCGCGCCGGAATTGCGTTCATCAGGACCGAGGACGGATAGGCCGCCTGCCCCCCCGGCACATAGAGCCCGGCAGCCGATACCGGCGTCCAGCGCCATCCCAGGGTCGCGCCCTCGGGATCGGTCCAGCTCACATTCTCCGGCATCTGCCTTGCGTGATAGGCGCGGATACGCTCTGACGCGAGCGCCAGCGCGGCCCGATCCTCGGGCGAGACCTTGGCCACCTCGGCCGTGATCTCCTTGGCGGAAAAGCGCAGCCGGTCCGGCGTCAGGTCCAGCCGGTCGAATTTCGTCGTCAATTCGCACAGCACCGCATCGCCGCGCGTGCGCAAATCGGCGATGATCCCGGACACGACATCGTTCACATCGGGGGAATCCTCGCGCTTGGCCGACAGCATCGCGGCAAAGCGGGCCTCGAAATCGGCATCGGATGTGTTCAATGTGACCGGCATGGCATTCCCCTGCAATTGCGCCTTGTTAGCGGCTTGCAGTCTCGGCCTCAAGCAGGTGGAATCCGCAAATCTCCGGGCCGCGTCCGAAAGGCGGCAGAACCGTCGTCCCCACGGCCTGCGCCGCGCGAGCCGGCGGAAGGACCAGGCCTGTGAGCGAATCACGGATCGTCGCCGGATTGTGACGCCTTGTCAGGACTTTCCCGGACAATTCCCTTTCCTTTCGCGCGGAACTAAGCCAGCCTGCAAGGCGTTATCATGGTCACTCGGGAACGGGTCCATCAAGCATATGCGCGGCACAGCCTCTGCCGCATACAAGACAGGAAAGGGAGACAGATGAACCTCCGCATGACTACCATTCTCGCCGCGTCAAGCCTGGTCGCCCTCGGCGCCTGCACCGATACCACCGGAACCGGAACCGGCATGAACCGCACCCAACAGGGCGCGCTGGCCGGGGCCGCCGTCGGCGCCGTGCTGGGCGGCACCCGCGACGATGACAAGAACAACCAGGGCCGCGATGCCGCCAGGGGCGCGATCCTCGGCGCCGCCGCGGGCGCGATTGCCGGCAATATCCTCGACCGTCAGGCCGCGGCGCTGGATCAGGCGATCACCAATCCCAATGTGCAGATCGTCAATCACGGCTCCTACCTGCAGGTCATCCTGCCCGAGGGCATCCTCTTCGCCACCGATTCGGCAGCCGTGTCGGGCCCGGCGCAGAACGATCTCTACGCCGTTGCGCGCAACCTGAACCAATACCCGAACAGCCGCGTCGAAGTGATTGGCCATACCGACAATACCGGCAGCGCCGCCTACAACCAGGACCTGTCGCAGCGCCGCGCGCAATCGGTCGCCGGTATCCTGACCGCGGGCGGCGTCTCTTCGGGTCGCGTCGTCGCCGTGGGCCGCGGCGAGTCGCAGCCCGTCGCCTCGAACGGCACGGTCGAGGGCCGCGCCCAGAACCGCCGGGTCGAGATCATCATCCGCCCGACGCAGTAAAGCCAAACGAAATCGACTCAGGGGGCCGGACCAGTTCCGGCCCCTTTCCCATGGCGCCTCGGATCGCGCAGAACGATTGCTGCCACGATCCGCCCCTTCTTCTTCATGCAAATATCCCGGGGGAATCCGGTCCGGATGGGCCGGATGGGGGCAGCGCCCCCTGCCCCTCGATCTCCACCGTCACCACCTGATCGGCCAGCACGGCACCGAACCGGGAAACGGGCTCTGCTGTCCGCGACGGGGACCGATCCCGGTTCCGGCACCGGATATGATCAGTCATCTTCGCTCTAGACTGGCGGTCGGTAGCCTTCAAAGGTGATATTGTCGGCGATACCCCGCGCCGCCTCCTCTTCCTCGGCCGAACGGACGGTCCAGCACAGGATCGGCACGCCCTGCGATTTGAGCGCATCGACGCGAAGATTGTCCAGATTGCCCTTGTGATGCGAGATGAAACAGGCGCCCACCTGGTCGAAATCCATGATCGAGGCCAGGTGACTACGGGTTTCCTCGGTCAGCATGGGCCAGTCCTGCGCCGGAAAGCCGCAGCTCGTTATCCCTACGGGTATATCGGGGCTCGCCTCGTGAAACGCCTTCACGATATGCGGATTGAAGGACATTATTGCGACCGGCCCCTCGTAACCTTCCAAAACCTCGGCCACCCTTTGATGCAGCTCGCCGATCTGCGGGCCAAGCCGGCCATCCTGATCCTTGATCTCGATCAATAGCGGCACCTGCCCCGCCACCAGTTCCAGCATCTGCGCGAGCGTCGGGATCGGCTCATCGCTGCCCTGCAGGCGCTTGTCGGCCAGGAAAGCGGCGGTATAGCCAGAAATGGGACCCTTCTCCCCCGTCAGCCGTTCAAGATCGTCATCGTGAAACACCATCGGCACGCCATCGGCGGCGGGCTGGATATCCATCTCGATACCGTAACCCGCCGCGATGGCCGCACTCGCCGCCGCCAGGGAGTTCTCCGGCACCCCCTGCCCATGCAGCCCGCGATGGGACATGGGAATGCGGCTGAATTCTGGCGGCAGCTTGCGCATCACTCCACCTCGAAGATCGCTTCGATCTCGACCGCGACGCCCAGGGGCAGTGCGGCGGCCGAAACCGCGGCGCGGGCATGGCGGCCTGCATCGCCAAAGACCTCGACCATCAGGTCCGAACAACCATTGATCACCTTGGGCTGATCGGTGAAATCGGGGGTCGAGTTCACGAAGCCGGTCAGCTTGACCACCCGTTTGACCTTGTCCAGCGACCCGGTCGCCGCCCGCAATTGCGCGATCAGGGCAAGACCGCAGCGCCGGGCGGCGGCAGCGCCCGCCTCGACATCCAGGCTTTCGCCCAGCTTACCCTTGATCAGCCCGTTCTCGTCGGCGCTGATCTGGCCCGAGACGAAGATCAGGTTGCCCGAGCGGGCAAAGGGCACGTAATTCGCCGCCGGGGCGGGGGCGTCCGGCAGGGTGATGCCATTGTCGGCCAGTGTCTTTTCAAAGCTCATAGGTTCCTCACCAGTTGATATGATTGCGAAAATCGGACAGCAGGACTGTCCAGCCATCCAGTACTTCATTGAAATTGCGCCGTCCAACCCCGTCCTCGGCCAGGTTGATATCCAACTCGATCACCGGATCGCCCTCGGCATCCAGAAAGGCACTGCCGAAACGATATTCCCGGTTCCAGGCATTTACCAGAGCCAGGCCGCGCGGCTGCGCACCGTCAAAAACCGATTTGAGTTGCAATGCCCGGCATGGACCGTCGCCGCAATCGTAGAAATAGACGCTGAACAGGGTGTCGTCGACGACGCTGCGGATCCGCGGGTCACCATAGCTGTCGGTATCGCGGTAGACCGGAAATCCGGCATCCTGCATCAAGATTTCGATCACCTCGGGATCGCCTGTCACCTGCGCCGCAACATTCATCGGCATCAAGGCGAGACACAGGCTGGCGGTCAGTCGTCGCATCCGTCTCCTCATGCAGTGTTCAGGGCCCAACCTAATGCGGATTGAAAGCGAATGAAACGCCCGGACCTGCCTGCCGGTGATTTTCAACCCATGCCCAAATTTTGCCGCTGGACGCACGCAAGCGGTGTACAGGTTGTGTACATCCTGTGTACGCGCGGTGTACGGGTTGTGCAGCCGGATTCCCAGCATTTGCTGGATGAAATCGCGTCCCTGTTGCGCATGGCGACAGATGCAACGCACGGTGCCGTTGCGCGGGCCTCAGGCGACCAGCGCTTCGGCGCGTTTCAGATCGACGCTGACCAGCTGGCTGACCCCCTGCTCGACCATTGTCACGCCGAACAAACGATCCATCCGCCCCATGGTCACCGCATGGTGGGTGATGATCAAGAAGCGCGTGTCGGTGCGCTGGGTCATCTCGTCCAGCAGATCGCAGAAACGGTTGACATTGGCGTCATCCAGCGGCGCGTCCACCTCGTCCAGCACGCAGATCGGTGCGGGGTTGGCCAGGAAGACCGCGAAGATCAGCGCCAGGGCGGTCAGGGTCTGCTCGCCACCGGATAGCAGGCTGAGCGTGGACAGTTTCTTGCCCGGCGGCTGGCACATGATCTCCAGCCCGGCCTCCAGCGGATCATCGGATTCGACCAGCACCAGCCGCGCCTCGCCGCCCCCGAACAAGGTTCTGAAAAGCGTCGAGAAATTGCCGTTCACCGTGTCGAATGCCGTCAACAGCCGCTCGCGCCCTTCGCGGTTGAGACTGCCGATCCCGGCGCGCAGCTTGCGGATCGCCTCTTCCAAATCCGCCTTTTCGCCGGCCAGTTGGTCGCGCTCTTCTTCCAGTTCGCGCTTGTCCTCGTCGGCGCGCAGATTGACCGCGCCCAGGGCATCCCGCTGCGTCCGCAACCGCGCGATCCGATCCTCCAGCGCAGCGGCGGGCGTCTCGGTATCGGCATCCTCCAAGCTGTCGCGCAGCGCCTGCGGCGTCGACTCGGTTTCCTCGAAAATCCGTGCCCGAGCAACCGCCTCGCTGTCCCGCGCCGCCTCGGCCCGCGCCTCGCGTGCGGCCCGGGTTTCACGCGCCTCCGAAGCAATGCGCTCGGCATCACGCTCTGCATGGGCGGCGCTACGGGCCGCATCATCGGCGACCGACAAAGCCTCGCGCGCACGCGTCAGCCGTTCCTCGGCCTGCGCCTCACGTTCGCTGAGGCTGTCACGTTTCTCAGCCAGAACAGCGGGTTGCTCCTCGGCCTGTTCCAGTTCATCGGCGGCGGCTTCGCGGCGGCTCGCCAATTCCGAGGCCCGCGTGCCCGCCTGTTGCAGGCGCAGTTTCCAGCCCGATTCCTCCTTGGCGATTTCCTGCAAACGCTTCTGCCGGGCATTCCCTTCGCGACGCAATTCATCCAGCGCGGTGCGACGGGTCATGGTCGCGATCCGCGCCGCCTCGACCCCTGTCCGGGCATTCTCGACGGCCTGCGCAGCATCGCCGCGATCCGGCAGTTCGGCCAGCGCCCGTTCGGCCTGAGTCAGCCGGGTCTGCGCATCCGAGGCATCCGCCCGGTGCCGGGTCACCTCGCCCCGCGCCGATTCCACCCGGCTATTCGCCATCGCCAGATCGGATTCCGCCCGGGTCGAGGCCCGCGCCGCATCCGAGAGAAGCCGCTCTGCCTCGCGCCGTCCGTCGCGGGCGGATTTCTCGTGCATCGAGGCGTCGTTCAGGCGCGCCTTGGCCTCGTCATGGGCGTCAACCGCCGCATCCGCACGTTCTTGTGCTTCCTCAACTTGTGCGCTGATCTCGTTGAGTTGATTTACTTTCTGCAGATGCAGCGCGGCCGAGGAAGACGCCTCGCCAGCCATCACCCGCATCCCGTCCCAGCGGAACAGATCGCCCTCGAGGGTCACCAACCGCTGACCGGGCAACAAGTCTGCCTGCAGCTCGGCCCCGGTTGCCGCATCCGTGATCAACCCGACCTGCGAGAGCCGTCGCGCCAAGGCCTCGGGTCCGGTGACATGCTGCGCCAGCGCCCGCGCCCCTTCGGGCAAGGGCTGTGGCGAATCCCAACCGGGCAGGCCATGCCACCCGGTTTCCCCGTCCTCGGCCAGCCCGGCCCGCAAATCGTCGCCCAGGGCGGCACCGAAGGCGACCTCGTATCCCTTGGCCACCTGCACCCGGTCGAGGATCGCCTTGCCATCCGACTGCCCTCGCTCGACCAGCCGCTTGAGCGCCGCCATCTCTGCGGCCAATGCTCCCGCCTCGCCCTCGGCCTCGGATCGGGCGGCGCGGGCAGAGACTTCGGCGGCTTCGGCTTCGGTGCGGGCGGCTTCCGCGCCGCCCAAAGCTTCCTCGGCGGCCTCGGCCCGGTCGCGCGCGGCCTCTTGCGCCTCTTCAGCGTCCCGCAATGCCTCCTCGGCAGCACTCCCGACCTCGGCAGCGCGCTTGGCGTTTTCGTCGGCCTCGGCGGCGGCGCGTTCCGCGCGCTCCAACATGTCACGCAGATCCGAGGCCAGCCGCTCTGCGGATTGATGGCGGGCGGCAAGCCGCGCAGCCTCGTCGGTCAGTTCGGCCAACCGCCCTTCAACTTCGCGCAGTGCCTCGGCAGCCTCATCCGCAGCAGCGGCGGCTGCATCCACGCGTGCGTCATGGCCCTGCCCGGATTTCTCTAGCTCGGTCCGCTCCCAATCGAGCCGCTCGACCACTTCGCCCGCATCGCGGTTCAGCGCTTCCTCGCGTTCGATATCCCGGTCAAGCTGCGCGATCCGGGCGACCAGAGCCGAAACCTGCTCGGCGGCTCGCGCCTCGGCCTCGTCCAGCGCCTCGCGCTCCACGGTCAGGCGTGACAGGATCGCCGCCGCCACCTGCTCCTCCTCGCGCAGGGGGGGCAACGCCTCATCCGCCGCCTCGCGTCGCTCGGCCGCCAAGCGCGACGTCGCCTCGGCCTCAGCCGCCGCCCTGACTGCCGCCGTCAAAGCCTCGGTCGCCGCCTGCCGCGCCTCTTCGGCCTCGGACCAACGGCGATAGAGCAGCAAGCCCTCGGCCAGCCGCAAGGCCGCCCCGATCTCGCGATATTTTGCCGCCGCCCGCGCCTGGCGGGCAAGGCTCGCCGCCTGCGTGGAAAGCTGATCCAGCGTATCGTCCACGCGGGTCAGGTTGTTCTCGGCCCCGTTCAGCTTCAACTCGGCCTCGTGCCGGCGTTGATAAAGCCCCGAGATCCCCGCCGCCTCCTCAAGGATCCGGCGGCGGCTTTTCGGCTTGGCATTGATCAATTCGCTGATCTGCCCCTGCCGCACAAGCGCCGGGGAATGCGCCCCCGTCGAAGCATCTGCGAACAGCATCTGCACGTCGCGCGCCCGCACATCCTTGCCCGCGATCTTGTAGGCAGAACCGGCGTCGCGGGTGATCCGGCGCACGATGTCGAAATGATCCTCGTCATTGAAACCGGCAGGCGCCAGCCGGTCACGGTTGTCCATGGTCAGCGTGACCTCGGCATGTCCCTTGGCCGAGCGGCGCGAAGTGCCGGCAAAGATCACGTCTTCCATCCCGTCGCCCCGCATGGCGGTGGGGCGGTTCTCGCCCATGACCCAACGCATCGCCTCGAGCAGGTTAGACTTGCCGCAGCCATTGGGACCGACGACACCGGTCAGCCCCTCGCGGATGACCAGGTCGGTCGGATCCACGAAGCTCTTGAAGCCGTTGAGACGAAGGCGGTCGAAGCGCAAGGGCGAGCCCTTTCCAGAATCAGATCTATTGGGGATTGTTGCCGCGAGACCGCAACAAGTCAACCTGAACCCCAAGATATGGATGATTCAATCAAGTTATCCACAAGATGCGCACAGGCTGCCCCGGCATGAAACGGCATATTCGGATGTGATGCAAAGCCGTCTGGCACAGTCCGCATCGCTCGGCTAGCCTGCCTGTCATGATAAGCACATTGGCCATCATCCTGTCGTTCCAACTGGCCGGCGAGGTTATCTCACGCGCCCTGGCCCTGCCCTTGCCGGGGCCGGTCGTCGGGCTGATCCTGCTGCTTCTGACCTGTATCCTGCGCCCATCCGTCGCGGCCCTGATCCGGAGCACGGCGCTCGGGCTACTGCAGCATTTGTCGCTGTTCTTCGTCCCCGCCGGGGTGGGCATCGTCGCGCATTGGGAGCTGTTGCGCGAACATGGGGCAGGTCTGGCCCTTGCGCTGATGGGATCGACGGCGCTGGCAATCGCGGTCGGAGCATGGGTCTTCGCGGCAGTGGCGCGCTGGACCGGATCGACCGACCCGGATGCCCGGAAAGATCAGGGCGATGCGTGATCCGCTGCTGATATGGTCCTACCTGGCGCAGGGGCCGCTCTTGTGGCTAACTGCTACTCTCGTCACCTACCTGGCGGGGGACGCCTGTTTCCGCGCTGTCGGGCGGCAAAGCTGGGCAAATCCGGTGCTGATCGCGGTGATCCTGCTGGCCCTGTTGCTGTGGCTGACAGGCACCGATTACACGACCTATTTCGAGGGCGCCCAATTCGTCCATTTCATGCTCGGTCCGGCAACCGTCGCGCTGGCCTTGCCGCTTTACGACAACCTTCCCCGCGTCAGGAAAGCCGCCCTGCCAATGCTTGCCGCGCTGGTCGCGGGTTCGGCCACTGCCGTCGTCTCGGCCCTTCTCATCGCCCGCGCCTTCGGCATCAGCGGCCCGGTTCTCGCATCCCTGGCCCCGAAATCCACCACCGCCCCGGTCGCCATCGGCATTGCCGAGCGCATCGGAGGCCAGCCCACCCTCACCGCCGCATTGGTCCTGTTGACCGGCATTTTCGGCGCGATCATCGTCACGCCTTTGCTCAACGCCCTGAAGATCCGCGATTGGCGCGCACGCGGTTTTTCCGTCGGTGTCGCCGCCCATGGCATCGGCACCGCGCGCGCATTTCAGGTCAATGAAACGGCCGGAGCCTTCTCGGGCATTGGCATGGGACTGAATGCCGTCTTGACCGCCGTCATCGCACCGCTGGCGCTGCGCCTGTTTGGCGGTTAGGCCAGATTTTGGATATTTAAGTGAAGAAGAGCCGCTTACCCTTTCTTCTTCATATAAATATCCAGTCGGCAGATCCCGCCAGGCGGTTCACTTGCCCTTGGGGCGAAACGCCTTGATCCGTGCCGGGTCTGTCTCGATCCGGGCGGCCCCCATCAGATCCAGACAATAGGGCACTGCGGCAAAAACTGCATCGAGGCAGGTTGCGATAGCGGCAGGCTTGCCGGGAATCGTGATGATCAGCGAGGCACCACGGGTCACCGCCGTCTGGCGCGAGAGAATCGCGGTGGGAACTTCGGCCAGCGAGGCGCGGCGCATTTCCTCGCCGAAGCCCGGCAACTCCCTTTCGGCCACGTCGAACACCGCCTCGGGCGTCAGATCGCGCGGCGCGGGACCGGTGCCGCCGGTCACCAGGATCAGGTCGGCGCCGCCATCGGCCAACTCCCGCAGCTTGGTGGCCACGGTGTCGCGGCCATCCGGGACGATGTGCCGGTCGATCTGAACCGGCGAGGTCACGACCCCACGCAGCCATTCCTCGGCGCCCGGACCGCCCTTGTCCTCGTATTCCCCGCGCGACGCCCGGTCGCTGACGGTGACGATGGCGATGCGGGCGGTCAGGCGCTGTTCACTCATGGCTTGATACGGGCGTTGCGGTTGCCGATCAGTTTCAGGCGCAACGCGTTCAGGCGGATGAAGCCCGCCGCGTCCTTCTGGTCATAGGCGCCGGCGTCATCCTCGAAGGTCACATGCGCCTCGGAATAAAGCGAATGATCCGATTTGCGGGCCACCGTCCGGGCAAGACCCTTGTAAAGCTTGAGCCGCACCGTGCCGGTGACATGTTCCTGCGACTTGTCAATCAGCGCCTGCAGCATTTCGCGCTCGGGGCTGAACCAGAAGCCGTTATAGATCAGCTCGGCATATTGCGGCATGATCTGGTCCTTCAGATGCCCTGCGCCGCGATCCAGCGTGATTTGTTCAATGCCGCGATGGGCTTCCAGCAGGATGGTGCCGCCGGGGGTCTCGTAGATGCCGCGAGACTTCATGCCGACAAAGCGGTTCTCGACCAGGTCGAGGCGGCCAATGCCATGTTTGCGCCCGTATTCGTTCAGCGCGGTCAGGACCGTGGCCGGAGACATCCCCTCGCCATTGATCGCCACCGGATCGCCCTTCTCGAAGGCGATCTCGATGAATTCCGGCTGATCGGGCGCGTCCTCGGGATGGACCGTGCGCTGATAGACGTAATCGGGCGCCTCTTCACCCGGATCCTCCAGCACTTTCCCCTCGGACGACGTATGCAGCAGGTTCGCATCCACGCTGAACGGAGCCTCGCCGCGTTTGTCCTTGGCGATCGGGATCTGGTTCTGCTCGGCGAATTCCAGCAGCCGGGTGCGCGAGGTCAGGTCCCATTCCCGCCACGGCGCGATCACCTTGATCGAGGGATCCAGCGCATAAGCAGCGATCTCGAAGCGCACCTGGTCGTTGCCCTTGCCGGTCGCGCCATGGGCGATGGCGTCTGCGCCATGTGCTTGCGCAAGCTCGACCAGCCGCTTCGAGATCAGCGGGCGCGCAATCGAGGTGCCAAGCAGGTAGCAGCCTTCATAGACCGCATTGGCGCGGAACATCGGAAAAACGAAATCGCGGACGAATTCCTCGCGCAGATCCTCGATATGGATATTCTCGGGCTGAATGCCCAGCATCTCGGCCTTCTTGCGGGCGGGGTCGAGTTCCTCTCCCTGCCCCAGATCGGCGGTGAAGGTGATGACCTCGCAGCCATATTCGGTCTGCAGCCATTTCAGGATGATCGAGGTGTCGAGTCCGCCCGAATAGGCGAGGACGACTTTTTTCGGCGCGTCGGACATGCGGCTTAACCTTTTAGCAATTTTGCGCAGGGAATAAGCCCCTTTGGCGATTGTCACAAGGGGAAGCGGCAGATAGCGTTTGACAATCGCAAGTTGAGGTAACCAGCATGATCGCTTTCCGTATCGTCAAAACTGCCTTCATGAACATTTTTGTGGATTTCCCGCAAACACTTAGAATTTTTGGCCTGCCCATCATATTGGCCGCCGCCTATTTCGCCACGCTTTTCTACGTCGCTCAATCAAGCCCAATGCTGATCAGGCAAGGATACTTTCTTGCGCTGACGATCGTGGTACTTGGTTGTCTTGCGCTTTGGGCGACGGTGAATTTTCATCGCCACATCCTTCTGGACGAAAAGTTCGGCTGGCTGCCAAGGCCGCATTGGATGGAAATGCTGCGTTATCTGATGCTGATGATCCCCATGGTGATCCTGCTCGCGATCATCGGTTTCCTCCTCACCATGGCGACGAGCGGATTTGTCATGCGACTTGTAATGCATGGCGATGGCATCGCTGGCCCAATACTGATTGGGGCCATCTACTCCGTGCTGCTCGGCACCATCGGCCTGAGGTTTTATGCGGCGTTGCCAGCCGAGGCCATCGGTGAAAGTTACGCCTTCTCGTTCCGGAACGGCCATAATGTCTTGCTCGACATCTTTCTTGTCACGGTCCTGCTGACCCTCTTGCAGGTCGCCTGGAGTTTCGTTGAGCTGTGGATGATCCATGGAAACCTGTCGCCGATGGGCAATCAGACATCGCCGTCACCATTCGCCGTCGGAGCTGTTTTTGTCTATCAGTTGGTTGTTGCCGTGCTATCGGCGGTTTTCGGTATATCCCTTCTCACGACGATCTATGGCCACTACTCGGGGCGCAGGCCGGTGCGCTGACCCTTGCCAAATCCGCTCTTTCGCGGCATGGGGCGAACATGGAAAATTTTGTCGCCTCCGTCCGTCAGGCCGAGGCCGCGCTTCGCGACCTGTTCGAGCCTACACCGCTGCAACGCAACGACCATCTGTCGGCGAAATACGGCGCCGATATCTGGCTCAAGCGTGAAGACCTGACCCCTGTCCGCAGCTACAAGCTTCGCGGCGCCTATAACGCCATGCGCAAGCTTATCGCGGGCGGTGCGGGCAGCAATGCGCATGTCGTTTGCGCCAGCGCCGGTAACCACGCCCAGGGAGTCGCATTCGCCTGCCGTCATTTCGGCGCGCGGGGGACGATCTTCATGCCGGTCACGACGCCCAGGCAAAAGATCGACAAGACCCAGATTTTCGGAGGCGATGCCGTCGAGATCGTCCTGACCGGGGATTATTTCGATCAGACCCTTTCGACGTCGCAGGCGTTTGCGAAGGAACATGACGCGCAGTTCCTGTCGCCCTTCGACGCGCCGGACGTGATCGAGGGACAGGCAACCCTCGGGCTTGAATTCCTCGAACAACTGGGGCGCGCGCCCGATCTGGTTGTCTTGCCGGTCGGTGGCGGCGGCATGTCATCGGGCGTCACGCGCTATCTGGGCGAGGCTGCACCCCAAACCGGGATCGCATTTGCCGAGCCGTTGGGTGGCGCCTGCCTGCAAGCCGCATTGCAGGCCGGCGCACCGGTCGCCCTGCCCGCGATCAATACCTTTGTCGATGGCGCGGCGGTTGCGCGCATCGGCGGGCTTCCTTTCGAGACATTGTCACGTTTCACCCCGGAGGATGTACATATCGCCCCGGAGGACCGCATCTGCCGCACCATGCTGGAGATGCTGAACACCGAGGGTATCGTACTGGAACCCGCGGGGGCGCTGGCGATCGATGTGCTGGACGATCTTGGCGATCTGACCGGCAAGACGGTGGTCTGTGTCTGTTCGGGTGGAAATTTCGATTTCGAGCGTCTTCCGGAAGTCAAGGAACGCGCGCAGCGCTTTGCCGGGGTGAAGAAATATTTCGTTCTCAGGATGCCGCAGCGCCCCGGGGCCCTGCGCGATTTCCTGCAGCTTCTGGGCCCGGAGGACGATATCTCGCGCTTTGAATACCTCAAAAAATCGGCGCGGAATTTCGGCTCGGTCCTGATCGGGATCGAAACGACGGACCCTGCCAGCCTGACCCGGCTTGCCGAGCGGCTGGACCAGTCCGGCTTTGCCTATCGCGATATTACCGGCGATGAGATACTGTCCGAGCTTCTCGTGTAGGGGTCTGCAGGGTTCGTTGCGGAACCCGTAAAACTATAACGATTCTGGTGCTTTGGGTTCATCGCCTGTTTACGCGGACGGGATTAGACCCCTGTCATGAACCGTGCCGACCGATCCCTGCCATCCGCCCCGACAGACCGCCGTTTCAGGCGGCGGGCGTGGCGGGTGCTGGTTATCAGCGATCTGGCCGAACAGTGCCGGGAACTGGCACGGGCGGGTTATGATGTCGAGGCGACCGATTCAGCCGTCAAAGCCCTCGCCATCTGCCAGGTGCGGAAACCGGATTTCATTATTGCCGACTGGTCGATGCCCGACATGTCGGGCGTCGAGTTCTGCCGCGCGTTTCGCAGCATTGATCAAGGCGGCCATGGCCATGTCATCCTCTTGACCCACCATCAGGAGGGTGCGGTGGAAATCGCGACCGGTCTCGACGCGGGAATGAACGATTTCCTGACCACGCCGGTGAAAGGACCGGAATTGCAGGCGCGCTTGCTGATCGGTGCGCGAAACCTGCGGATCGGGGAAGGTCTGCGGCAGGAAAACATCCGCCTGCGCAAACTGCTGCGGCAACTGAAAGAGCTGCAGGACAGCGCCGAACGTGACCTGCTCGACGCGGGCAGGCTGCAGCAAGCGATGATGCGCGAGAATGCAGGGCAATTCGGCGAGGCGGCGATATCCATGGTGCTGCGTCCGGCACGCGAGGTTGGTGGCGACTTGGTAGGGTTCTTTCCCATCAACGATCACCGGGTCGGTATCTTTGCCCTGGATATCGCTGGCCACGGTGTCGCCGCCGCCTTGGTAGCGGCAAGGCTCTCGGCGCATCTTTCGGCAGATTCCGATCTGAACGAGGTGCTGCGTCCTCAACGGGACGGTGGCGATCCCCTGACTCCGGTGGCGCTGGCCCACCGGCTGAACCGCCTATTGCTGGAGGAGGAAAATTTCGACAGCTACCTGACGCTGATCTATGCCGATCTCGATCATGCCAATGGCCGTATCAGGATGGTGCAAGCGGGTCATCCGCACCCGGTCCTGCAGACTGCAGACGGCAGCTTTCGCCAGCTCGGCAGGGGCGGCATGCCGATCGGACTGTTTCCCAAGCCGATATTCGACGAACTCGAATTCACGATGCGGCCCGGAGAAAGGATGCTCATCGTCTCGGACGGGATCACGGAATCCTTCGATCCGGATGGCAACTCATTGGATAATGGCGGGCTCGAGGATCTGATGACCGCATATTCACGAAGTCACGGCCACGCGTTTCTCGAAGCGATGATGCTCGCACTCGACGAACGCAGCGGCTGCAGGATCCGGGATGACCGTTCAGCAGTGCTGGTTGAGTTCGGTCTGCCCCGATCAACTCGCCCGGATATCGCAACAATGAGACCACCGCCGGATCAGGACGGTCAAAAGAATGTCCAACCGTCCCTGCCGCGGCTCGGTTGCACGCGATGCAAATTCAACGGCAGTTGCGGCGATCGCGGCTAGGGCGCCCCGGAACCATCTCTATCGCCGCCCTGGAGCCGGGATCGGGCAACAGCCTCAAAGCCTGATCCAGGGAAACCCAATGCGCCTCATGACCGGGTTCGAGCGGTGCCGTGACGCGCATCACCGGTCGGGCAAGCCAGACCGAACACATCTTTTCGGCATGAAGATCATATTCCGGCATATAGCAGTAGCGCCGATATGCACAGATCCGGCGGGGGGTGGAGATCGTCCAGCCGGTTTCCTCCATGACCTCTCGGTGCAAGGCGGAAATAGGCCCCTCACCGGGATCGATCCCGCCACCGGGCAACTGGAATTCCGGTTCGGGCTCCTCCTGATGCGTCAGCAAGACCTGCCCCTCGCGCAGCAGGATCGCATAGGCACCGGGGCGGCGCCGATAATGGCGGGCGGGTTCTGGCGTGGCGCCGAAACGAGGGATCATGGAGCACTCCTCACGATACGATCCATCCCTAACGCGAAGCTCCGGCATGGGAAAGCATGTCCCTGCCCCCTTGGGATCGTCCGTGAAACCTCTATATTGGGGGCGACCCGGCCCGCAATTGCGGGCCTGACGCAATTTCAAGGATCAGTCATGAACAAGATCAACCAGATTGCCTGGGACGATACGGTCCTGCCCTTTCAGCTCGACCGTTCGGATATCCGCGGCCGAATCGCGCGGCTGGATGGTGTGCTGGATCATATCCTGTCGCGCCACAACTATCCCGCTGCGGTCAGCGCTCTCGTGGCCGATCTGGCATCGCTGGCCGCCTTGATCGGTCCCACCATCAAGCTGCGCTGGAAACTGAGCCTCCAGGTTCGCGGCAACGGTGCGGTTCGCACTATCGCCGCCGATTACTTCGCCCCGACGGCCGACGACGAACCCGCCCAGATCCGCGCCTGGGCCAGTTTCGACGCGGACCGGCTGGACGACCGCCCCCCGTTCGAGCAGATCGGCGAAGGTTATTTCGCCATTCTCATCCATCAGGGCACGGATATGCAGCCTTACCAGGGCATCACGCCCCTGGCCGGGGGATCGCTGTCCGCCTGCGCGCAAAGCTATTTCGCGCAATCCGAGCAATTGCCGTCGCGCTTCTCGTTGGCCCATGGCCGCTCGCAACTCTCGGGCGAGCCGGAGCATTGGCGGGCCGGTGGCGTCATGCTGCAGACCCTGCCGGGGCAACCCATGGAGCCGGGCAATGGCAGCAGCCGGGAAGACGGGCTGATCGAGGCATCGGATATCCTGCAAGGTGCCGAATCCGAGGATTGGAACCGTGCCAACCTGCTCTTGGACACGGTGGAATCGCTGGAATTGATCGGCCCTTCCGTGGGCCCGACCGATCTGCTCTTGCGGCTGTTTCACGAAGAGGAACCGCGGGTGTTCGACACGCAGCGGGTCGAATTCGGCTGCCCTTGCAACTCGGAGCGGGTCCGCGACACGCTGTCGATCTATTCGGCCAAGGATATCTCGCATATGACCACCGATGCGGGTATCGTTACCGCCGATTGCCAGTTCTGCGGCGCGCATTACGAGTTCGATCCCGACAGCCTCGGCTTCGAGGCCACCATCGATGCCGATGGCGCGCCGCTCGACAGCGAGAACGAAGGCAGCGGGAAAGGCAGGGCAGCCGAGTGACTTTGAAATGGTCCGAGGAACGTCTTCGCGCGGCCCTGTCGGTGGCGGCAGAGCCCAGTTCGGATTACGAGCTGAACGATGCGGCACCACCCGACACGCCCTTGCGGCCCGCCGGTGTGCTGGCGGCATTTCACGAGGATGACGGGCGGCTGGTGCTGACGAAACGCGCCTCGGGGCTGCGGCACCATCCCGGCCAGATCGCCTTGCCCGGCGGCAAGGTCGATCCCGGCGACACCGATGAAATCGCCGCCGCCCTGCGCGAGGCGCGCGAGGAGGTCGGACTGGACCCGGCGCAGGTCGATCTGATCGGGACACTGCCTCCGCATCGGACGGTTACCAGCTTTGCCATGACCCCGGTGCTGGGCATCATCCGTGGCAGCTTCATCCCCATCGCCGAACCCGGCGAGGTGGAGGAGGTCTTTACCCTGCCCTTCGCCCATATCTCCGACCCCACGCTCTACCGCATCGAGCAAAGGCGCTGGCGTGGCGGTTGGCGCAGTTATCATGCCGCGCCGCACGGGCCCTATTACCTGTGGGGTGCGACGGCGCGAATCCTGCTTGGGCTGGCCAGAAGGTTACAGGCATGACCCGGTTGCCTACCACGATCCTGGACGATCCGGCATTGATCGCGGTGCTGGATGCTGTCGAAGCACAGGGCAACCGCGCCTATCTGGTCGGTGGCGCAGTGCGCAATGCATTGCTGGGGCAACCGGTCGACGATATCGATATCGCCACCGACGCCCGGCCCGAGGATGTCCAGCGTCTGGCCCGGTCTGCGGGATTGAAACCGGTTCCGACAGGGATCGAGCATGGCACCGTCACCGTGGTCTCGGACGGGCGCGGTTTCGAGGTCACGACCTTCCGTCGCGATGTTGAAACCGATGGCCGCCGCGCCGTAGTGGCCTTCTCGGACAGTCTCGACGAAGATGCGAAACGCCGCGATTTCACCATGAACGCGCTTTATGCCGATCGCAGCGGGGCGGTGATCGACCCTGTCGGCGGCCTGCCCGACCTGGAGACGCGGCGGCTGCGCTTTGTCGGCAACCCCGAGCAACGTATCCGCGAGGATTACCTGCGCATCCTGCGGTTCTTCCGCTTTCACGCCTGGTATGGGCGCGATGCGGATCCCCAAGCCGTCGCAGCCTGTGCAGGCCTGAAAGACGGGCTGCGGCAGATCGCCCGCGAACGGATCGGCAGCGAGATGAAGAAGCTTCTGGCGGCTCCGAACCCCGTGGCCTCGGTTCTTCTGATGGCGGAAACCGGGATATTGCCACAAATTCTGCCCGATGCGGAAACTGGTGCTTTGGCCGACCTGGTGGCTCTGGAGGCACGCGAGGACATCCCTCCCGCATGGCCCCGGCGTCTGGCCACCCTGAGCGGCGGCGGGGGTTGCGCCGATGCATTGCGCCTGTCGCGGGACGAGGCCCACACGCAAGCCGCACTGGCCGAGGCAATGGCCGCGAAATGGTCCCTAAACGAGGCCGGTTATCGGCTCGGGATCAAGGCAGGCACGGATTACGCCCTGCTTGCGGGCAGTCGGGGAATGACATTACCGTCGAACTGGCCACGGCTGATCGCGCGGGCCGCCGAGGCGGGATTGCCGATCTCGGCCCGGGATCTGATGCCGCAATTATCCGGACCGGCTGTCGGACGCGGGCTGAAGGCAGCCGAGGCCCTGTGGATCGAAAGCGGTTTCACCCTACCCGCCCCGGCACTGATAGACGCAGCCCTGCAAGCAGGAGAAGATGAATGACCCTGCATCGCCGCCTCGGCCAGTTGATCGACGCGTTCCGCCCGGCGGATGGCGCGCCCCCCCGCAACCTGCTGGCCTTCTTCCGCTGGTGCCTGTCCGGCGCATGGGGCGGGCTGTCGCTGGCAGCGGTCGCCTCTGCCCTCGGCGGGGTCGCCGATGTTCTGGCAGCGGTGTTGTTGGGGGCTGTGGTTGACGCGGTGGCCCTTGGTAATCCCGCCAGCCTATGGAGCGAGAACGGCTTGCTGATCGCTGCATTCGTCGGCTTCTTCCTGCTCTTGCGCCCAGTGATTTTCGGAATCTCTTCTGCCACCTCCAGTGTGATCGTCGGGCCGAATGTCCTGCCTCTGGTGCTGTCGCGCCTGCATCGCTGGACGATGGGGCATTCGGTCACCTTCTTCGATAATGATTTTGCCGGGCGGCTGGCGCAAAAACAGATGCAGACCGCCCGCGCCGTGACCGACGTGGCGACCGAGATGGTCAATGTGGTAGCCTTCGCGCTGGCCTCGGTGCTGGGCTCGGCTGCGTTCCTGATCTCGGTCGATGGCTGGGGGGCGGCGGCGCTGATCGTCTGGCTGGGCGCCTATCTGGGGCTGATCCGCTTTTTCCTGCCGCGCATCCGGTCGCGCTCCTCTGCACGTGCCTCGGCCAGAGCCATGGTGACCGGGCAGGTCGTCGACACGATCACCAATATCAAGACGGTCAAGCTTTTCGCCCATGCCGAGCACGAGGATCGTGCCGCCCTTGGCGCGATGGCCGGCTTCCGCGAGCGGGCGCTGGATTTCGGCGTCATCAGCAGCAGCTTCCGCCTGTCGCTGATGTTCATCGCGGGGTTGTTGCCAGTGATCCTTGTCGGCGGCTCGATCATCTTGTGGCGCGAAGGTCTGGCCACGCCAGGCGATATCGCTGCATCCGGCGCCATCTCGATGCGGCTGAGCCAGATGACCGGTTGGGTCAGCATGGCGCTGATGGGGATGTGGGGCAGCATCGGCGAGGTCGAGGACGGGATGCGCACCCTTTCGCCACCCCATGCCCTGACCGACGCCCCCGATGCCGAGGATCTGGATCGCGTGGCGGGCCGGATCGAATTCGATGATATCAGCTTCGCCTATGGGCGCGACCTTGGCGGGCTGCAGGACATTGGCCTGCATATCCAGCCGGGTGAGAAGATCGGCATTGTCGGGGCCTCGGGCGCAGGAAAATCGACATTGGTGGCACTGCTGCTGCGGCTGTACGATGTCGAGGGCGGCGCGATCCGCATCGATGGCCGCGATATCCGCGACGTGACCCAGGAAAGCCTGCGCCGCCAGATCGGCATGGTCACGCAGGAAACCGCGATGTTCAATCGTTCGGCCCACGACAATATCCTTTATGGCCGTCCCGACGCCACGCAAGAGGATATCGAGGCCGCGGCCAAGTCCGCCGAGGCGCATGAATTCATCCTCGGGCTTCAGGATCATGCGGGGCGCAAGGGCTACGAGGCGCATCTGGGAGAGCGCGGCGTCAAGCTGTCCGGCGGTCAGCGCCAGCGGATCGCCCTGGCCCGCGCTTTCGTGAAGGACGCGCCGATCCTGGTACTGGACGAGGCGACCAGCGCGCTGGACAGCGAGGTCGAGGCGCAGGTTCAAGACGCGCTTTCCCGCGCGATGAAGGGCAAGACCGTTCTGGCCATCGCACACCGCCTGTCGACCATCGCCCAGCTTGACCGGATCATCGTCATGGATGCGGGCCGGATCGTCGAACAGGGCACGCATGGGCAGCTCTTGGCTAAGTCCGGGCTTTATGCGCGCTATTGGAATCGGCAATCGGGCGGCTTCCTGGGCACCGAAGAGGCGGCTGAATGAGCCTCTGGCAGATCGAACGGCTTGGGCGGCGCGGCGATGGCGTAGCCATTGGATCGGATGGGCGCGCCCTCGCCCCGCTGACCCTGCCCGGCGAAGAGATCGAGGGAGAGGCGCAGGATGGCCGCATCGCCTCTCCCCGCATCCTGACACCTTCGCCCGACCGGGTGAAACCGGTCTGCAAACATTACCGCGCCTGCGGAGGCTGCTCTCTGATGCATGCCTCGGAAGGGTTCACTGCGGCATGGAAAGCGCAGGTGGTGGAGGCGGCGCTCGCAGCGCATGGTCTTCGTGCCCCCGTGACGGGAATGCATATCTCGCCGCCACGATCCCGCCGCAGGGCGGTGCTTTCGGGTCGGAGGACAAAGAGAGGGGCGCTGATCGGATTCCATGCGCGTGCCTCGGATGTGATCGTGGAGCTGCAGGAATGTCATGTGCTGCATCCCGGGATCATGTCAGCTCTTCCCATCTTGCGGCAGATCGTGGTGGCCGGCGCATCGCGCTCGGCAGAGATCGGCCTGACCGTCATTCATAGCCCTGCCGGCCTGGACGTGGCGGCACGCGGGGGAAAATCGCTGGATGCGGCATTGTTCCAGGCGCTGGCGGGGCTCGCGGATGAGGGAGATCTGGCCCGGCTGGATTGGGACGGTGAAACCATCACCCGCCGCAGACCCGCCCTGCCGATGGGACGCGCCCAGGTGGTGCCCCCGCCCGGTGCCTTCCTGCAAGCCACCGACGAGGGCGAGGCCGCCCTGTTGGCGGTTGTGAAGGATATGACACTGGGCGCGAAACGGATCGTCGATCTGTTTGCGGGCTGCGGGACATTCTCACTGCCCCTGGCCGAGACGGCGCAGGTCCATGCGGTCGAAGGTCTGGCCGCTCCGCTGGCGGCGCTGGACGCTGCCTGGCGCGATACCCATGGCCTCCAGCGCGTCACGACAGAGATTCGCGATCTGGCCCGCCGCCCGCTGATGGCGGATGAATTGGCTGGCTTTGACGCAATCGTGATCGACCCGCCGCGCAACGGGGCCGAGGCACAGGCGCGTGAAATGGCCGCATCCGGGGTGCCGAGAATCGCTTTCGTCGCCTGTGATCCGGTTAATTTCGCCAAGGATGCGGCAATATTAACGAATGACAACTACATGTTGTCGCGCCTTCACATCGTCGATCAGTTCCGCTGGTCACCGCATATCGAAATCGTCGCCGAGTTTCGCCGCAGCTAGTCAACAACCTTAACGTTGTGCTATTTAGCGCATATAAAATAAAAAAATCCGAGGCAGTGATGTATCGAGCAACCCGTCGGACGGTCACATTCTCGCTGTTGGCCTTGCTGGCAGCCTGTGGCAAGCCGTCCTCCAAGTTCAAGTCCTATAGTGGCCCTCCGGTGACTCAAGTCGTGGTCAACAAGGGCAAGCGCCGCCTCTATCTGCTGAGCGGCAAGACCGTGCTGAAGGCCTATGATATCGGGCTGGGCAATGTGCCGGTCGGACACAAGCGGTTCGAAGGTGACGGAAAAACCCCGGAAGGGGTCTATTTCATCGACCGTTTCAATCCCAAGAGCCGCTATCACCTGTCGGTGGGCGTGTCCTATCCGGATCCGCAGGACAAGGCCTATGCGGAAGCCGTGGGACGCAAGCCGGGCGGAGATATCTTCATCCATGGCTGGGGGCCGGAGGGAAACGCGCTGGCACCGAAAAAACGAGATTGGACAGCAGGTTGCATCGCCGTGAAAGACGAGGAGATCGAAGAGATCTTCGCGATGCTGCGTCCCGGTGTGCCGATCGTCATCGCCCCCTGAACACGGCAAACGGAATTTCAAAAGCCCCGGCGGACCGGCCGGGGCTTTGTCATTTCTGCAGCAATGCGATCAGTTGCCGCCGGTCAGCAAGGTCCACCAGATTTTACCCGAGGATTCCTGGTACCACGCGATTCCCAGCCTGGTCGCCTTCGGGTCCATGATCACGTCGCGGGTGTCGCGTGTCGCCATCCACGCGTTCAGTGTCCGGATGTCATTCTCGTAGGTTTCCGAGATATTCTCGCCGACGAGATGCCCGTAGTAACCTTGGTTGCGCACTCGCTCCAGCGGAGACGAGCCATCGGAACCCCAATGCCATGCGCGGTTCTGCGCGGACATGTCACGCGAATGCGCCAGGGCCGCTGCCGTCAATTGCGGGTCCAATGTCAGCTGATTCAAGGAAATATTGGCGCGAAGAGTGTTGACTTGCTGCAACACCCGGCCAGGAATTTGGGCCTCTTCACGGGCGTCGATCTTATAGGCGGTTGGCAGTGGCTGGCCATCCGGGCCGAGTTGAGCGGCCATGCGCGGCTGACATGCGGCCAATGCGATCAGCGCAAGCACCGAAATTACTTTGAGTTTTCTCATTTATCCTGTCCCTCGACTGCTCTTGGTCATAGGCTTACCGAATGGCGGGCGGACCTTCAAACGCAAGAATGCGTGATCTTAACAGGTTTTTACTCGCAGTATTTCTCGCATCTGTTTGATTTGGCGGCTCTCTCGAAGCGCGCTATATATCTGCCATCCGCAATAGTCGGAGCAGTAAGGTCGCCCCAAAAGAGCGGCCAGAGGAACGAGGATACTTGCTGATGAGCATGACAGCTTTCAATCGCCGGGCATTTCTGGGCTCGGCCGCTGCGCTTGGCGCCACCAGCCTGGCGGCACCGGGTTTTGCGCAGCAATTCGACCCTTATACGGGGCAACCCATCTATGGTGGCGCAACAGGCGGCGGTGCCACGCCCGATGCCGGGGCGGTCCAATATGACAGCGGGACCGACCAGCGCCACAACATTTCCAGCTTCCGTGCCCAGGACTGGCGTCCCTATTTCGACAATCTGACCAATGGCGCGATCCTGTGCGACATCACCTCGCGCGCGGTCCATTTCTGGTCCGAGGATGAAAGCGTCTATCGCGTCTATCCCTCGTCCATCCCGGTCAGCAAGGACCTGACCCGGTTGGGCCGAACCGAGATCATCAAGAAGGTCGAAGGCCCGTCATGGGCACCGACGCCCGAGATGAAAGAGCGCAATCCCTCGTGGCCGGATTTCGTGCCGCCGGGGCCGGACAACCCGCTTGGCACCCATGCGCTGTGGCTGAGCTGGCAATATTACCGGATCCACGGCACCCATGACACGCGCAAGATCGGACGCAAGTCGTCGAATGGCTGCATCGGCCTGTATAACGAACATATCAAGGAACTGTTCGGCATGGCCAAGATCGGCACCCAGGTGCTGTTGATCTAGTCCGCACAGTCACCACCTGATGACAAGGGGGCCAACGGCCCCCTCTTTTTCATTTCAGACCCAACCGCCGATATTCTCGCGGATGACATTCATCATCACGTCGATATGCGCCGGATCGTCATTGAGGCAAGGAATATAGGTGAACCCCTTGCCGCCCGCATGTTCGAAGGCCTCACGGATCTCGCCGTTGATCTCTTCCAGCGTCTCGATGCAATCGGCGGCGAAGGCGGGGGATATTACCGCGATGTCGGAATGCCCCTGCCGCGCCAGCTCGGCGACATGTTCGACCGTGTAGGGGCGCAGCCATTCCTCACGGCCGAAGACCGACTGGAACGATGTGTCGATGATGCCATCCTCCCAGCCCAAACGCTCTTGCAGCAATCGAGAGGTTTTCTGGCACTGGCAGTGATAGGGATCGCCCTGCATCAGGTAGCGCTTCGGCATCCCATGATAGGAAGCAACCAGCTTCGAGGGCTTGCGTCCCTCCAGCACCCGCTCGACCGAACCCGCCAGCGCATCGACGTAATCGGGCCGATCGAAATAGGGATCGCAGGTGCGGACCGAGGGCTGCCAAGTCTGCTCCATCAACGCCCGGAAAAGCTGGTCATTCGCCGTGGCCGAGGTCGCCCCGGCATATTGCGGATAGAGCGGCAGGAAGATGATGCGGCGGCAGCCCGCCTCGACTATGCGGCCCAGGACCTCATGGGTCGAGGGATTGCCGTAGCGCATGCAGAACTCTACCATCACCTGATCGCCCCATTCGGCGGTGGCACGTTCACGCAAGGCCTGTGCCTGGTCGCGGGTGATGGTCATCAACGGGCTTTCGCCCTTTTCCTCGTTCCAGATGGTCTTGTAATTCGCGCCCGAACTGAAAGGCCGCTTTGTCAGGATGATGCCCTGCAGGATCGGCTGCCATTTCCAGCGCGGCAGGTCGATCACCCGCCGGTCCGAGAGAAACTCGTTCAGATAGCGGCGCATCGACCAGTAATCATAACCGTCCGGCGTGCCCAGATTGGCAATCAGAATCCCGGTTTTCGCGGCTGGAAACCGGGGATGATCCGCGGGCATGTCTGCTGGCGTCATGGCTTGTTCCTGATCTCGTTGAGCGCATCGGCAAGGCTTTTCTGTGCAGAGCCGGGGCGCAGGGGTTTCTGCTGTGTTTCGGACGGGGCCCATCCGGTCAGGAAAACCAGATCGAAGCTCGCCTGGATACGGGACGGATCGTCGCGGTCGGGATGGGCCTGTGCATAGACCGCCCCCGCGCGGGCGAATATCTCGCGCCGGGTGGGCCGGCGCAATCGCGCGGCCATCGCGTTCCCCTCGCCCATCGCCCGCAGGTCTTGCGCCAGATGCAGCAGGTCACGATAGCTGGCGCGCTGGCTGACCAGATCGGCGACCGGCAGTGCCAGACCCGCGCGTGCAAGCAGCGCGCCCATATCGCGGATCTCGCCCATCGGCAGGATGCGCGGCGACAGCCCCCCGGTAACTTCCGCCTCGGCCTGTGCCATGGCGGCGCGCGCCTCATGCAAGGTCTGGCCACCGAAACATACGGCAATGAATAACCCGTCCTCGCGTAGCGCCCGGGCCGATTGCACGATCTGCCCGACCGGATCGTCAGCCCAGTGCAACGCCATCGCATGGATGACCAGGTCATGCGATGCCGGGGAGAGGTCCAGCACGGGATCGTCGGATACCACCTTCGCCTGCGGAAACTCTGCCGACCAGAAGCCGGGAAAGCCGGTCACGATCGCGGGCGCATGAAAATCCCTGTTAACCTCTGACAGCCTATCCTTCATCTCTGCCGCCGCGATTCGATGCAGCACATCGGCATGCCCCCGGGACACGGCCCGGCGCCGCTGCCGCTGCAGCGCCTCAAGATCGGTCAGGGACGGACGGTCGGGACTGGATTGGGAAGAACTGCTCATGGGGATGGAACATAAGGTGCTTCGCCGCCCTATAAAAGCCGTCCTGCGCATGCTTTACCCGTCACAATGCCTTGCCTGTGGCCAGATCGTCATGAGCGAAGGCAATGACGCGCTCCCGCAGCGTGCGGCCACTGATCTCTGCCCCGATTGCTGGCAAGACACGCATTTCATTTCCGGCCTTGCCTGCACCCGTTGCGGTGCGCCGCTTCCCGATGACGGAATTGACTACGATCAGGACGTGACATGCGATGATTGCCTGGCCTTCCCCCGCCCATGGCATGACGGCCGGGCAGCGATCCTCTATTCCGGCACCGGACGGAAGCTGGTCCTGACACTCAAGCATGGCGACCGGCCGGATCTGGCCCCCGCCCTCGCAGGATGGCTGTCAGTGGCGGCCGCGCCGGTCATCCGTCCCGGTATGATCGTCGCGCCGATCCCCCTGCATTTCCGCCGCCTGCTGAAACGGCGCTACAATCAATCCGCCCTGCTCGCGCGGCATCTCGCCAAGGCGCACGGCTTGCCTCATATACCCGATCTGCTGTTGCGCAAGCGCCATACACCCGCCCAGGATCACCGCGGCGTCTCTGATCGTTTCGCCAATATCTCTGGCGCGATCATGGTCAATCCGCGTCGTATCTCGTGCATTTCAGGGAAACCCGTGCTGCTGGTCGATGATGTCATGACCTCAGGTGCGACCCTTGCCGCCGCGACCGAAGCGCTGCTGGCAGCGGGTTCCGGGCCGGTTTTTGTCACAGTGCTGGCGCGCGCCGTGAAGGATGACTAGATAGGGGCATATCCGTAAAGTGGAAAAGCCTATGACCGATCAACCGCGTATTGAAATCTACACCACCAGAACCTGCCCATTCTGCATTTCGGCAAAGTCGCTGCTGCAGCGCAAGAATCTCTCCTTCGAAGAGATCGATGTCGGCGCTCAGCCCGAATTGCGTGGCGAAATGGTCCAAAGGGCAAATGGCCGCCGTACCGTTCCGCAGATCTTCATCGGTGATACGCATGTAGGTGGTTGCGACGAGTTGTTCGCGCTGGACCGTAACGGAAAGCTGGACCCTCTGCTGGCAGGATCAGCCGCATGACCTCCGCGACGCCTGCCCCGCTAAAGGTCGCGTTGCTGCAACTCAATACCGGCGACGACCCTTACGCGAATCTCTCCGCCACGGTTCCGATGATCCGCGAGGCGGCGTCGGCAGGCGCGACATTCGTGCTGACACCCGAAGCCACGAACCTGCTGTCCCCCGACCGCAAGCGGCAGGCAGCCGTCCTGAAACCCGAGGCAGAGGACCCGACCCTGTCGGCGCTGCGGGCCGAGACCAAAGCGGCTGGCATATGGCTGTTGATCGGCTCTCTGGCCCTGAAAGGCGACGATCCCGGCGACGAGCGTTTCGTGAATCGCAGTTTCCTGATCGATCCGGAAGGCACCGTCGCCGCGCGATACGACAAGCTGCACATGTTCGACGTCACCATATCGGAGACCGAGCAATATCGCGAAAGCTCTGCCTACCGCCCCGGCGACCGGGCGGTGCTGACGCGCGCAGCAGGACAGCCGGTCGGCATGACGATCTGTTACGATGTGCGTTTCCCCCATCTTTATCGCCAGCTGGCACAGGCGGGTGCGCGCATTCTGACCGTCCCCTCGGCCTTCAGCACCACCACCGGCAAGGCCCATTGGGAGGCTCTGCTGCGTGCCCGCGCCATCGAAAACGGCTGCTTCGTGCTGGCCCCGGCGCAATCCGGCACGCATCCCGCACCGCATTCTCCCGACCGCCTGCCACGCCAGAGCCATGGCCATTCGCTCGCGGTAGATCCTTGGGGCAACATATTGGCCGATGGCGGAATATCGACGGGGGTGACCCTTGTTTCACTTGACCTTGAGGCGGTTGACAGGGCACGGTCCCGCATCCCGTCCCTGACACATGACCGGCCCTTCGATGGCCCATGAGGCGATGACCACGACGAAAAACGACATCGAGCGCGACCAAAGCAGCGACAGGCTGGCCGCCAGCCTGTTCGCCGAGGTGTTCATCGCGGATCAGCTGTCACGCAGCCTCATCAGCCATGCCCTGCCTCGCGGCATGCAGATCTCGCATTTCTCGGTGCTGAACCTGCTGGCCCATGTGAACGAGGAACGCACCCCCGCGCAACTGGCCGAAGCCTTTCACGTCACCCGTGGCGCCATGACCAATACCCTGTCCCGGCTGGAATGGGCGGGTCATATCCATATCCGCCCCGATTGGGACGATGCGCGGCGCAAATTCGTGTCGATCAGCCCGGCGGGCCGGGCCGCCCGCAACGCCGCCATCTCGGCCTTCATGCCGATCATCGGCGAGATCGTGCGCGATATCGGCGCCGAAAGGGTCCGGCTTGCTCTGCCCGTCCTGCGCGAGCTTCGCCGCAGGCTCGAGGGGGATGGCGACTAATCCGGCCGGCGTGCTGCGATGGCGTAATTCACCGACAGGTCACGATCCGACAGGCTCCAGTTCCAGGTCAGGGGATTGAAGACCATCCCCCTCGCATCGACCGGGTTCAATCCCGAAGCACTCGCCATCTCTGACAGTTCCGCCGGCGTGATGAAGCGGTTCCATTCATGCGTGCCCTTGGGCAGCCAGCGCATGATCCATTCCGCGCCGATAATGGCCGCGCCGAAGCTTTTCGCCGTGCGGTTCAGGGTCGAGACGATGGCAAGTCCGCCGGGGCGCAGCAGGTCGTGACAGGTGGCGATGAAAGCCTTTGGATCGGCGACATGCTCGACGATCTCCAGCGCCAGCACCGCATCGAACTTCTCGCCTGCACTGGCCAGTGCCTCGGCAGTCGTGGCGCGGTAATCGATCTGCAACCCCTGCTGTTCGGCATGCAGCCTGGCCACCGCGATATTGCCTTCGGCGGCATCCGCGCCTACGACCTCGGCCCCCAGGCGCGCCATCGGCTCGGCGATCAGCCCGCCGCCGCAACCGATATCCAGCAGCCGCAAGCCCTCAAAAACCCGCAGGCTGCGGCGGTCCCGCCCAAATTCAGCGGCAATCTGGCTCACGATATAGTCAAGCCGCACCGGGTTCATCATGTGCAGCGGCTTGAACTTGCCCTTCGGATCCCACCATTCCGCCGCCATGGCCTCGAACTTGGCAATTTCGATGGGGTCGATGCTTGTCATGACGGGTCCTTCTGGCGAGTTGCGGCAGTTGGGCTTATAGTCGGTCCATGGACAGATTGGCAGGACAAATCGGCGCGTCGAATGGCCGCCTCTATCGCTCGACCGAACCATATGAGCGGCGCATCGTCGATACCGGCGATGGGCATCGCCTGTATGTCGAGGAATGCGGCAATGCGGAAGGCCGCCCCGTCATCGTGCTGCATGGCGGCCCCGGCGGGGGATGCAGCCCCTATATGCGCCGCTTCTTCGATCCGGAACACTACCGAATCGTACTGTTCGATCAGCGGGGTTGCGGGCGCTCGCGCCCGGCCGCCTCGGTCGAGGGCAACACCACCGCCGATCTGGTGCGCGACATCGAACAGATCCGCTCGGTTCTGGGCATCGAGACCGCGCTGCTCTTTGGCGGCAGTTGGGGGGCCACGCTGGCGCTCGCTTATGCGCAGGCGCATCCCGAACATGTGGCGGGGCTGATTCTGCGCGGCGTGTTCCTGGGCAGACAGACCGAGCTCGACTGGTTCTATGGCGGCGGCGCGGGACGATTCTTTCCCGATCTCTGGGCACGTTTCTGCGATCCGATCCCCGAACCGGAGCGGGACAACATGATCGCCGCCTATCACCGCCGGCTATTTTCCGACGATCTCGGGCAACAGGGGCGCTTTGCCTTGCCCTGGCTGATGTGGGAAAATGCACTGGCCGGACTGCAGAATTCTGCAACCGGCCACGCGCCGCCCGAATATGCCCGCGCCTTCGCCCGGTTGGAAAACCACTATTTCGCCAATAAATGCTTCATGGATGAAAGCCAGCTTCTGCGCAACCGCCACCGGATCGAGCATCTGCCCGCCGTGATCGTGCAGGGCCGCTATGATATGGTGTGCCCACCGCTCTCGGCCTATGAACTGGCGCAAGGATGGGAGAAATGCGACCTGCGGCTGGTGCCCGCCTCGGGACATGCATTGTCGGAACCCCGGATCTCGGCAGAGCTGGTCCGGGTCATGGATGCGATCCGCGATGACGACCGCCGCGATGTGGAGGGGAAGAATTGATGCCCGCCCATGCCATCGCCCGCTTGCAATCCCGCGGATTCGGTCCTATATGCGGGTCAACAGCGGTGCAGGCTTCCACCCCCTGCCCACCGGAAGTTTCGCACGGGCCCGCTGACGGCCCGTTTTTTGTATCCGAAAGGAAGTCATGTCCAACGATCTGATCGCCAAGACCGCCATCGACCGGCGCCTTGCCGAGATCATCACCCCGGTGATCGAGGATCTTGGCTTCGAGCTGGTGCGCGTGCGCCTGCAGGGCGGCAAGACCTCGACCCTGCAGATCATGGCCGACCGGCCCGATGGCGGCATTAACGTGGATGACTGCGGCGATATTTCCGTCGCCGTCAGCGCCACGCTGGATGTCGAGGACCCGATCGAGGAAGCCTATCACCTCGAGGTCTCCAGCCCCGGCATCGACCGCCCGCTGACCCGGCTCAAGGATTTCGCGGCTTTCGAAAGCTACGAGGCCAAGCTGGAAACCAATCAGCCCATCGACGGGCGCAAGCGCTGGAAAGGCGTGCTGGCGGGTATCGAGGGCGACGAGGTCCTTTTGAATATCGAAGAGGGCGGCGAAGTGCAGACCATCGGGCTGAACTTCGACTGGTTGTCGGATGCCAAGCTGGTCCTCACCGACGACCTGATCCGGGAAATGCTGCGTCAGAAGAAAGAGGCCGGTGTCGAGATCGACAATCTGGACGAGGCCACCTTCGACGCGATCGAAACCGACGAAGACAACGAACCGGGCGCGAACAGCGCCGATGACGCAAGGAGTAAGTGATGGCGATCACCTCTGCCAACCAGCTGGAACTGCTGCAGACGGCCGAAGCCGTGGCACGCGAGAAGATGATCGAGCCTGAACTGGTCATCGAAGCGATGGAAGACAGCCTCGCCCGTGCCGCCAAGTCGCGCTACGGCGCCGAGATGGACATCCGGGTCAAGATCGACCGCAAGACCGGCAACGCGAGCTTTACCCGCGTCCGCACCGTGGTCGAGGATGACGCGGTCGAGAATTATCAGGCCGAAGTGACGGTCGAACAGGCCCGCCCCTATCTGGACGACCCAAAAGTCGGCGACGTGATCGTGGACGAAGTGCCGCCGGTCGAGCTGGGCCGGATTGCCGCGCAATCGGCTAAGCAGGTCATCCTGCAGCGCGTTCGCGAAGCCGAGCGTGACCGTCAATACGAAGAATTCAAGGATCGCGCGGGCACCATCATCAACGGTGTCGTCAAGCGCGAGGAATACGGCAATATCATCGTCGATGTCGGCCGTGGCGAGGCGATCCTGCGCCGCAACGAGAAGATCGGCCGCGAAAGCTATCGCCCGAACGACCGCATTCGCGCCTATGTCAAGGATGTCCGCCGCGAGACCCGCGGCCCGCAGATCTTCCTGTCGCGCACCGATCCGCAATTCATGGCGGAACTGTTCAAGATGGAAGTGCCCGAGATCTATGACCACATCATCGAGATCAAGGCCGTGGCACGCGACCCCGGCTCGCGCGCGAAAATCGCCGTGATCAGCTATGACAACTCGATCGATCCGGTCGGCGCCTGCGTCGGCATGCGCGGCAGCCGCGTTCAGGCGGTGGTCGGCGAATTGCAGGGCGAGAAGATCGACATCATCCCGTGGAACGAGGATCAGGCGACCTTCCTCGTGAACGCCCTGCAGCCCGCCGAGGTCAGCAAGGTCGTGTTCGACGAGGATGGCGGCCGTATCGAGGTTGTCGTACCCGATGAACAGCTTTCCCTCGCCATCGGCCGCCGCGGCCAGAATGTGCGTCTGGCCAGCCAGTTGACCGGGCTCGATATCGACATCATGACCGAGGAAGAGGAATCCAAGCGCCGGCAGGCCGAATTCAATGCCCGCACCAAGCTGTTCATGGATGCGCTGGACCTGGATGAATTCTTTGCCCAGCTTCTGGTCGCCGAAGGCTTCACCGATCTCGAAGAGGTCGCCTATGTCGAACAGGGTGAATTGCTGACCATCGACGGGGTGGATGAAGGCACCGCCGAGGAACTGCAGGCCCGCGCCCGCGATGTTCTGGAAGCCCGCAACAAGGCGGCGATGGAAAATGCCCGCGCGCTCGGTGTCGAGGACTCGCTGGTTGAATTCGAGGGTCTGACACCCCAGATGATCGAGGCGTTGGCGAAGGACGGCATCAAGACACTGGAAGACTTCGCTACCTGCGCCGATTGGGAATTGGCTGGCGGCTGGACCACCGTGGATGGCCAGCGCGTCAAGGATGAAGGCCTGCTGGAGCCCTTTGACGTCTCGCTGGAAGAAGCGCAGAATATGGTCATGACGGCGCGCGTCAGCCTTGGCTGGGTCGATCCGGCAGAACTGGAACCGGCGGCGGACCCGGAAGAAGCCGAGACCGAAGCCGAAACCGATCAGGAGGCCGGGGCCTGACCGCCCCGGATCTGGCAAGGCCGTGAGCCGAGGCGGGCGGGATAAAACGCGCGAGCAGCCCGAACGGCGCTGCATCGTCACCGGCGAGGTGCAGCCCAAGCTTGGGCTGATCCGCTTTGTCGTGGGACCGGATAGTCTGGTCGTGCCAGACTTGGCGGAAAAGCTGCCCGGTCGCGGCATCTGGATCGCCGCCGATCGTGCGGCCATCGAAAAGGCCGCAGCCAAAGGGCTGTTTTCGCGCGCCGCCAAGGCGCAGGTGAAAGCACCCGAGGATCTGGTTGGGATGGTCGAGACCGCCCTTGCACGGCGGGTCGTGGAACTGGTTTCGCTGGCCCGCAAGTCAGGCAAAGCGGTGGCGGGGTTTGAAAAGGTGAAGGGCTGGCTGGCCGATGGCAGGGCGCGTGTGCTGCTGCAGGCCAGCGATGGCTCGGACCGCGGGAAGGGCAAGCTGTGGACGCCAACGGGCGGACGCTGGTTCGGTTGCCTCACCGCCTCAGAATTGGGTTTGTCCTTCGGGCGCGATCATGTCATACACGGCGCGCTTGCGGCGGGTGGCCTGACGGACAAGGTGATCTTGGAAGCCGGCAGACTGACGGGTCTGCGCGGGCATGACGGCGGCAATACGGCCGCCGGGAAGGAATGAAGACGCAGATGAGCGATAAAGACGGTAAAAAGACACTCGGCCTCGGCGGCTCCAGCGGTCGTTCGGGTCAGGTCAAACAGAGTTTCAGCCATGGCCGCACCAAGAGCGTGGTCGTGGAAACCAAGCGCAAACGCGTCATGGTGCCAAAGACCAGTGCGGCGCAAGCCGGTGCCGGCGACAAGGCCAAACCCTCGAGTTACGCCAAGCGTGGAGGCGACCCGTCGAAACGACCGGCCGGGATCTCCGAAGTAGAGATGGAACGACGCCTGAAGGCCCTCGCTGCTGCCAAGGCACGGGAGGCGGATGAAGCGGCCGCCCGTGAGGCCCAAGAGAAAGCCCGTGAGCAGGAACGCGAACGCCGCCGCGCCGAGGCCGAAGAAAAGGCCCGCGAAGAGCGTGAACGCGAAGAGGCCCTGAAGGCGAAAGCCGAAGAGGAAGCCCGGCTTGCCCGCGAGACCGCGGAAAAAGCCAAGCAAAAGGACGCGCCGAAGAAGGCAGAGCCGGCCAAGCCAGCCGCTGCTCCGGCTGCTGGCACTGCTCCGCAGGATCAGGCAGCCGTCGAAGCTGCCGCTGCCCGCGCCGAAACGAAAGGTGTTTCCTCGACCGGTCCGCGCAAATCCGAGCGTGATCGCCCCAATCGCGGCGTCGCGGATCGTGACAGTCGCGGCAAGGCTGCCCGTGATGACAATCGCCGCTCGGGCAAGCTGTCGCTGAAACAGGCGCTGGACGGTGAAGGTGGCCGCCAGCGCAGCATGGCCGCGATGAAGCGCAAGCAGGAACGCGCCCGGCAGAAGGCGATGGGCCAGCAGCAACGCCCCGAAAAGCAATCGCGTGAAGTGCAGTTGCCGGACGCCATTGTCGTGCAGGAACTAGCCAACCGCATGGCCGAGCGTGCCGCGGATGTCGTCAAATCGCTGATGAAGATGGGCATGATGGTATCGATGAACCAGTCGATCGATGCCGATACTGCCGAGCTGGTGATCGAGGAATTCGGCCACAAGGCCGTGCGTGTCAGCGATGCCGATGTCGAACAGGTCATCGACATGATCAAGGACGCACCCGACGATCTGCGTCCCCGCCCGCCGATCATCACCATCATGGGCCATGTCGACCACGGCAAGACCTCGCTTCTGGATGCGATCCGCAAGGCCAATGTCGTCTCGGGCGAAGCCGGTGGGATCACCCAGCATATCGGCGCCTATCAGGTGCAGGCGGAATCGGGTGCGGTTCTGACCTTCCTCGATACGCCGGGTCACGCCGCGTTCACCTCGATGCGGGCGCGTGGCGCTCATGTCACGGATATCGTGGTTCTGGTGGTGGCTGCCGATGATGCGGTGATGCCGCAGACCATCGAGGCGATCAACCACGCCAAGGCAGCCAAGGTGCCGATGATCGTGGCGATCAACAAGGTCGACAAGCCGGAAGCCGATCCCGACAAGGTACGTACATCGCTTCTGCATCAGGAAGTGATCGTCGAAAAGCTGTCGGGTGATGTGCAGGATGTCGAAGTTTCGGCCATCTCCGGCCAGGGACTCGACGAATTGCTGGAAGCCATCGCGCTGCAGGCCGAAATCCTGGAGCTGAAATCCAATCCGGATCGTGCGGCACAGGGTGCCGTCATCGAAGCTCAGCTTGATGTGGGCCGCGGTCCGGTCGCCACGGTCCTGGTTCAGAACGGCACGCTGAAACGCGGCGATATCTTTGTCGTCGGCGAACAATGGGGCAAGGTCCGCGCATTGATCGACGATCAGGGCAAGCGCGTCGAAGAGGCAGGCCCCTCTGTCCCAGTCGAGGTCCTGGGCCTCAACGGCACTCCCGAAGCGGGCGACGTCCTGAATGTCGTCGAAACCGAGGCGCAGGCCCGCGAGATCGCCGATTATCGGACTCAACAGGCCAAGGACAAGCGCGCCGCCGCAGGTGCCGCGACCACGCTGGAACAGCTTATGGCGAAAGCCAAGGCCGACGAAAGCGTCGCCGAACTGCCGGTGGTGGTGAAGGCCGACGTGCAGGGTTCGGCCGAAGCGATCATCCAGGCGCTGGAAAAGCTGGGCAATGACGAGGTGCGTGTTCGCGTCATCCATCATGGCGTCGGCGCGATCACCGAATCGGACATTACCCTGGCCGAGGCGTCCCAAACGCCCGTCATCGGCTTCAATGTCCGCGCCAATGCTCCGGCCCGCACTTCGGCCAACCAGAAAGGCGTCGAGATTCGTTACTATTCGGTCATCTATGACCTGGTGGACGACATCAAGGCAGCCGCTTCCGGCCTGCTATCGGCAGAGGTTCGCGAGAACTTCATCGGCTATGCCGAGATCAGGGAGGTCTTCAAGGTCACCGGGGTCGGCAAGGTCGCTGGCTGTCTGGTCACCGAAGGTATCGCCCGCCGTTCGGCCGGTGTTCGCCTGCTGCGCGATAGCGTGGTGATCCATGAAGGCACATTGAAGACGCTGAAGCGCTTCAAGGACGAGGTCAAGGAAGTGCAGTCCGGTCAGGAATGCGGTATGGCCTTCGAGAATTACGACGATATCCGCCAAGGCGATGTCATCGAGATCTTCGAGCGTGAAGAGGTCGAACGCAGCCTGTAAGCTGCCGATTTCGATCTGGAATCCGAAAGGGGTGCCACCATGTGGCACCCCTTTCTCTTTATAGCCGTTCTGACAGGAAAAATAACGGGTTACTTGGATACAGGCTTGCCCTCATAGGTCTGTTTGCCGACACGAACGACGACATTCCCATTCGGGCTCATCCGTTCAAACAAGCCCTGAACCGAGATATAGCCACCGATCTGAATTGTACGAATCATGACACCCCTCCTGGATGCGCCGATACTTGCCTATCGCGAGCGGCGAATGAAGCGAATTATCGCTAAAATCACACTTTAGGTGGGAAAAGCTCTACCTAGAGATGTATCAGAGCCACATCTGCAAGATCGGAAGCAGGGGAATATCGGCGGGCGGCATGGGATAGTTGCGTAGATCCCGCGCATGGACCCATTTCAGCTTCTGCCCCTCTTGCGGTTGCACCACGCCATTCCATTTGCGGCAGGCGTAAAGCGGCATCAGCAGGTGAAAATCTTCGTAACAATGGCTGGCGAAAGTCAGCGGGGCGAGACAGGATTGCCAGGTGTCGATACCCAGCTCTTCCTGCAATTCGCGGATAAGCGCGACTTCCGGGGTTTCTCCGGGTTCGACCTTGCCGCCCGGAAACTCCCACAATCCCGCCATCGATTTGCCCTCGGGGCGCTGTGCCAGCAGCACGCGCCCGTCAGTGTCGATCAACGCCACGGCAGCAACAAGAATCGTCTTCATCACGAGCGGTAATCGGCGTTGATATCTATATAGCCATGGGTCAGATCGCAGGTCCACATGGTCTGCGCCCCCTGCCCCAGCCCCAGATCGACAGAGATCAGCAGTTCCTGATTCTTCATATAGGCGCTGGCCTTGGCTTCATCGTAGTTCTCGGCCCGCCAGCCATTCTCGGCCAGGATCATGTCGCCGAACCGGATGGTCAGCTTGTCGCGATCGGCCTCGGCCCCCGATTTGCCGACAGCCATGACGATACGGCCCCAATTCGCGTCTTCGCCGGCTATGGCCGTCTTGACCAGTGGCGAATCGGCGATGGCCTTGGCTATTTTCTTGGCATCCGTGTCCGAAGCCGCGCCCGTTACCCGGACCTCGACGAATTTCGTGGCACCTTCGCCGTCACGCACCACCAGATGCGCAAGCTCGCGCATGACATCCTGCAGCGCTTTGGCAAAAGCCTGTCCCGCCGGGCTGTCCAGCGAAGTGATTTCGGCGGCAGCACTGCGTCCCGTAGCCGCCAGGATCAGCGCATCCGAAGTGGATGTGTCGCTATCCACCGTGATCGCGTTGAACGTCGAGCCAAGGCCAGAATCCAGCGCATCCTGCAGTAATGGTGCGGCGATTTTCGCGTCGGTAAAGATATAGACCAGCATCGTCGCCATATCGGGCGCGATCATGCCCGATCCCTTGGCAATGCCGGTGATGCGGATCTCTCCGCCATCCCCGGCGAAAATGGCCGAGGCGCCCTTGGGAAAGGTGTCCGTGGTCATGATAGCGCGGGCCGCTTGCGCAACTCCGGCCTGATCGAGGTCACGGGTCAGGTCACCGATGATCGAAACGATCCGTTCATGCGGCAATGGCTCTCCGATAACCCCGGTCGAAGAGGAAAACACATGCGAGGCGGGAATGCCCAGTTCCGACGCCACGGCCCCGGTCACCGCATCGACCGATTCCTGCCCGCGCGCGCCGGTAAAGGCATTGGCATTGCCGGAATTCACGATGATCGCCGCGCCCGCATCGGCGGAACCGCCCCTGGTCAGCTTGGCCTGATTGTCCAGCACGCAGGCCGCACGGGTCGCCGACTTGGTGAAGGCCCCGGCGATCTGCGCCCCCTTGGCGATGCGTATCAGGGTCACATCCGTGCGACCCTGATACTTCACCCCGGCGGCAGCGCTGGCGAATTCGACGCCATCGATCGCCGGCAAGTCCGGAAATGCCGCTGGTGCCAGGGGCGATACGGGAAGACCCGCCTCGCCCATGATTACTCAGCCTCCAGCAGATCGGCCTTGTTGAGCAGCGCCGGATCGATTCCTTCGGTCTTTTCGACCTTGGACTCGCTCGACACGCGCTCGATCTCGGCTTCGATCTTGTCCCGGTGGATCTTCTGCACCAACTGCTCGCGCACCTCGTCGAGCTTCGGAGCCTCTTTCACGCGGGTTTCGTTCAACTTGATGATATGCCAACCGAAATCAGTCTGGACGGGATCGGAAACCTGCCCCGGCTCCATCGCCTTCACGGCTTCGGCGAAGGGTGGGACCATCTGATCGGGAGCGAACCAGCCCAGATCGCCCTTGTTCGGTCCACTCGGGCCGGTTGAGTTCTCTTCGGCGAGCGTGCCGAAATCGGCACCCTCATCCAGCTCTTTCTTCAGCTCCTTCGCCTTTTCCTCGTCCTCCACGAGGATATGGGCGGCCGAGAATTCGGTCGTCGGCTCGGCATCGGCGAAAAGCTCTTCATATTCGGCCTGGACCTCCTCATCCGTGGGCTCGCCCCCGGACAGTTCGGTCACGGCCGCGGCGGCCAGCGTATTGCGGCGCTGAAGCTCCAACTGGGCGCGAACACCGGCATTTTCCTTGCCATTCGCAGCCACGGCCGTCTGGCGGATCAACTGATCCAGCAGCAGGTCCCATACCGCCTGATCGGGCAGCTCGGCCATCTGGGGATCCTGCATCGACTGCTTCATCACGATCATCTGGCCCAATGTGATCGGCTGATCGTTCACGGTGGCGACAACGGTGTCGGCATTGCTCTCTTCGGCCAGCAGGGCACCGGGCACCATCATGGGCGCCGCGATCACGAAGGCGGCCAGAATCGAAGGTTTCAGCATGGAAGTTCCTTTTTTAGTCATACCCGAATCCCCCTTGGGGAAGGGCCAGCGTTGACAGTCAGGCAGGCGAGGCATACATCGCACGCAACCGTGGAAGGCGCCGCCGCCGCGTTTCGTTCAGGCCCCTGATACGGCAATGCGGCAGGTACGGGCAAGTGGCCCATATGTAACAGCCTTTCCCAACAACGTGACTGTGAAGGTAACATGCTCGGCATCGGAACTCTGGCGAAGAAGGTCTTTGGCACGCCGAATGACCGCAAGGTAAAATCGACCCGCTCGCTGGTCGCCCGGATCAACGCATTGGAAGATGAATTCAAGGCGCTGTCCGATGAAGGGCTGATCGAGAAGACCCGCGAATTCCAGCAAAGGGTACAGGGCGGAGAGCCTCTCGACGCGATCCTGCCCGAGGCATTTGCCAATTGCCGCGAAGGTGCGAGGCGCGCGCTCGGTCTGCGGGCCTTCGATGTGCAGCTGATGGGCGGGATTTTCCTGCATCAGGGCAATATCGCCGAGATGAAGACCGGCGAGGGCAAGACGCTGGTCGCCACCCTGCCCGCCTATCTGAACGCGCTGACCGGCAAGGGCGTGCATATCGTCACGGTCAACGACTACCTGGCCAAGCGCGATGCCGAATGGATGGGCAAGGTCTATCTGCAACTCGGCATGACCACTGGCGTCGTTTATCCCTTTCAGCAGGAGGCCGAGAAGCGCGAGGCTTACGCCGCCGACGTCACCTATGCCACGAATAACGAACTGGGCTTCGACTATCTGCGCGACAACATGAAGGGCAGCGTCGAAGAGATGGTCCAGCGCGATCACCATTTCGCCATCGTGGACGAGGTCGATTCGATCCTGATCGACGAGGCGCGGACACCGCTGATCATTTCGGGGCCATCGCAGGATCGTTCCGAACTTTACAAGGTGCTGGACAAATATGTCCCGCTCCTGAGCGAAGAGCATTTCAAGCTGGACGAAAAGGCCCGCAACGCCACCTTCACCGAAGAGGGCAACGAGTTCCTGGAGCAGAAACTCGCCGAGGATGGCGTCCTGCCCGAGGGACAGACCCTCTACGATCCCGAATCGACCACCATCGTTCACCATGCCAGCCAGGCGCTGCGCGCGCATAAGCTGTTCCTCAAGGACCAGCATTACATGATCCGCGACGGCGAGGTCGTGCTGATCGACGAGTTTACCGGCCGGATGATGAAGGGGCGCCGCCTTTCGGACGGGTTGCATCAGGCCATCGAGGCCAAGGAAGGCGTGGATATCCAGCCCGAGAACGTGACGCTGGCAAGCGTGACCTTCCAGAACTATTTCCGGCTTTACGACAAGCTTGCGGGCATGACCGGCACCGCCTCGACCGAGGCCGATGAATTCGCCGAGATCTACAAGCTGGGCGTGGTCGAGGTGCCGACCAACCGCCCGATTCAGCGGGTGGACGAACACGATCGCGTCTATCGCACCGCAGGCGAGAAATACGCCGCCGTGATCGAGGCGATCAAGGAATCACACGCCAAGGGACAACCCACCCTTGTCGGCACAACCAGCATCGAGAAATCCGAGATGTTGGCGGCGCTGTTGACGCAGGATGGCATTCCTCACAATGTCCTGAACGCACGCCAGCACGAGGCCGAGGCACAGATCGTCGCCGACGCGGGCAAACCGGGCGCCGTCACCATCGCCACCAACATGGCCGGTCGTGGCACTGACATCCAGCTTGGCGGCAATGTCGAGATGAAGGTGATGGAAGCGCTGAAGGCCGATCCCGACGCCAATCCCGACGAGCTGCGCGAACATATCGAGGCCGAACACGCCAGTGACAAGCAGAAGGTGATCGAGGCGGGCGGGTTGTTCGTGCTCGCCACCGAACGCCATGAAAGCCGCCGGATCGACAACCAGCTTCGCGGGCGCTCTGGCCGTCAGGGCGATCCCGGTCGCTCGTTGTTCTTCCTGTCGCTCGAAGACGACCTGATGCGGATCTTCGGTTCGGAACGGCTGGACAAGGTCCTGTCCGGACTGGGCATGAAAGAGGGCGAAGCGATCGTTCATCCCTGGGTAAACAAATCGCTTGAGCGTGCGCAGGCGAAGGTCGAGGGCCGCAACTTCGACATCCGTAAACAGCTGTTGAAATTCGACGACGTGATGAACGACCAGCGCAAGGCGATCTTCAGCCAGCGGCGCGAGATCATGGACAGCGAAGAGGTGGGCGAGATTGCCGCCGATATGCGCCACCAGGTGATCGACGATCTGGTCGATGACTTCATGCCGCCCAAGACCTACGCAGATCAATGGGATACGGAGGGGCTCAAGACAGCGGTCCGCGAACGCCTGAACATGAATCTGCCAATCGAGGAATGGGCAGAGGAAGAAGGTGTCGACCAGGAGGCGATGCGCGAGCGCATCACGGAAACGACGGATACCTATATGACCGAGAAGGCGCAGGCCTTCGGCGAAGAAAACATGCGGATGATCGAAAAGCAGGTGCTCTTGCAGATGATCGATCAGAAATGGCGCGACCATCTGCTGACACTGGAGCATCTGCGTTCGGTCGTCGGCTTCCGCGGCTATGCGCAGCGCGACCCGCTGTCGGAATACAAGACCGAGGGTTTCCAACTGTTCGAGACGCTGCTCGACGGGCTGCGCGGCGATGTGACGCAGCGTCTGGCGCAAATCCGCCCGCTGACAGAGGCCGAGCGCGAGGAAATGCTGAACCAGATGGCCGAGCAGCAGAAAGAGCGCCAAGAGCATCTGACGATGGAGCATGGGTCCGAGACGCAATCCTCGGATGACGAGGACAAGCCCGAGCCACTGGTTGAAGGGTTCAACGAAAGCGATCCCTCGACATGGGGAAATCCCTCGCGCAACGATCCCTGCCCCTGCGGCTCCGGCAAGAAGTTCAAATACTGCCACGGCGCGATCTGATCCGGCGTTCCACGCTGCGAATAGAAACTTTACCCCGACGACAAGCACGGGAATCCGGGGCGGTCACCAGACAGGTGATCGCCCCGTTTTTCTCGATGAAAGCCCTGCGCTCCCGGCAAGCGTAGGAAATTGTAAATCTTTCGGGTTCAGAACGTATCAGAAGTGCCTTGCCCGCCTCCCAACAGCTTGCCTGGGATTGCGGCATCTCCCTGCGTCTGTATTGATACGGATAGAATTACCTTGTTCATGAGTGAAACATGCGGATAAGCAGGCAATCCGGATCCCATAACGGCACGAGCGAGCTTCGCCGCGCCAGCTCGCCCGGATTTTCCCTGCTGGTCGCGGTCGGGATATTCTCGGCCGCCGTCAATCTTCTGATGCTGACCGGACCGCTTTTCATGCTGCAGGTCTATGACCGGGTGCTTGGCTCGCGCTCGGTCGAGACCCTGACGGCGTTGTTCGTCCTGGTCGTTTTCCTGTTCCTGTTCATGGGCATCATCGACCTGGCCCGTAACCGGGTGTCACAACGCATCGCAGCCCGCTTTCAGGACAGAATGGAGCCCCGCGTCTTCGATGCGGCGCTGCGCGAAGGGGCCATGGCGGGCAACGATCCGGCGGCAACGGCCAGCGGCCTGCGGGATCTGGATGCGGTGCAACGCTTCATGGGCTCGCCCGTTTTGCTATCGATCTTCGACCTGCCATGGGCACCGATTTTCCTGGCGGTGGTCTATGTCTTCCATCCCCTGCTTGGTGTCGTGGCCACGATTGGCGGGGTAATTCTGGTCATCTCGACCATCGCCAACCGGGTGTTCACCAAGGCGCCGCTGCAGGATTCGGCAATCGCGTCGAACCAGGCGCAACGGATGGCCGATCTCTACCACAACGAGGGAGAGGTGATCGGCGCGCTCGGGATGCGTGGCGCGACCTTTGCCCGCTGGCGCAAATCGCGTGGCGAGGCGCAGGATCAATCGGTGCGCGGCGCCGATCTTTCGGCCGGTTTCACGGTATTTTCCCGCAGCTTCCGGCTGTTTCTGCAAAGCGCGATCCTTGCGGCAGGGGCCTGGCTGGTCCTGCGCGAGGAACTCACGCCGGGTGCGATGATCGCCGCCTCGATCATGATGGGCCGCGCCCTCGCCCCGGTCGAGCAACTGGTCGGAGGGTGGGCCCTCGTGCAGGCCGCACAGGACGGGCGGGAGCGGCTGGCCCGGCTACTGAGCAAGCATCCGCCCCTGCCGCCGCAGACCCCTCTTCCCCGCCCCCCTGCACGGATCGAGGCGCGCCAGGTCAGCATCGTGCCTCCCGGACAGGACAGGCCGGCGCTGCGTGGCGTCAGCTTTGGGATCGAGCCGGGACAGGCGCTTGGCGTAATCGGCCCCTCGGGGGCCGGGAAATCGACCCTGGCGCGCGCCCTGATCGGGGCCTGGCCCCTGGCGGCAGGCTCGATCCGCTTGGGCGGCGCGCCGCTGGATCAGTATCAGCCGGATGTGCTGGGCAGCCTGATCGGCTATTTGCCGCAGCAGGTGACGCTGTTCGACGGCACCATCGCCGAGAATATCGCCCGCCTCTCACCCGAGCCTGACCCCGCGCGGGTGGTGAACGCGGCCAAGGCGGCGGCGGCGCATCAGATGATCCTCGATCTGCCGGATGGTTATGACACAAGGATCAGCCAGACCGGCGGGCGGCTGTCGGGCGGTCAGGTCCAGCGGATCGGGCTGGCCCGTGCGCTCTATCCTGATCCGGTCCTGCTGGTTCTGGACGAGCCGAACTCTAACCTCGACAATCAAGGCTCCGAGGCGCTGAACCAGGCGATCCGGCGGGTCAAGACCCAGGGCGGCGCGGTCATCATCATGGCCCATCGTCCGGCTGCGATCACCGAATGCGAGAGCCTGATGGTGCTGGAACATGGAACCCGCCGCGCCCTCGGCCCACGCGATGCCGTGTTGAAGGAGATGGTGCAGAACTCGGCCCAGATCCTCAGTGCCCGGAAGTCGGGTGATCGGGGAGGCGTGACATGAACGATCACGACCAGCATCCCGCACCAGCCGCCGACCGCACGGATGAGGCAAGCTCGCCCCCGCCGCCACCCGCGTCACCGCCGCCCCCACAGCCCGAACGTTGGTCCGTCCGCGGGTCACTGCTGCTTGGGATTGTGGCGATCATCCTGCTGTTCGGCGGTTTCGGTGTCTGGGCGCTCCAAAGCCGGATCACGGGTGCGGTCGTCGCGCCGGGTCAGGTCGAGGTGCAGCAACAGCGGCAGGTTGTGCAGCATCCCGATGGTGGCGTGATCGAGGACATCCTGGTCGAGGAAGGCGAAACCGTCTCGGCCGGGCAGGCATTGCTACAACTGGATGGTACGCTGTTGAAGACCGAGCTTGTCATCGTCGAAGGCCAGTATTTCGAGATACTCGCCCGCCGGGGCCGGCTGGAGGCCGAGCGCGCCGATGCCGAAGCGCCGGATTTCCCGGTGGAACTGCTTGAAACGGCGAAGGGCGATCCCAAGCTGGCCAGCCTGATCGAGGGCCAGAAAAGCCTGTTCACCGCCCGCCGCGACACGATGTCCCAATCTTTGGAGCAACTGGCGAATCAATCGCAGCAGATCAACGAGCAGATCACCGGTATCGATGCCCAACTTGCCGCCCTGTCCGAGCAGCGCAACCTGATCGGAGAAGAGCTGGAGGACCAGCAATCGCTGCTGGACCGCGGTCTGGCACAGGCTTCGCGCGTGCTGGCCCTGCGGCGCGAGGCAGCGCGGATTGACGGGCAGATCGGGGAATTGCAGGCCAGCCGCGCCTCGGCCGAAACGCGGCAGAGCGAGCTGGACGTGCAGCGCCTGCGCATGACCGCTCAACGCCGCGAAGAGGCCGAAACCCAGTTGCGTGACCTGGGCTACCGCGAATTGGAACTGGCCGAGCGCCGCCGCAGCTTGACCGAGCAGATCAGCCGGCTGGAATTGCGTGCCCCTGCGGCGGGCATCGTCTATGACCTGAAGGTCACGACGCCGCGTTCGGTCATCCGGGCCGCCGATCCGCTGATGTATATCGTGCCGCAGGACCGGCCGCTGGTCATCGGCGCGCGCATCGCAACGATCAATGTCGACGAGGTGCAGCCGGGGCAGCCCGTGGCGCTGCGCTTTGCCGCCTTCTCGTCGCGGACCACCCCCGAGATCAGCGGCAAGCTGTTGCGGGTCTCGGCCGATGCGCTGATCGACGAAGCCACCCGCGCGCCCTATTACCGCGCAGAGGTCACCATCCCGCCCGAGGAACTGGACAAGCTGGGCGAGTTGGCCCTGATCCCCGGCATGCCGGTCGAGGTCTATATCCAGACCGGCGAACGTAGCCCGATGACCTATCTGCTGAAACCCATGATGGATTATTTCAATCGCGCATTCCGCGAAAACTGAATGGTGCGCAGCAACTGACGGGTTGTCTTTTCTTCCCCGCTATCTCACGCTCCGAGCATCATTTTCGGAGGAGATTGCCGATGCTCAGAGTCCTGTCCCGGCCAGCCACCCGCCTGATGGAACGCTGGCTGCCCGATGCCTTCATCTTCGTCATCGTCCTGACCTTGCTGGCCGCAGTCGCGGCCATGGCAACGCAAGGAACCTCTCCTGTCGCGCTGGTCGAGATGTGGGGCAACGGTTTCTGGGCGTTGCTGCAATTCGCGATGCAGATGCTTCTGGTCCTGGTGACCGGCTTCATCCTGGCCAGTTCGCCTCCAATCAGGCGACTGCTCGCCGCCATCGCCGGACTGGCGACTTCGCGTGGTTCGGCGATCATCCTGGTGACGCTCGTGTCACTGGCGGCAAGCTGGCTGAACTGGGGCTTTGGCCTTGTCGTCGGCGCGATCTTCGCCAAGGAACTGGCACGCCAGATCCGCGTGGATTACCGATTGCTGGTCGCTGCGGCCTATTCCGGTTTCGTCATCTGGCATGGCGGGTTGTCCGGTTCGATCCCACTGACCATCGCAACCGAAGGCCATTTCACCGCTGAACAGATCGGGGTCGTCTCCACGTCCGAGACGATTTTCTCGACCTGGAACCTCTTGATCGTTCTGGCACTGGTCATCGCCGTGCCACTGGTCAACCGGCTGATGATGCCGCTCGAGCATGAGCAGGTGCTGGTCGATCCGGCCCAGTTGGGCGATACGAGCCAGCCCCACCGCCTGCCCCCCGATGCGACACCGGCGGAACGGCTGGAAAACAGCCGCATCCTGATGTGGCTGATCGGGGTGCCGGGGCTGATCTGGCTGGCCTTCTATTTCGCGGGCGGCGGCGGGATCAACCTCAACGTGGTGAACTTCCTGTTCCTGTCCCTGGGCATACTCTGCCACGGCACGGCCCGCAGCCTGCTGAGCGCGCTGGACGAAGGCGTTCGCGGCGGTGCGGGGATCGTGATCCAGTTCCCCTTCTATGCCGGTATCATGGCGATCATGACGGATAGCGGATTGGCCGCCAGCCTGTCGGAATGGTTCGTATCCATCTCGACCGCGCAGACATTGCCGTTCTGGAGCTTCATCAGCGCCGGGATCGTCAATATCTTCGTCCCCTCGGGCGGCGGGCAATGGGCGGTGCAGGCGCCGGTCATGCTGCCCGCAGCCGAGGCGTTGGGGGCCGATATCCAGCGCGTGGTCATGGGGGTGGCCTGGGGCGATGCCTGGACCAATCTTCTGCAGCCCTTCTGGGCCCTGCCGATGCTGGGCATCGCCGGCCTGAAAGCGCGCGACATCATGGGGTTCTGCGTCATTCAACTGCTGACCACAGGGATCATCATCGGGGCATTGCTGTATCTATTGTAACCACGTGGAAATAGCCGAACCACCGGAGGATGCGGCCCGCGATAGCTGGGGGGCTTTGCGCCCCCCAGACCCCCACAAGATATTTTCGTGAAAAAGAAAAGAGTTAGACGGCAGGCGGCGACCTGTCATCCCGACCCTAGCGATCCTCGAACAAATCGAGCTGGGCGTCGTCGCGATCCTCGTCCTGCTCGAAACCTGACAGGGTGATGCCCAGCAAACGGGCGCCGCGCGGGTCAGGCAATACGGTCGCGGCCAATTCACGGGCGAGCGCCAGCATCTCGGCCTCTGTTCCCACCGCATGCGGCAGGGTCCGGGCGCGGGTGACCTGCTTGAAATCCGAGAACTTGACCTTGACCGTCACGGTTCGGCCCTGCAGCTCGTTTCTGGAAACATGCCGCCAGACCTTTTCCGCCAGCGGTGCAAGGGCGTCATGCGCCTCTTCCAGGGTCATCAGGTCGGTGAAATAGGTATTCTCGGCCCCCACGGATTTGCGGATGCGGTCGGGGCTGACCCGGCGGTGATCGATCCCGCGCGAGATATTCCAGTAATACCGCCCCGATTTGCCGAAACGACGGGTGAGGAAATCCAGTTCCTGCGCGCGCAGATCGGCGCCGGTCTGAATGCCCATCGCCTGCATCTTCGCCGCCGTGGCCGGGCCTATACCATGGAATTTCCCCACCGGGAGGGTCAGCACGAAATCGGGCCCCCGCTCGGGAGGGATGACGCAAAGACCATCGGGCTTGTTCTGATCCGAGGCCAGTTTCGCCAGAAACTTGTTATAGCTTACGCCCGCACTGGCGGTCAGCCCAGTCATTTCCCGGATACGGGCCCGGATCTCTCGGGCGACCTGAGTGGCGGTCTGGCCGGGCCAGAGATGATCGGTCATGTCCAGATAGGCCTCGTCGAGCGACAGAGGCTCCACCAGCGGGGTGTAATCATGGAAAATATCGCGGATCTGGCCACTGACCGCGCGATAGACATCGAAGCGGTGGCGCACGAAGATCAGGTCCGGGCAAAGCCGCTTTGCCGTGACCGACGGCATGGCCGAGCGCACCCCGAACTTCCGCGCCTCGTAGCTGGCAGCCGCAACCACGCCGCGCAGCGCGGCGCCGCCCACTGCCACGGGCTTGCCCCGCAATTCCGGGTGATCGCGCTGCTCGACCGAGGCATAAAAGGCATCCATATCGATATGGATGATCTTGCGGACCTGTTCGGGTCCGGCATCACGGGGCGCATTCGCCCCACCCGTCATTCGACGAAGGCACGGGCCGCGCCCGCCTCCATCCCCTCGCCCAAACGGTCGAAGCGGACATGGGCGATGCCACGCCCGTTCGATTGGGTGAACAATGTCCCGACCGCGCGGCCGTCGCGGGTGATCGGCGTGCCGACCGGAGCCTCTCCCTCGATCCGCAGGGTCGTCAGCCCCTTGCGGAGCTCGGCCTTGTGCTTCATCCGCGCGGTAACCTCTTGCCCGACATAGCAGCCCTTGCGGAAATCGACGCCATGCAGGCGCTCGAACCCGGCCTCGAGGATGAAGCTCTCGTTCGGGAGCAGTTCAATCAATGTCTCGGGAATCGTGTGGGCTACCCGGATCGCGTCCCAATCGCTGCCATCCTCGCCGGTGCCGCCATACAGACGCCAGCCAAGCGCCTCGTGCCGCGGATCGGCGACCGCGCCTTCCGGGGCCGGGCCGGTGCCGCGCGCGACGGTCATGTCGACAGGTTCGAGCGTGACCTTGGAACGCAGCTTGTAAAGCGTCAGGCGACGCATCAGATCCTCGGTCAGATCGGCATGGACGTCGATCAACAGTGCATCATCCTGCGGCACGATCAGGAAATCCGCGAGGTATTTTCCCTGCGGCGTCAGAAGCGCCGCCCAACAGGGTGCGCGCGTGACATCGTTGGTCACGAGGCCTTGCAGGAAATCCACCCGGTCCTCTCCGGTGATGCGGATGATCTGGCGCGTCATGAAGGTTCTCCGAATTGCATTGCGACAAGGCTGGCATAGTTGCCGCCCCTGCTCATCAACTGGTCATGACTGCCCTGTTCGACAACCCTTCCGTCACTGATCACCACGATCTTGTCGGCATTGCGGATGGTCGAAAGCCGATGCGCGATGACCAGCGTGGTGCGCCCCTTGGAAAGCCGGTCCAGCGAGTCCTGCACCAGCCGCTCGCTCGCGGAATCCAGCGCACTTGTTGCCTCGTCCAGCAGCAGGATCGGCGCATCGCGCAGCACGGCACGGGCAATGGCCACCCGCTGACGCTGCCCTCCCGAGAGGGAAGAACCACGCGGCCCCGCGGCACTATCCAGACCCCGGCTCAGTCCATCGGTGAATTCCGAGACATGCGCGACCTCCAATGCCTGTCTGAGCGCGTTTTCGTCGGCATCGGGACGCCCCATCAGGATATTGTCGCGCAAGCTTTCATCGAATAGCGCAGCCTCTTGCGACACGGTCGAAAACTGGTCGCGAAGCGTTTCGAGATCGTATTCGGCGACCGGAATCCCTCCCAGCAAGACCCGCCCGCCATCGGGATCGACCATCCGGGTGAGCAGGTTGAACACGGTGGATTTGCCGGCCCCCGAGGGTCCGACCAGCGCGGTGGTCTGGCCCGCCTCGGCGCGAAAGCTCAGCCCGTGCAGCACTTGCTGGCCGTCATAGGACAGCCGCACGTCATCCAGTTCGATTGCGGTGTCGGCGGGCGCGTCGCGGCGCGGTCCGGGCAGAATGGTGGGATGCGTGTCCAGTATCTGGTAAATCCGCTCGAGACTCGCGGCGGCGGTCTGCCAACTGCCCGCCAGCCCGCCAAGGCGCCGCATAGGCTGGAAGGCCAGCGCCAATGCAGTGAAGAAGGACATGAAATCGCCGACGCTGCGCGTGCCCTCCATCACCTGGCTGCCGCCAAGCGCCAGCACCGCCACGAAACCGATACCGGTCACGATATCGGTCAGCGCGGGCATCAGCACACTGGTCGCGGCAACCTTGATCTCGGCCCGGCGGATACGCCCGATGATCTCGCCGAAACGCCGTGTCTGCGCCCCCTCGGCCCTGTTCAGCCGGATCGAGGCGATGCCATGCAGGATCTCGTCCAGCCGGGTGGCTCGCAGGCTGGCATTGGCCCGGGATTGCCGCATCTTGCGGCGGATATAGCGCTGGATCAGCGCCGCCGGCGCGACCAGCAGCGGTATCCCGATCAGCGCCGCCACCGTCCAGGTCGGATCGATGGTGACGGCGACCGCGAACAGCCCTATCAGCGAGATCACGTCACGCGTGGCGCCGGTGATGATGGTTGCCCAGACCCCCTGCACGGCGATGGTATCGCCCTGGATCCGCTCGATCAGCGCGCCGGGGGAATTGTCCCGGAAAAACCGGCCATCCAGCGTCAGGATATGCGCCAGCATGTCGCCCTGCATCTCGGTCGAGATGTTCAGCGAGATTCGTTTCAGCAATGACCGGCTGGCGATCAGGGTCAGTGCGCGCAGCAGGAATATCGAGAAGATCGCGCCACCGACCCACCAGAGCGCATCGGCCTCCTTGCCGACGAAGACCCGGTCGAAAAGCGGTTTCAGCATCCATGAGATCAGCGCCAGCGTCGAGCCTTCGATCGTCATCAGGGCAAAGGCCAGGGCCATGGAACCGCGATGCTGGTGAAGGTAGTTCTTCCAGAGCCTCCCGAACAGGCGACGTGATGGAAGCTCCTGCGTGGCGGATTGTGTCACGGGAATGATCATCTCCTTGGCCGAACCGGGAAGTTCCAACCCATGGCAGCCGGGCCGAAAACCTCTGTACCGCCATAGCCTGACCCGGCAGTCGCGGGCAAGCCGCGAGTCCGAACCCGGGTTACCCGTTGACGGCGGGCGGGAAGAGGCATACCGATTTTGCAGTTTGTGAAGGAAAGCCATCATGAGCCTGGCCTTTGGGCATCCCGTCATCGCCATTCCCGGTCCGTCGCCAACCCCGGACCGCGTGCTGCGCGCCCTGCATCGCGCCTCGCCCGATATTTACGGAGAGGAAGTGCCGGAACTGAACCTCCGCGTCATGGCACAGCTCAAGCGGCTTGCGGGGACGACGGCCAACCTTGCCCCCTATATCGGCAATGGCCATACAGGGTGGGAGGCCGCGGCGGCCAACATGTTTGCGCCGGGAGATCGGGCATTGGTGCTGGTCTCGGGGCATTTCGGCGCGTCATGGGCCGCCCAGATGGCAGAGATGGGTATCGCGGTCGAGATCATGGATTTCGACAATGCGCCGGTCGATCCGGAACGCCTTGCGGCAAGACTGGCAGAGGATCGCGAAGGGCTGATCCGCGCGGTGATGGTTTGCCAGACGGATACCGCGAGTTCCGCCGCCGCCGATATTCCCGCCATTCGTGCCGCGATGAAAGAACATCCGGCATTGCTGGTCGTCGATGCCATCGCTTCCCTGGGATGTTCACCGATGCATATGGATGACTGGGGCGTGGATGTCCTGATCTCGGCGAGCCAGAAAGGGCTGATGTGCCCCCCGGGGACGGCTTTCATCTGGTTCTCGGAGCGTGCCGCCGCGCGCGGACCCACTTCGTTCACGACTCCGGTCTGGGACTGGCATCGGCGCGCCGAAGCCGAGCCGCTATACCGCTTCTGGAGTGGCACCGCGCCAGTTCCGCAGCTCTTCGCTTTGGACGAGGCGCTGCGGATTCTCCTGGACGAAGAAGGGCTGGAAGCGGTCTGGGCACGTCATGCCGCCCTGGCCGAATCTGTCTGGGCGGCTGTCGAGGCCTGGGGCGCGGGGAACCCCGGTATCAGGCTTACCGTGGCCGAACCGGCGGGTCGCGCGCATTCCGTCACGGCGCTATCGCTACCCGAAGCCAATGCCTTGCGCAGTTGGGTGACGCAGAAGACCGGCGTCACCCTTGGCGTCGGACTCGGAGCCAAGGATCCCGACAACGCGCTGCGTGTCGCGCATATGGGTTACAGCAACGCCGCCATGATCATGGCCACGCTTGGCGCGATGGAGGCCGGGATGACCGCACTCTCCATCCCCCATGGCTCCGGCGCGCTCGATGCCGCCGCCAAGGTCATCGCGGCCCGCGCCTGATGCGGTAGCTCGAGACGGTTTTGGCAGTACCCCGGGGGTGCATGACATGGCCGCACCAAGCGCCCTTCTTCTTCATGCAAGTATCCCGGGGGTCCGGGGGCAGAGCCCCCGGCCTCTTACTGCATCGACTATCGCGCGGTCTCGCGGATGATTTCGCCCTTCGGATCCAGTTCCAAAGTCACGGATTCTCCCTGCGGATTGGTCGCTTCCAGCAGGATGCGCGGTCCATCTATATGCAGGAAACCGAACTTCTCGTAACCGGCATCCGACAACTGCTTGTTAACCTCGGAAGGTTCGAATTCCAGCGCGGGCATCCTCCGGGGACCGGCATCATTTCCATCGGGATTCGGAGCCATCCTACGCATATGCTTTTCCCGTGCTCCATCCCCGTGATCGGGTCCCCAGTGACGGCCCTCGCGATGCATTCTCTTGCCGTCCGGTCGCTTGTCATCGTCATCTCGGCCAAAGCGCAGCAGGCGGCCGTCCTGATCGAACAGCGCGAACATGTCCTCGCCCAGGGCATCCTCTCCCTTCACGCCAAGCATCTCGCGACGTGAGCCGATTTCCTCGATCACCGCAAATTGGCCGATCACCTCGTTGTCACGGATCGATTGCGGCAAGAGTGATTCGATCAACGCTTGCGGCAGCGGGCCGTCATCGGCCTCGACCCCTATCAGTTTTCCCGAATTATCAACGCGCGCCTCGATCTCGATGCCGTCACCGGTTCTGCCTTCGATCTCGCGGAAACCGCCACGCTTGATCTCGGATTCAATGTTTTCCAGCTTCAGCGCCTCGAGTTCCGGCGGCAGGGCGGGCTGCGCGGTTCCGGCAGGCGAGCCGGACGGGCGCTGATCGTCCTGCACCCCTGTCTGGGCCATGACGCCGCCACCGATGCTTGCGATTACGGCAATAATGGCCGTAGCACCCAAAATCTTATCTCTGCTCATGAAACATCCTTTCATTCTTGTCGATTGGCGGCAATTCCGCCACCGGACGAATCATGTTTAACCGTTCGGCGCCGAACGAAATGCCAATGAGCCATTTGGTTTTCGTTTGGTCGCAATTCGTCATAATGGCAGCCATGCACCGTCTCGCCCCGATCCTTGTCTCGCTGCTCATGATGCCGGTTCTGGCGGCCGGGCAGGATATCACGCCCCGGCCGGAGGCAACGATCAACGCATTCCGCCCCCTGCCCCTGCACGAGATCGCGGAATCGGTCAGCGCCCGCTACCGGGGGCGTATCATCGCGGCGGATATCAGGCCCCCGCATCCCTTCGAACGGCAATTGGGAGCCGAGCTCATATATGAAATCCGGCTGATCACCCCCCAAAACAACCTGCTGAATATACGTCTGGACGCCCGGACGGGGCGATATATGGAGATCGCGGGGCGCGGCCAGATAGAGGCACGCAAGCAGACAGAGGACAAGAAATGAGGGAACCATGCGGGCTTTGATCGTCGAGGATGACCCGGTTCTGTCCGAACAGCTTGCTACGGCCATGCGCGACGCGGGTTTCGTCACCGATCTGGCGATGGACGGCACTCAGGGCGAATACCTGGGCGCGACGGAAAGCTATGACGTGGCGGTGCTGGATCTCGGGCTGCCCGGCATGCCGGGAATCGATGTGCTGACCCGCTGGCGCGACCAGGGGATCGGGATGCCGGTACTGATCCTGACCGCACGCGGCGACTGGACCGACAAGGTCGCGGGATTCCGGGCTGGGGCCGATGACTATGCCGTGAAGCCGTTTCGCCTCGACGAGGTCGTGCTGCGCGCACAGACCCTGATCCGCCGCGCCGCCGGCCATGCCCGCCCGGTGATCGAGGCGGGATCCTTGCAGCTGGACAGCCAGCTTGGGCTGATCACCCGCGACGGCATGGCCCTGAAACTGACGGCCTTCGAGACCCGCATTCTCAGCTACCTGATTCACCACAAGAACCGCATCGTCAGCCGCACCGAACTGAGCGAGCATCTTTACGAGGCCGACACCGACCGCGACTTCAAATCCATCGAGGTGGTCATCGGACGCCTGCGCAAGAAGATCGGCGACGGCATGATCGAGACGCGGCGCGGCGAGGGCTATATCCTGCGGGCAGCTGCCTGATGCGATCGATCCGGGGGCGGCTTCTGATCCTGGCGGCGGTATGGCTGAGCGTGGCGTTGCTGGCGGCTTTCCTGTTCATATCGCAACTGCTGGAAAGCTTCGTGACCGACCGTTTCGATGCCGAAGCGGCGGCCATTTCGGATGCCCTGACCGCCTCGCTGGAGGTCGATGACAGCCGGGTCGAGCTTGACGATGCCCCGTCTGACCCGCGATTCCTGCTTCCCCTCAGCGGCTGGTATTGGCAGATCGCGGCAGATGGTCGTGTCGTGGCACGTTCAGATTCGCTGCTGGACGGGCGGCTGGATGGTCCCGCGGGAGATTTCGTAGGCGGCCATGGCACCGGCGCGGATGGCGCGGAATTGCGAGTCCTCCGGCGCGAAGTGACGATCCCGGACAGTGCCTCGCGGATCGCCATCACGGTCACTGCGCCGCAAGCCCGGATCGATGACAACCTGCACCAGATCATCCGGCCTCTGGCGATCGCGCTGGCGATTTTGGGGCTTGGCCTCGCCGTGGCCAGCCTGTTGCAAGTGACCATGGGGCTGCGCAGTCTTGACCGGTTGCGCGCGGATCTCGCGGCAGTGCGGGCCGGTCATGCGCACCGCCTCACCCTGCCCGATGTCAGCGAATTGCGCCCCTTGACGGGCGAGATCAATGCCAGCCTCGATCAGAACGCCAATCTGCTGGCCCGCTCGCGTCAGCATCTGGGCAATCTCGCCCATTCGCTCAAGACGCCCCTTTCGGCGCTTTCGAATGAGTTGCCGGGCGATCATCATGGCCAGGCGCTGATTACCCGGATGGACCGGCTGATCGGCTGGCATTTGCGACGCGCCCGCTCGGCCGGTCCGCGCGAATTGGGGCAGCGCGTCCCGGTCCGTCCGGTCATCGATGATATCTTGCTGGTGCTGCGCTGGCCGGTTCACGACAAGGGCATGACGGTGCAGACAGATTGCCCGGACCATGCGGGTTTCGCGGGCGAGAGGCAGGACCTGGAAGAGATGATCGGCAACCTGACCGAGAATGCCGTCAAATGGGGGAAAAGCCGCGTGGTCATAAGCGTTACCCCCGCCGGGAACCACCTGGACATCCGCATCGAGGATGACGGGCCGGGCATGGCCGAGACCGACGCCCCGCGCGCCCTGATCCGAGGCGCAAGGCTGGACGAGCAAGGCCCCACGGGATCCGGGCTTGGGCTTGCGATCGTCGCGGACCTTGCGGCGCTGCATGGCGGAGAGTTGCGGCTGGAACGCGCCCGGCTTGGCGGGCTGGCAGCGGTGCTGCGCCTGCCAGCCTGAGCTTCACGACAGGCAGGGCAGCCTCACGCCCCGCCTTATCCCCAGATTTCCTCGAACTCCCGCCATTCGCGCGCGCTCATCCCTGATTGCTCTTGCGTCACCGTTTCTCCCGCCAGACGCCGCTTCAGCACGGCAATGGCCTGCGCGGACAGGCTGACCGACTCCATTCGGTAATCGCGGAACGCCGCGAACGCCGCCGGAACCCAATCCGCCACGATCCCGCAAAGCGCGTCGGCATAGGCGCGAATCTCGAACTGCGCATGGGCATCGGCGCGCAAGCGGAGGAAATGCAGCAGGTTGTGCAGATCGACCTTCCAATACCACTGGGTATAGATATTGGCGGGCAGGTTCATCCGGGCCAGCTCGCGCGCCAGCCCCTGCTGGCCGTCCTGGCTCAGCATCGCCTCGTAATGGTCATAGCTGCGCATCGAATCCTCGCGCAGCAGATCCAGCACGCGCGCCGCCTCTTCGCCCTGCAGAACCTCGTCCCGGCCCTGGTTGTTCTGTTGCGATTGCGCGGCCAGATGCTCGGGCGCGGGAATGTAGAACTCGCGGTCGAGGATCGAGTAGCGGGCTGAATACTCGTTCACATTGGCAGTGCGGTGGCGGATCCACTGCCGCGCGACGAAAACCGGCAGCTTGACATGCAGCTTGACCTCGCACATTTCGAACGGGGTCGAGTGCCAGTGCCGCATCAGGTAGCGGATCAACCCCTCGTCATTCTGCACCGATTTCGTGCCGCGCCCATACGAAACCCGCGCCGCCTGACAGATCGCCGCATCGTCGCCCATGTAATCCACCACCCGGACGAAACCGTGATCCAGCACCGGATGGGCGGTGTAGAGATGCCGTTCCATCCCCTCGGAGACCACCCGCAAGGTCTGGCGTGGGGATTGGCGCAACTGGTCTATCTCGGCCTGCTGTTCGGGGGTGACTGGCGTATTCATGGTGGATCATCTCTCGTTCTGACACATCATCTTGTGCCATCCGCAGCCGAGTCGTTCAACCGAATTGCATCGGAACCGATCCGATTGCCAGTCCTGCCAGAGCATGACAATCTGTCGCCCGATCGGCATTCCAGCAAGGAGACTCGCAATGAATATCCGCTATCTGCACACCATGGTCCGGGTAAAGGATCTGGACAAGACAATGGAATTTTTCCGCCTTCTGGGGCTGGAGGAGACCCGCCGCATCGACAATGACAAGGGCCGTTTCACGCTGGTCTTCATGGCCCCGCCGGGACAGGAGGAATGCCCGGTCGAACTGACCTATAACTGGGACGGAGACGAGGGCCTGCCATCGGACAGCCGCCATTTCGGCCATCTCGCCTATCGCGTCGGCAATATCTACGACATGTGCCAGACGCTGCAGGATGCCGGCGTGACCATCAACCGCCCCCCGCGCGACGGGCATATGGCCTTCGTGCGCAGCCCCGACAATATCTCGATCGAATTGCTGCAAGAGGGCGATGCCCTGGCGCCCGCCGAACCCTGGGCGAGCATGGACAATACCGGTCACTGGTAACGCATCGCCCCGCCATGCCGTTTTCCATGGCGGGGCGCGACTCGTGCCAGGGTCAATAGATATAGCGTATCCGCTCGCTCCAGAAGGCATCGATATGGCGAAGTTGCTGGTTGACCCTTGTCAAAGGCGGGTCGCTCAGAATCCCTGACTGATGCAGCCCTTGGGCATGGCGGATGAACAATTCGCGCATGACATGGCGTATCTTGAGCCCCTCATCCGTCAGCCTCACCCGGACGGAACGGCGGTCCAGATCGCATCGTTCATGGTGAACATAGCCCATCGCCACCAGCTTTTTCAGGTTATAGCTCACATTCGAGCCCTGATACATGCCGCGTGACCGCAATTCGCCGGCGCTAACCTCGTCCTCGCCGAGATTGTAGAGGATAAGCGCCTGAACCGGCGTCAGGTCCTGCCGACCCAAACGCTCGAATTCATCCTTGATCAGATCCAGCAAACGCCGATGCAACCGCTCCAGCAGTTGGAGGGTCTGCATATAAGCTTCGATATTTTCCGAAGCCTTGTTGGAATATTCACCCGAGTCCAAGGCGATCCGAACTTGTGGCACACGGGAAAGCATAGCCGGATTTATCCTGTCTTGCGTCTCGATTGACCCAAGAATGTCCGGGAAAAGCGAATCTTCGGTTAAGCCGCCGCAGATACTGAAAATATGATCGAATTTCCTTGGCCGGAGTGCCGCAGGCAGGCTACCTGCCTGACGCGGCGAAACGCCCGGCCGCATGCGCCGCGATCCTGTCCAGCAGCGGTGCAAGCGCGGCCGGTTCTGTCCCGTCCCCCTGCCCGCTCAACCGGGCAGTGATCCAGCGATACAGATCCTGGTCGTTTTCCGTCAGCAGAGCCTCGTATATGCCATATTCGGCATCATCCAGCTCTTGCAGGGGCCCGTCCGAGAACGGCCCGAGGATCAGGTCCATCTCCTTCATGCCGCGCCGCCAACTGCGCATCCGCAACCGCCGCAGCCGGGTATCCGGGGTATCTGCTTCTGCCATGGCCCTGCTCTCCTTGCCGTTCCGCCGATGCTTGTGGCCCGGCGGCAAACAACCTATGCCATGACAGGACCAAGTTCAAACCAGCAGGACCGGCAGAATGAGCTTTCTTTCCGATACGCTCGCACGGGTGAAACCTTCCCCCACCATCGCCATGACGACACGGGCCGCCGAGTTGCGCGCCGAGGGCCGTGACATCATCGGCCTCTCTGCCGGAGAGCCTGATTTCGACACGCCGGAACATATCCGGCAAGCGGGGAAGGCAGCGATCGATGCCGGGCATACGCGCTATACGGCGGTAGACGGCACACCTTCGCTGAAACGCGCCATCTGCGATAAATTCGCGCGCGAGAACGGGCTGGATTATGCGCCGTCGCAGATCACTGTCGGTACCGGCGGCAAGCAGATCCTGTTCAATGCGCTGATGGCCACGCTGAATCCCGGCGACGAGGTGGTCATCCCCGCGCCCTATTGGGTCAGCTATCCGGACATGGTGCTGCTGGCAGGTGGCACGCCGGTCATCGTTCCCTGCGGCATCGCTGACGGCTTCCGCCTGACTCCGCAGGCGCTGGAGGCCGCGATCACGCCGCGCACGAAATGGCTGATCCTGAACTCGCCCTCGAATCCTTCCGGGGCTGGCTATCACCGCGACCATATGCGCGCACTGACCGATGTACTGCTGCGACATCCCGACATATGGGTGCTCAGCGACGATATCTATGAGCATCTCGTCTTCGATGATTTCGAGTTCACCACCCCGGCGCAAATCGAGCCTCGCCTGAAGGACCGCGTGCTGACCATGAACGGCGTCAGCAAGGCCTATGCGATGACCGGCTGGCGCATCGGTTACGGTGCAGGACCCGAGCCGCTGATCAAGGCGATGGCCAAGCTGCAATCGCAATCGACATCGAATCCCTGCTCGATCAGCCAATACGCCGCCGAAGCCGCCCTGACCGGCCCGCAGGACTATATCTCGACCAGCCGGGCGGTGTTCCAGCGCCGCCGCGACCTGGTGGTCGAAGGGCTGAACGCCTGCCCCGGCATCGACTGCCCGACCCCACAGGGCGCCTTCTATGTCTATCCATCCATCGCGGGCTTGCTCGGCAAGACCTCCCCCACCGGCACCAGGATCGACAGTGACGAAGCCTTCGCCAATGCGCTGCTCGAGGAAACCGGCGTCGCCGTGGTCTTCGGAGCCGCCTTCGGCCTCAGTCCGCATTTCCGTATCTCTTACGCGACCAGCGACGAACAACTGACCGAAGCCATGTCCCGCATCCGCCGCTTCTGCGAAACATGTAGCTGAGGGCAGCCGAAAAGCGCGACCCGCCCCCTTCTTCTTCATGCAAATATCCGCGCCGCAGGCACGCCGCCCACAAGGGGCGGCGTTCGCTCACTGCTCCGATCCATCGGACAGCTTGTCCGAACCCGTCTTCTTCACACCCAGATGACAGGGAATCTTGAACCGCCGGTTCTTCTCGGCCCGCCGCTTCGACCAGCGGTCAAGCCAGCGCCAGAAACCCCGAATCCTCATCTCACAGCGCCGTCCAGCCGCCATCGACGCTGATCGTCGTTCCGGTGATCTGGGCCGCCGCATTGCTACACAGGAAGACGGTCGTGTCACCGATTTCCTCGACAGTGGCGAATTCCTTCGAGGGCTGCCGTTCCAGCATCACCTTCTTGATCACGTCCTCGCGGCTCATGTCATATTCCTTCATCGTATCGGGAATCTGCGCCTCGACCAGCGGAGTCAGGACATAGCCCGGACAAATCGCGTTGCAGGTGATCTTTTCCTGCGCGGTCTCGAGCCCGGTCACCTTGGTCAGTCCGACAACGCCGTGCTTGGCGGTGACATAGGCCGATTTGAACGGGCTTGCCGTCAAACCATGGGCCGAGGCGATATTGACGATCCGCCCCCACCCGGCCTTGCGCATCATCGGCAGGGCCGCCGCGGTCGTGTGAAAGGCCGAGTTCATGTTGATGGCGATGATCGCATCCCATTTCTCGACCGGGAATTCCGGGATCGGCGCGACATGCTGGATACCGGCATTGTTGACCAGGATATCGCAGGCCCCGGCCTTCTCGATCAGCGCACGGCATTCGTCCGCCTTCGACATGTCGGCCTTGATGTAGCGCACCTTCACACCATGCTCGCGCGCCATTTCCTCGGCCAACGCGTGATCCTCGTCACGGTCGGTAAAGCTGTTCAGCACGACCCCGGCACCCGCCTTGGCCAATTGATGAGCCACGCCCAGGCCGATACCGGAATTCGACCCCGTCACAACCGCAGTCTTGCCCGTCAGAAATTTCTCAAACATCACGTCCTCGAACTTGCGTTTTACCTGCAGGCATCCTAACCGCTCCAGCTATCGCCTGCAGCCGGAAACGACAGCTTGCGCAAGGCTACAGCGAGGTCACCGATCACAATGAATTGCGGTCATCCTGTTGAAAGGAACCCTTCCGCGACCGGGCTGTTTGGTCGTCAGCGGACCACGAAACATCGCCCGTCCCCTTGTCGGGCACATAAAAAAAGCGCCCGCACAAGGCGGGCGCAAGTCATGAGGCAGGTTTCATACAGGCAAGAAACCTATCGAGCAGTGAGTTATTTATACGCGAGTCGGCCCCCGAGTCCAACACCGAAGTTTTCCCCGGCATTGACGCGTCAGGAGCAAGACTGTTGAAATCACAGCCAAAGCAAGAATGACGAGGCGAGCGGCAATGCGAATCTACAAAATCCTTAACAATTACGCGATGAGACGTGTCTTTCTTGCTGCCGCGCTGTCCGTTTCGGGTGTTGCATCAATGCCGCTGGCAAGCCTTGCAGAGCCCGCCCATGGTATTGCAATGTATGGAGAACCCGCCCTCCCCGAGGGTTTTCCCCATCTGCCATATGCGAATCCCAAGGCTCCGAAAGGAGGAGCGATTCGCTTGGCTGAAAAAGGTTCCTTCGACTCGCTGAAACCATGGGTTTTGAAGGGAAACCCCGCCTGGCCGATCCTGTTTCAGCCGGGACTTGTGGCCGAAACGCTGATGTATCGCTCGATCGACGAACCATTCACATTATATGGACTTTTGGCCGAATCCGTCGAAACCGACCCGGATCGCAGTTGGGTAGAGTTCACCCTGCGTCCCGAAGCACGGTTCTCGGATGGTTCTCCCGTGACAATCGAGGACGTGATGTGGTCCTACGAGACCCTGGGCGAAGAAGGCCATCCCCGCTACCGGGGCGCATGGTCCAAGGTGGCCAGCATGGAGCAGACCGGAGAGCGCAGTGTCCGCTTCACCTTCAAGGAACCTGATCGCGAAATGGCCTTGCTGATGGGGATGCGCCCGATCCTGAAAAAGGCGCAATGGGAGGGCAAGGATTTCAGCCGTCCCGGTCTCGAAATCCCGATCGGCTCTGCCCCCTATGTCATCGACCGGGTCGATCCTGGCCGGATGATCAGCTTCAAGCGCAATCCCGATTATTGGGGCAAGGATCTGCCGCTCAGCCGCGGTTTCTACAATTTCGACGAGATCCGCTTTGACTATTTCGGCGATTCGAACGCCATCTTCGAGGCATTCAAGGCAGGGGATATCGATGTCTGGCGCGAATTCTCGCCACTGAAATGGGAAACCGAGTTCGATTTCCCCCTGGTGACCGAGGGCAAGGTCGTCAAATCCGAAATCCCGCATAAACGTCCGTCAGGGATCATGGGGCTGGTCATGAACAGCCGCAAACCGATCTTCGCCGATTGGCGCGTACGCCAGGCGATGATCGAGGCGTTCAACTTCGAATTCATCAACAACGCGCTGAACGGCGGCCGAGAGCCTCGGATCACCTCTTATTTCGCCAATTCGACACTCGCCATGCATCCCGGTCCTGCCGAGGGCCGCGTTCGGGAATTGCTGGAACCATATGCCGAGGATCTCCTTCCCGGCACGCTGGAGGGCTATACCCTGCCCGAAGGCGGCCGCCGCCCTCTTGACCGGGCCGGGCTGCGCAAGGCCATGCAATTGCTGGCCGAAGCGGGCTGGACGGTGCAGGATGGCGTGCTGCGAAATGCCGATGGCCGCGCGTTCAGCTTCGAGATCCTGCTGAACCAGTCGGGCAGTTCCATGCGCAACGCGTCGGAAATGCAGCAGATCACCGACATCTATATAGAGGCGCTGCGCAACCTGGGCATCAGGGCACGCGTGACCATGCTGGATTCCGCGCAGTTCATACAGCGCACCAATAATTACCAGTTCGATATGGCCTGGTATGAACGCGCCCTGTCGCTCTCTCCTGGCAACGAACAGATGCTGTATTGGGGCCACGAGGGTGTGACACAGCCCGGCAGCCGGAACTGGATGGGCATGAACAGCCCCGCCGCCGAGACGATGATCGGGGAAATGCTCAATGCGGATGGTCCCGGGAATTTCAACGCCGCCGTGCGCGCGCTGGATCGGGTGTTGACGGCCGGGCGCTACGTGATCCCGGTCAGCTATCCCCCCATCTCGCGTCTGGCTCATTCGTCCAACCTGTTGTATCCTGATCAAAAACCACTTTATGGCGACTGGCCGGGCTTCATGCCCGAAGTCTGGTGGCAGGAGAAAGAGAAATGAGAGCAGTCATGATCGTCACGCTGGCCTGCACATTGCTGGCTGGCTGTAACAGCGTCGCAGGTGTGGGCGAGGATATCACGGGCATCGCCCGATGGGGTCAGAGCTTCTTAGGAGGGGGCTATTGATGAAATGGCATCACGTTCAGGAAAACTGGTCCGCGTTCTATGAAGCCATCGTGGACAAATGGCCCGAGGTCGACGAGACCGAACTGGACGAGATCGATGGCGACCAGCGCGCCTTTATCGCCTATCTGGCCGAAGCGACCGGACAGGAGGTCGCGGAAATACGCGAGGAATTGCGGGAATGGCTGAGGGGTGAAATTCCCTCGGACATCGTCATGGATCCGATCCACGACAACCATTCCATCGCGCTCAGTTCGAAATATGTGAACGAGGGCGAGGATGAATATGACGATGACGCCCATTTCGGGGATGACCGGGACGATTAGGAACCGAGCGGGCCTTGGCGCGAGCGGGATATCTCGGCATGACGCGGCTCAGTCCGTAAAGGTATTTGAGCAAAGAAGAAGAGGCTGGTTCGGGGCCGATTAGGTCGCATAATGGTTTTTCTTCGACCCTGTGCGCGTTAACCGCCACGCGGTCCCCACAGGATGATGGCAGCCCCGGTCAGGCAGATCGCCGCGCCGGTCAGGTCCCAGCTATCGGGGCGCTGTCCCTCGACCAGCCACAGCCAGACGAGCGACGAAGCGATATAGATACCGCCGTAAACGGCATAGGCGCGCCCGGCCTGATCGGCGGGGCTGAGTGTCAGCAACCACGCGAACAGCGCCAGCAATGCCATTCCCGGCAATAGCCAGTAGATCGGCTTGTCCAATCTGAACCATGCCCAGAAAGCGAAACATCCGGCGATCTCGGCCATTGCCGCGGCGAAGTAGATGGCGACGTTTTGCATGGGCGCGGGTATAGGGCTTGCACCGGGCCCGGTCCATCCCGCGTTGCATGGTCCATATCCTTGTGGCAGCTTGCGTCAGCGCGCGCCGGATGAAGGCGTTGCAGGATCATTTTGCCAGGTGTTCGCCTTGTTTTGACTGCTCTATCACCCAGGAACCGTGGTTCATTTCAGGTTGAGCAATCCCGGATGATCTGACAAAGCCTGCGTCAACGCGAAAGGGACGGCAAGCGGGCGGGTCACAATGACAAATGTTCTGAAAATCGCCGTGGGCAGCATTGTTGTCGGACTTGTCGTCCTGGCCCTGAAGCTGCTGGCATGGTGGCTGACCGGCTCGGTCGCGCTCTTGTCGGATGCGCTCGAGAGCACCGTCAATGTGGCAACCGCCTTTGCCGCCCTGATCGCGATCCGCGTCGCCGCCCGCCCCGCCGATGCCGGCCACCCCTATGGACATCACAAGGCGGAATTCTTCAGCGCCGTTCTGGAAGGGGTCATGATCATTCTCGCGGCCCTGCTGATCATGCGCGAGGCCTATCTCGGTTTTCGTAACCCGCCGGAGCTTGACGCCCCTTTCACCGGCATGGCGATCAACGCCATGGCCGGGGTGATGAACGCTATCTGGTGCCGGGTGCTGATCTCACGCGGGGGGAGGCTGAAATCCCCTGCCCTGGTTGCGGATGGCAAGCATCTCTTGACGGATGTGATCACCTCGGGCGCGGTGCTGCTTGGTGTCGCGCTCGCGGTCATGACCGGTTGGACGGTACTGGATCCCCTGCTGGCGGGACTGGTCGGACTGAATATCCTATGGTCGGGCTGGAAGCTGACCGCCTCTTCGCTCAGCGGTCTGATGGATGAGGCGGTATCCGACGATACCCTGAACGTGATCCGCGGCATCATATCCGACCGCGCGACCGGGGCCATCGAGGCCCATGACCTGCGGACGCGCCATGCCGGGCGCGTGACATTCATCGATTTCCATCTCGTCGTGGACGGACAGACCACAGTCGACGAGGCCCACGGCATCTGCGACCGTATCGAGCAATCCCTGCACGCGAAACTGCCCGAGGCGCAGATCACCATCCATGTCGAGCCGGAGCACATGGCCAAGCATTCCGGCGTCCTGGTCTTGTAACAAGCCCCGAATCCGGGGCGTCAGGCATTCAGGGATTTGACGAAATCACGATCCACCGGGCGCGCCCAATAGGAGAGCCCGCCCCTGGTGAAACAATGCCCGTGACCTGACCCGGTCAGCACTTCGGCACAATTGTTCAGGTTGTTCTCGATCAGGATGATCGGCTCGAATCGTTCTATCGTCGATTCGGCGCCTTTCAGCACGCTGTTCTCGTGGCCTTCGACATCCGGCTGGATCAGGCAGAGATCCTCGATGGGCAGGTCGTCGATCCTGAATGTCGGCACCCGTTCGAGCCGCCCGTTATGTTCATCCCGCAGGCCCGATGCGCCGCCCAGAAATTTGCCGACCGCGCTATGCGTCGCGATTTCCGTCAGACCATTGCAATCCGACAGGACGGCATTCATCCTGAACCTCGCTGCGTTTTAGCCATTTCCTGGCAAATCTCAGCCATGAAACATATTTACATTGCCTGAATGCGTTGGATGTTCCGCAAGAAATCGCTGATCGTCAGGCTGCCAGCCGCAGCCAGACCGGCACGTGGTCGCTTGGCTTTTCGGCTGCACGCGCCTCGCGGTCCACGCCGGTCTCAACAAGCAGATCGGCGGCTTGCGGCGACAGCAGCATATGATCGATCCGGATGCCGTCATCCTTGCTCCAGGCGCCGCCCTGAAAGTCCCAGAATGTGAACGGCCCGCGCGTGGACCAGGGATCGCGCAGTCGGATCGCATCCGACCAGCCCTGCCATTGGATAGCCCGCATCGCAGCCCGGCTTTGCGGCAGGAACAGCGCGTCGTCTTCCCATTTCTTCGGGGTTGCGGCATCGCGCGTCTCGGGGATGACATTGTAATCGCCCAGCATCACCACCGGCATCTCGCTGGCGAGCAATTCGGCGGACCGAATCCGCAGGCGCTCCATCCATGCCAGCTTGTAATCGTATTTCGGCCCCGGCACCGGGTTGCCATTGGGCAGGTACAGCCCCGCGATCCGGACCGCCTTGTCCCCGACAACAGTCGCCTCGATATAGCGCGCCTGTTCGTCACTCTCGTCACCGGGCAGGCCGCGCATCACGTCTTCGATCGGCAGTTTCGACAGGATGGCGACGCCGTTGAACCCCTTTTGTCCATGGGTTTCGACATTCCATCCCAGATCCTCGAAATGCGCGCGCGGAAAGGCCTCATCGATGGATTTGATCTCTTGCAGGACCACGACATCGGCCTCGGCCGCGCTCAGCCAATCCGTCAGCGCCATGATCCGCGCCTTGATGCCGTTGATATTGAAGGATGCGATTTTCATGCCGGCATCTTGGTCGGACCCGGGCGGAATGACAAGCAGTGATGCGAATGGATCAGAGCGAAAACGACGTCCCGCAACCGCAGCTGGAGGTCACGTTCGGGTTGTCGATCGTGAAGCGCGCGCCGATCAGCTCGTCGGTGAAATCGATCACCGCGCCGGCAAGGTAAGGCAGCGACACCGGATCGACCACGACTGCCTGGCCATCGGCTTCCAGCACCAGATCGTCATCCTCGGCCTTGTCCAGCCGGATGTCATATTGGAAACCCGAGCAGCCACCGCCCGACACTGCCACCCGCAGGGGGCGGATTTCGCCCGAGGTATTGATCTCGGCCAGCTGGGCAAAGGCGCGTTCTGTCACTTTCGGAGGCACGTTCATGGGGCGTTCCCGTTCTCAAAGACACGTATGGAATATAGGCTTGCCACGCGCCTCTCGCAAGGATGGTCCATGACTGCGCCCTATGCCTGCCAACCCGACGACAGCCGTGGCCGCCTCTGGCCCGAACGGATGTCCACCTTCCGCTCGCCCTGGCAACGGGACCGGGATCGGATCATCCACTCGTCGGCCTTCCGGCGATTGAAGCACAAGACGCAGGTTTTCGTCGAGCATGACGGAGAGGAATATCGCGGTGATTATTACCGCACCCGCCTGACCCACACCATCGAGGTCGCCCAGGTCGCCCGCACCATCGCCGGGGTACTGGACCTGAACACCGATCTGGCCGAGGCGGTGGCGCTGGCCCATGACCTTGGCCATCCCCCCTTCGGCCATACCGGCGAGGATGCGCTGTCGGCGCTGATGGCCCCATATGGCGGCTTCGATCACAACGCGCAGGCGCTGCGAATCGTAACCCGGCTAGAGCGGCATTATGCCGATTTCGACGGGCTCAACCTGACATGGGAAACGCTGGAGGGGATCGCCAAGCATAACGGACCGGTTCTGGAAAAGAACGCGACAGGCGATCCGGTCAGCGCGCCGTTGCCCTATGCCCTGGCCGAAGTCGATGCGGCGTGGGATCTCGAACTGCACACCAATGCGAGTGCCGAGGCGCAGGTCGCGGCGGTGGCCGATGACGTCGCCTATAATCACCATGACCTGCATGACGGGCTGCGCGCCGAACTGTTCACCGAAGAAGAACTGGCGGAACTGCCGGTGATCGGCCCAGCCTTTGCCGAGGTGGATCGTCTCCATCCCGGTCTCGACCGGATGCGGCGGCGGCACGAGGCACTGCGGCGGGTCTTTGGCGTCATGGTCGAGGATGTGATTGCAGTGGCCGAAAACCGTCTGGCCGGGTTGCAGCCGCAATCGGCGCAGGAAATCCGCGACATGGAAGGGCCGATCATCCGCTTCTCCAAGCCGCTGTATCAGAATATCAAGGCGATCAAATCCTTCCTGTTCCAGCGCATGTATCGCGCCCCTTCGGTCGTCGATGAACGCCACCGCGTCACCAAGATCGTCAACGATATGTTCCCGCTTTTCATGAACGATCCAGCGCAGATGCCAGAGGGTTGGCGGCGCAGCGCCGAACAGGCGGAGAGCGAGACCGAACGCGCGCGGCTTGTGCTCGACTATGTGGCGGGCATGACCGATCGCTACGCCATCGCCGAGCATCAGCGCCTGTTTCCGGAGTAAGAATCTTTTATCGGCGTTGGAGTTCTTAATGAATTATCAGCACCGCTCATAATCTTGTAGAGAATTATGAATTTGTGGCCACTGCAAACACTGCTTATGTTGCGGGCTTCCTGACGAAGGTGACGACCATGACCGGCAGACTGCCCCCCTCCCCCGTATTCAAGGCGCTGAACAGCGCCGCCGCCGAGCGCATCCTGATCCTCGACGGCGCAATGGGCACCCAGATCCAGGCATTGGGACTGGATGAGGACGACTATACCGGCCGCGCCTCGGGCCATGTCTGCCGCCATCATTCCGAACATCCGCAAAAGGGCAATAACGACCTGCTGATCCTGACCCAACCCGAAGCGGTCGAGGACATCCATTACCGCTATGCCAAGGCGGGCGCCGATATCGTCGAGACGAACACATTCTCATCGACAACCATCGCGCAGGCCGATTACGGGCTGCAAGGCGCTGTGCACGATCTGAATGCCGAGGGCGCGCGCGTCGTGCGCAGGGCATTGGATCGCGCCACCGCCGAGGACGGCAAGCCCCGTTTCGTCGCCGGGGCACTGGGGCCGACCAACCGGACCGCCTCGATCAGCCCGGACGTGAATGATCCGGGCTATCGTGCGGTGACCTTCGACGAATTGCGCGCAGCCTATCTGCAACAGGCAACGGGATTGATCGAAGGCGGTGCGGATATCCTGCTGATCGAAACGATCTTCGACACGCTGAACGCCAAGGCCGCCATCTTCGCCTGTCTTCAGGCGATGGAGGCGCATGGCCAGGCTCTGCCGCTGATGATCTCGGGCACGATTACCGATGCCTCGGGGCGTACCCTGTCGGGGCAGACGCCGACGGCCTTCTGGCATTCCGTCAGCCATGCGCGGCCCTGGACGGTGGGGCTGAACTGCGCGCTTGGCGCCGCCGCCATGCGCCCGCACCTGGCCGAGATGTCCGGGGTGGCCGACACGCTGATCTGCGCCTATCCCAATGCCGGCCTGCCCAACGCCTTCGGCCAATATGACGAAGGCCCGCAGGACACCGCCGAACAGGTGGCCGAATTCGCCCGCGAGGGGCTGGTGAATGTTGTCGGCGGCTGCTGTGGCACCACACCCGAACATATTACCGCCATCGCCGAGGCCGTGGCGGAATTCAGCCCGCGAAAGGTTCCCGAATATGCCTGACCGCCAGCTTCGTCTCTCTGGTCTCGAACCCTTCGTCCTGACGCCCGATATTCCCTTCGTGAATATCGGCGAGCGCACGAATGTCACCGGCTCGGCCCGGTTCCGCAAGCTGATCACCAATCGCGACTATGCCACCGCGCTGGAGGTCGCCCGCGACCAGGTCGAGAACGGTGCCCAGATCATCGATGTGAATATGGATGAGGGACTGATCGATTCGAAGGCGGCGATGGTCGAATTCCTGAACCTGCTGGCGGCGGAACCCGATATCGCCCGCGTGCCGATCATGATCGACAGTTCCAAATGGGAAGTGATCGAGGCCGGGCTGCAATGCGTGCAGGGCAAGCCGGTGGTGAACTCGATCAGCCTCAAGGAGGGCGAGGAACAGTTCCGCCATCATGCGGGGCTGTGCCTGGCCTATGGCGCGGCGGTCGTGGTCATGGCCTTTGACGAACAGGGCCAGGCCGACACCCTGCAACGCAAGACCGAGATCTGCGCCCGCGCCTACAAAATCCTGACCGAAGAACTGGGCTTTCCGCCCGAGGATATCATCTTCGATCCGAATATCTTCGCCGTGGCGACGGGTATCGACGAGCACAATAATTACGGCGTCGATTTCATCGAGGCCACCCGCTGGATTCGCCAAAACCTGCCGCATGTTCATGTCTCGGGCGGGGTGTCCAACCTGTCCTTCAGCTTCCGCGGCAACGAGCCCGTGCGCGAGGCCATGCATGCCGTGTTCCTCTATCACGCCATTCAGGCGGGGATGGATATGGGTATCGTCAATGCCGGGCAATTGGCGGTCTATGACCAGATCGACCCGGAACTGCGCGAGGCCTGCGAGGACGTGGTTCTCAACCGCCGCGACGACGCGACAGAACGGCTTCTCGACATCGCCGAACGCTATCGCGGCGAGGGCGGCGAGAAGAGGCGCGAGAAAGACCTGTCATGGCGCGAATGGACCGTCGAGAAGCGGCTGGAACATGCGCTGGTCAACGGCATCACCGACTATGTCGAGGCCGATACCGAAGAAGCCCGGCAATCGGCCACCCGCCCCCTCGACGTGATCGAGGGGCCACTGATGGCCGGGATGAACGTGGTGGGCGACCTGTTCGGCGCGGGCAAGATGTTCCTGCCGCAAGTGGTGAAATCCGCCCGCGTCATGAAACAGGCCGTCGCGGTGCTGCTGCCCTACATGGAAGAGGAAAAGCGCCTGAATGGCGGCGGCGAACGTGAAAACGCCGGCAAGGTGCTGATGGCCACCGTGAAGGGCGATGTGCACGATATCGGCAAGAATATCGTCGGCGTCGTGCTGGCCTGCAACAATTACGAGGTGATCGACCTGGGCGTGATGGTGCCCTCGCAGAAGATCCTCGAAGTGGCGAAGGAACAGAATGTCGACATCATCGGCCTGTCCGGCCTGATCACCCCTTCGCTGGACGAGATGGTGCATGTCGCCTCGGAAATGGAACGCGAGGGTTTCCACGTCCCCCTGCTGATCGGCGGTGCCACGACCTCGAAGATCCATACCGCGGTCAAGATCTCGCCGCGCTACCACAAGGGCGCCGCCGTCTATGTGACCGATGCCAGCCGTGCGGTGGGCGTGGTGTCCTCGCTGCTCAGCCCGGCGCAGCAGCAGGCCTATGTGGAAAATATCCGCAGCGAATATGCCGAGGTCGCCGACCGCCACGAGCGCAACGAGGCCGCCAAGCAGCGCCTGCCCCTGTCTACCGCCCGCGCCAATGCGCTGAAACTGGACTGGACGGATTTCAAGGCCCCGGCCCCGTCCTTCACCGGTTCCCGCATCATCGACGATTGGGACCTGTCCGAGATCGCCCGCTATATCGACTGGACGCCCTTCTTCCAGACATGGGAGATGAAAGGCGTCTTCCCGCGCATCCTCGAGGACGAAAAGCAGGGCGAGGCCGCGCGGACGCTCTATGCCGAGGCCCAAGAAATGCTGGCCCGGATTATCGAGGGTAAATGGTTCCGCCCCCGCGCCGTGGTCGGCTTCTGGCCCGCCAACGCGGTGGGCGACGATATCCGCCTCTATACCAACGAGGAGCGGGGCGAGACATTGGCCATGCTGCACACGCTGCGTCAGCAGGTGGCCAAGCGCGGCGGGCGTCCGAACGTGGCCCTGTCCGATTTCGTCGCCCCCGAAGGCGTGGGGCCGGATTATGTTGGCGGCTTCGTGGTGACGGCGGGCCCCGAGGAATCCGAGATCTCCACCCGCTTCGAGCGTGCCAATGACGATTACTCTGCCATCATGGTCAAGGCGCTGGCCGACCGCATCGCCGAGGCCATGGCCGAAATGCTGCACGAGCGCGCCCGCAAGGAATTCTGGGGCTATGCGCCGAACGAAGCCTATACCCCAACGGAACTGATCGCCGAGCCCTATCACGGTATCCGCCCCGCCCCGGGCTATCCGGCCCAGCCCGATCATACCGAGAAGGAGACCCTGTTCGACTTGCTGGACGCGGAAGCGGCAACGGGCGTGAAACTGACCGAGAGCATGGCCATGTGGCCGGGATCGTCCGTTTCAGGCTTCTATATCGGCCATCCCGAGGCCTATTATTTCGGCGTCGCCAAGGTCGAGGAGGACCAGGTTCGCGACTATGCCACGCGCAAGGGCATGTCCCTCGAGGAAACCGAGCGCTGGTTGGCCCCGATCCTGAACTATATACGGACGGACGCGGTGGCCTGATCGGCCTCCGCCCCCTCCTCCCTTCTTCTTTGTTCAAGCACCTCGGGGTTGCCGGATGGTGCGCCACTGGTTCGAGAACCGGCCGGCGACGGGCAGAGCCACGGTCTAAATATCCACCACCACCTTGCCGATAGGGTTCGAGCAGCAGGCGAGGATATATCCCTCTTCGATATCCTCATCCGAGATGCCGCCATTATGGACCATATGCACCTCGCCCTCCAGCTTGCGGGTCTTGCAGGTCCCGCAGAGACCGAAGGTACAGCCCGAGGGGATATTCAGCCCATTGGCCTTGGCGATCGTCAGCACGGTGTCGGTCTCGTGGCAGCGCGCACTGATGCCTGACGCGGCAAAGACCAGCTCTGCCCTGACTTCCTCGTCGGGGACGACATCATCCAGGTCCGGGGCCTGTGCCTCGGTCTCGACCGGGGCGCCAAAGCTCTCCTGATGGTAGTGGTCCATGTCATAGCCGAGCGAGATCAGGATATCCCGCACGGCCTGCATGAAGGGCTCGGGGCCGCAGCAGAACACCTCTCGCTCAAGATAGTCGGGAGCCATCAGGCCCAGCATGAGCTGACTCATCCGTCCGCGATATCCATGCCAGGACCGGAATTCGTCATGTTCCTCGACGGTGATATGCAACTGCAGGCCCGATTCCCGGTTCGCCATGTGGTGCAACTGTTCATTGAACAGCACATCCGAGGGACGGCGCGCGGCATGGACGAAAACGACATCCGGTTTTTGCCCGCTATCCCATAGCCAGGTGGTCATCGACATCATCGGCGTGATGCCCGAACCGGCCGAGATGAACAGGTATTTCTTTGCCGGGTTACGCTGCAGGCTGAAGATACCCGACGGCCCCCAGGCCTTGATCTTCATTCCCGGCCTGAGATTGTCCATCATCCAGCGCGTACCGACCGAATCCGGCTGCGCCTTTGCGGTGATCGAGATATGCATCGGCCGCGAGGGCGAGGATGACAGCGTATAGGTGCGCTGCACATTCCCACCCGGCACCGGCAAATCCAGCGTGATGAACTGGCCCGGTTGATAGTCGAACCAGGCACCGGACGACGCGCGAAAGGTGAAGGTGGTCGTATCCACCGTTTCGGGGATCATCTGGGTGAATTCCAGCCATTCGGAATCGTCCCATGGCTCACCCGACCAGTTTATGCGCTGCTTTCCCATCACTTACTCCGCTGCCGTTTGTAGCCCCAAACGGCTGGACATCACGCCACAATACCAATCGACCAGATGCAGCACGCCCATTTCCTGCCGCGGCGAATAGGGGCCGGGCTCATATGCAGGGCTGAGAATGCCGGCCTGGTTTTCCTCGACCACGCGGCGATCCTCGTCATTGGTGGCCAGCCACACCTCGGTCAGCTTGGCCAGGTCGTAATCCTTGCCCTCGACCGCGTCCTTGTGAACCAGCCATTTCGTCGTCACCTCGGTCTCGGTCGGGCTGATCGGCAGGATGCGGAACACGATGGCATGATCGGGCAGGAAATGGTTCCAGCTCGTGGGGAAGTGATAGAACATCATCGCCCCGGCATCGTTCCAGGGGATGGAGCCCATGCGCCGCGACACGGCGGCCTTTCCCGACATGGTAAAGCTTTCGGCGTGATCCATCAGCGGCACCCGCGCCATGCGCCACTGCATATCCGGAGCGTTCACGAAACGGGCCGGCAAACCGGCAGCGTCGCAGCGCTCCCAATGCTGAAGAATCTCGTTGCTGGCGGAATTCGGGCCCTCCATCACGGTCATCTCGGGATCGTCGGAATAGGTCCGGCACAACGAAGGGTGCGATCCGCCGCAATGATAGCATTCACGGTTGTTTTCCATCACCAGCTTCCAATTGCCCTTTTCGACAATGGTCGAGCTGAAGGCGACTTTCGCATCCGCGAGCGCACTGGGAGCAAGATAGGTCATCAAGTTCTTGGCGAGATCATTGACCGCCGGGGGAACCTTGGCGATGCAAATGAAGACCATGCCGCCGATATCGACGCAATGGACCGGTTTCAGTCCGTATTTGGACGCATCGAAGCCCTCACCCATATCGCGGGCATAGACCAGCTTGCCGTCCAGATCATAAGTCCATTGATGATAGGGGCAGACCAGCTTGGGATTGCTGCCCGAACTCTTGGGGCAAAGCCGCTGGCCGCGATGACGGCAGACATTATGAAAGGCGCGAATTCGGCCATCGGCCCCGCGAATGACAATCACCGGATATTGCCCGACATTCAGCGTGGCGTAGTTCCCGGTCTTGGGAATCTCGCAGGCCGGGACGGCGAACAGCCATTCACGGTACCAGATCTGTTCCAGATCGTCCTGAAGCGCCTGCTGACCGCAATAGAGGTCGCGCGGCAAAGAAAAACCGGGCTGACGCGCCGCGATCAGTTCGGCGGTGGAAGGGACTGTGGTCATCGCGCACCTGTGGTTCCATCTTGCGCTCTCAGCGCTCTTTGACATGTCACGGGCCGTCCTATCGCTGCGATATGGCCGCCTGTCTTGCTAAACTAACCTCGGCGGCGAATCCGTGCGGACAATTTGCGACACAACGATGGCGGATTGAGACACGGGCGATTAATCACGCTCTATTGACTGCCCCTGTCCTAGCGGCACCGGACGACCCTAGCCCACTGTTCCGGGAGATGTATTTGCCTCATGCCGGATTGTCGCGGGCATACAGATCCGCGTAGCGGGTGATATCATCCTCACAGAGATAAGAGCCGGTCTGAACCTCGACCAGAATGACCGGCAATTTGCCCGGATTTTCCAGACGATGGGCTGCGCCGAGCGGCACGTAGATCGACTGGTTCTCGGTCACCAATGTCCTGATATCGTCTATCGTCACCCGGGCCGTGCCCGATACGACGATCCAATGTTCCGAACGGTGCATATGCCGCTGCAGCGACAGGGAGGCACCGGGCTTGACGACGATCCGCTTGACTTGAAAACGATCGGCAAGCGCCAATGTCTCGAACCAGCCCCAAGGGCGATGATCGCGGGGAAAGGCGGTCGCCTGCTTCCGGTTCCCGGCACTTAATGCACCGACCGCCCGCCGCACCTCCTGCGCCCGATCCATCCCCGCCACGAGGACCGCATCGCTCGTCGCCACGACCATCATGTCGTTCAACCCGATTCCCACGACCTGGATGTCGCCATCCGAGCGCAGCAGCAGGTTCCGGCAATCGATCGCGGTCGAGTTCGAATCGGCCACCACGCCATTCTCGTCCGGGGTATGGCGTAAATCCTCGCGCCATACCGCGTCCCAACCGCCCAGATCGGCCCAGTGACAACCTAGGCGCAGAACGGACAGGTTACGGGCTTTTTCCATCACGGCGTAGTCGATCGACTGATCAGGCAACCCCTCCCACGGGGCAGATGCGAGCCGCAGGAATCCCAGGTCAGTCTGCCCATGATCCAGCGCGGCCTGAACGGGCACCAGATATTCCGGCGCATGGATACGAAACGCCTCGATCATATCCTTGGCACGAAAGAGAAAAATTCCCGCGTTCCAGAGATGCCGGCCATCGGCGCACATCTGTTCTGCCTGTTCGGGGGCGGGTTTTTCGACGAAACGCTGCAAGGGCTGTGGACCGTCGCCCGTTTCGGCCAATTCGAGATATCCATAGCCGGTTTCGGGCCGGTCGGGCGGGATGCCAAAGACGACAATTCGGCCCTCCCGCGCAAGTCTTGCCCCCTCCCTGACCGCTCGGGTGAAAGCCTCGGCATCGGGAATCACGTGATCGGATGGCGCGACAATCACCAGCCCCTCGGGGTCGCGATCCACGACCGCCAATGTGGCAGCGAGAATCGCGGGCGCGGTGTTGCGGCTGACCGGTTCGATCATCACGGTGGCCGAATTCACCCCGATCTGTTCAAGCTGCTCTGCCACGATAAAGCGGAAATCGGCGTTCGTCATCACCGTCAGCCCGCTGTAATCCGGCCCGGATAATCGCTGGACTGAGGCCTGGAACAAGGACCCATTGTCCAAAAGCGGCGTGAACTGCTTGGGAAAGCTCTTGCGCGAAACCGGCCAAAGCCGCGTCCCGGAGCCACCAGCCATCAGAACCGGCGTAATCTTTCCCATAGCGTGATCGCCCATCCGCCAATACACCCGTCGCTTTTATGTCATGAGCATGGCGACCTAACCGGCCCCCCGCTTCGGAACGATATGCGACGAGGATATGTTCAGGAAAGAAGATGGATAAAGTTGTCAGTATTTTGCCCGGCTCATTCAGGTTGTCTTGTTGCTCCCTTCAAGGGCGTTCAAAAGGATTCTCCTGACCTCGGGAACGTACCTGTTCCCTCGAACGATTGCTTCGAACACTTCCGGAGCATCGCTGCTTACCATCGCGACAGCTTCCATCAGCAACTCGAAGCTTCGGGTTCTGATTTTCGGGGAATGCTCAAAATTGCCGAGCGCATGGGCAAGCAGATGCGTCAGGCCCTGAGTGACGGCCGCCTGCCGATCATGCTCTTCAGGGGTCGTGACCAGGACCTGCAATCCCAGAACAGAACGAAGAAAATGCGCCAACGGACGCCATTTCTGTCCCCGCACCGGACAAATCACCATCTGAAGCCCTGATATGCCGTTCCTGGCAGTTTGCGGGCCGAACATGGGATGGGTCGCAACAATCTCCACTGTTTCGGGCAATATCGCCCGCATAAGCCGAACGGGCTCTTCCTTTATCGAACAGGTGTCGATCATGACCTGTCCCGATCTCAGAAATGCGGACAATCCGGTCAGACAATCCTCCAGACCGGATGCCGGCACAGCGAGGACAATCAAATCGGCCCGAGCAACAGCAGAGACATCGACGACAGCAATATCCAGAGCACGGGCTTTATCCTGAGCTTTCGGCGAGGGGTCATTGATCGCGATATCCGCATGATCGGCAAGTATCCTTGCGACCAATTCACCAAATGCACCGAAGCCAACGATGATCATGAAGGGGCGTGTCATATCCTGGTCTTTCAGAAAGGGGGCCAGGATCGCTACTGATGCTCATATTCGACCACTGGCAGTTGCAGCGGTCGCACGAATGCCTGCCGCTCCTAGGGGAGCGGATAATAGAAGGAAGGAAAGGCCTGCGTGAACATCATCATGCCCCATGTCTAGGTTGCGGCTCAGGCATCGTCAATATCCGGCAGGAAGCCTGCTCTGCCTCATCGCTTCCGCGCGACGATATAGGGACGTCCGACTTCGCTCTTGGTTGCGTGATGTTCCGTGGCGGCGATATCGAAACCGGAGCTAGAAAGCAGCTCGCACAGCTCCGTGCTTCGGAAAGCCTCGACATAAGGGGCCTTTCCGATCGCCCGCAAGACAGGCAACAAGACAAGCCGTATCAGCGGGTTCATATCCCCAAGGCAGGGCGTCTTGGAAATGAACAAACCTCCGGGCACGAGCATTGCATGGATTCGATGGAGCGTTCCCGGCAGGTCGCGAACCAGGTGAAGGTAGTTGAACCCCAGAACAGCGTCGAACTGCCCGGTTTCGGACTCAAGCGTATCCGCCGTCGCTATGCGGAAGGTCAGCGGCGAAACAGGGCTGGCCGCGTGTTTCTCTTCGGCGATCCTGATCATCTCGGTGGAAACATCCGTGGCCAGATAGCGTTGCGTCGCCTCCGCAAGCCGGAGCGCGGTCGTGCCGGTCCCGCAGCCCAGTTCCAGCACCCGACCGCCTGATCCCAACAGCTTTCGGGTCCGGTCCAATGTGCGTTCATATCCCGGCATATCCGAAATCGTGGATTTGGCGTATTTCCGGGACGTCCGATCCCAGAACCGGGCGTCGCTTGCCATGCTCATGATATGATGCTCCTGTTCCCGGTATCCAGAATATATGCAGCATACGTAAACTATGTGAACATGCACCAGATCGGGCCGAAATCGGACTTGATCCCGGCGAGATTGACCGCCCGTGCCGGATCAGTCTGCAGATTCCACCAGATCCCGGACCGATTTTCCTTGCCGCCCATTCCTGGGTTGGGCGGCAGGCTTTCTTGGGTTTCCTGCCACGTAAACCTGCGCGATGGCGCGATCATCTCCCATGATCTGCAAGATGAACAGCTCTTCGGCCAATGCCTCCGCCCGCTCCATCCGCAAGGCCATCGCATCGGTCGCCCCGGCGTCGAGAACCACCAGATCGGCATCCGATCCCGGCTCCAGCGTGCCGATCCGGTCCTGCATCCCCAGGGCTAGCGCATTGCCCCGCGTCGCCCAGTGGAAGGCCTGCAACGGGTGCAGCTTCTGCCCGCGCAGTTGCAGGATCTTGTAGCCCTCGTTCAGCGTCTGCAGCATCGAATAGCTGGTGCCGCCGCCGACATCCGTAGCGATACCGCTGACGATACCCGCCGCACGCAGCCCCGCCTCGTCGAACAGGCCCGAGCCGAGGAACAGGTTCGAGGTCGGGCAGAACACCGCACGGCTTCCGGTTTCCGCCATCCGGGCGATCTCGCGCTCGCGCAGATGGATCGAATGGCCCAACAGGAGCTTATCCGATAGCAGCCCGTATTTTTCATAGATATCAAGGTAATCCCGTGCCTCGGGATACAGGCTCAAGGTAAATTCGATTTCTTCGAGATTTTCGCTCAGATGGGTCTGGACATGGCAATCGGGGTGCTCGCGCACCAGCGCGCCGGTGGCCTCCATCTGCCCGGGCGTCGAGGTGATGGCGAAGCGCGGCGTGATCGCATATCGCTGCCTGCCCCGCCCGTGCCATTTCTCCAACAGGCGCTTGCTGTCGTCATAGCCCTGCTGCGGCGTGTCCAGCACGGAATCGGGCGCATTACGGTCCATCATCACCTTGCCCGCAACCATCGCCATGTCTCGCGCCTCGGCGGCGGAGAACAGCGCCTCGGCACTGGTGGCATGGACCGAGCAGAAGGCGACACCCGTTGTCGTACCATGTGCGGTCAGCTGGTCGAGAAATAGCCCTGCCATGCGGGTGGCGTGATCGGGATCGGCGAAACGCGCCTCTTCGGGGAAGGTATAGGTGTTCAGCCAGTCCAGAAGCTGCGCGCCCCAGCTTGCGATCACCTGCACCTGTGGAAAATGGATATGCGGATCGATGAAGCCCGGCATGATCAGATGCGGGCGGTGGTCGATCTCGGCCAGATCCGGGCGGGCGAGCACGGTGTATTCGTCCACGGCAAGGATGCGGCCATCCTCGATCAGGATGGCACCGTCCTCGATATAGCGGTGGTTGTCGTCAGTCTCAGAGGGATCGGCATGAAAGCCGAGCACTCGGCCCCGGATTAACTGTTGCATGGATATTTTTCTGAAGAAGAAGTTGCGGTCAGCCGGGTCATCAACTCGGCGGCGGTATAGGCGGCAATCACCGCCGGGCGTTTATCGGTTGAGAACCCCGCGCCGATCGGCAAGGTCAGTTGCGCGGGATCGATGCCACGGTCGCGGGCGAAGCGGTTGAACTGCGAGCGTTTCGTGGCGCTGCCGATCATGCCGATATAGGTGAGGTCATTGCGCGACAACGCCTCGGTACCCAGCATGAAATCCAGCGCATGGTCATGGGTCAGGATGACGATGGCGGAACCGGGGCGGGCGGCGCGGATCTCGGCCTCGGGCAGCGGGGTCAGACGGGTTTGCAGGCCGGAGGCGGCAAGCGCCAATTCTTCGGGGCGCTGGTCGATCAGCGTGGCGTTGACCGGCAGCGGTTGCAGCGCCAATGCCAGTGCCCGACCGACATGGCCCGCGCCGAAGATCAGCACGTCGGGATGGTCCTGCGGCGTCGCGGGTTTTCGGTCTAGGCTCAGCCGAACGCGTCCTCCGCAACATTGCCCAATCTCGGGGCCAAGGGGGATATCCATCTCGGCCTGCGCCTCGCCGGTTTGCAGCATCCGCCGGGCGCGGTCGATGGCCATATATTCCAACTGACCGCCACCAATGGTGCCCTCGACCCGATCCGGACCGACGAACATCTCGGCCCCCGCATCGCGCGGGGTCGAGCCCCTGGCCGATATGACGCGGACCCGGATCATCCCTTCAGCCGGTTCACGGCCATCAGCACACGCTCGGGCGTGGCGGGGGCGTCGAGGCGGGCGGGTTCGCGGTATTCCGCCACCGAGGCAACAGCCATGTTGATCGCCTCGAACACCGAGATGCCCAGCATGAAGGGCGGCTCTCCCACGGCCTTGGACCGCTTGATCGTGCGCTCGCTGTTTTCCGACCAGTCGGCCAGCGTCACGTTGAAGATGCGCGGGCGGTCCGAAGCGAGCGGGATCTTGTAGGTCGAGGGCGCATGCGTGCGCAGCTGGCCCTTGTCGTCCCACCAGAGCTCCTCGCAGGTCAGCCAGCCGGTGCCCTGCACGAAGGCGCCCTCGACCTGACCCTTGTCGATGGCCGGGTTCAGGCTGCGGCCGACATCGTGGATCACATCGGCGCGGTCGATCACGTATTCGCCGGTCAGCGTATCGACGGAAACCTCGGAGACCGCCGCGCCATAGGCGAAGTAATAGAACGGCCGTCCCTGACCCGTAGCGCGGTCCCAGTGGATCTTGGGCGTCTTGTAGAAACCCGCCGCCGACAGGTGGATGCGGGCCATATAGGCGGCCTTGATCACCTCGTTCCAGGGGATCGCCGTCTCGCCCGCCACGACATGACCGGGCACGAAACGCACATCCTCTCGCGGGGCCTGCCAACGCTCGGAAACGAAATCGACCAGCCGGGTCTTGATCTGCTCGGCTGCGTCCAGCGCCGCCATGCCGTTCAGATCGGTCCCCGATGAGGCCGCGGTGGCCGAGGTATTCGGCACCTTCTCGGTCGTCGTCCGGGTGATCTTGATGCGCGAGATATCGCATTGGAAGGCCTCGGCCACGACCTGCGCGACCTTGGTATTCAGACCCTGCCCCATCTCGGTCCCGCCATGGTTCAGCGCGATGGAGCCGTCGGAATAGACATGGATCAGCGAACCGGCCTGATTGAACCATGTCGCGGTAAAGCTGATGCCGAATTTCACCGGGGTCAGCGCGATGCCCTTGCGGATCACGCCTCCCTTCGAGTTCCAGTCCAGCACCGCCTGACGGCGGGCCTGGTAATCGCTGCTCGCTTCGAGTTCCTCGAAGATGCGCGGCAGGATCTGGTCGCTGATCTCCTGGTGATAGGGGGTCAATTGCCCGTTCTTGTAGAGGTTCTTCTGCCGGATCTCGTAGGGGTCGCGGCCAAGCGCATAGGCGATCTCTTCGATCATCCGTTCGGCCACGATGACGCCTTGCGGTCCTCCGAAGCCGCGAAAAGCGGTGTTGCTGACGGTATTGGTGCGCATCGGATGGCTGCGCAGAAGCACATCGGGGTAGTAATAGGCGTTGTCGGCATGGAACAGCGCCCGGTCGGTCACGGGGCCGGATAGATCGGCCGAGAAACCGCAGCGCGCATACCAATCGCCCTCGACGGCCAGGATATGGCCCTCGTCGTCGAATCCGACCTCGTAATCGACCACGAAATCATGGCGCTTGCCAGTGGCGATCATGTCGTCGTCGCGATCGGGGCGGATCTTCACCGCGCGGTTCCATTTCTTCGCAGCCATGGCGGCGACGCAGGCAAATAGGTTCATCTGCGTCTCCTTGCCGCCGAATCCCCCGCCCATGCGGCGCACATTCACGACCACCGAATGCGATGGCACATCCAGCACATGGGCGACCATATGCTGCACCTCGCTTGGATGCTGGGTCGAGACATTGACTGCGACATCCTCGTCCTCGCCCGGCACCGCCATGGCGATCTGGCCTTCGAGATAGAAGTGATCCTGCCCGCCGATCCCGAACCGTCCCTTGATGCGGCGCGGAGCCGCAGCCATCCCGGCCCCGGCATCGCCGCGTTTCAGCGTCAGCGGCTCGGTCACGTAATCCATCCCGGCGTCGCGCGCAGCAACGGGGTCGAGTGCGAAGGGCAGTTCTTCATAGCCGATCTTGGCCATGTGGGCGGCACGGCGGGCCTGGTCGCGAGTCTCGGCGATGACGGCAAAGACGGGCTGGCCCCAGAACTTCACCTCCTCCTCGGCGAAGACGGGATCGTCATCCTTGCCATTGGGCGAGACATCATTGACGCCCGGGATATCCTTGGCGGTGAGCACGCCGATCACCCCGGGCGCGGCCAGCGTCTCGGTGAAATCCATCCCGGTGATCCGGCCATGGGCGCATTGCGCCAGCCCCAGATAGGCATGGATCAGGCCATGAGGCTCGGCCAGATCGTCGGTATATTCCGCCCGGCCGGTGACATGCTTGATGGCCGAATCGTGGATCGTTTCGGCGTGGGCAACGCCCTTGATTGCGGTATCGTCTTTCATGCTCATTCTCCCACCGCGTATTGCAGCCGCACGGGCAGATCGGGTTCGGATTGCTCCAGCCAGAAGCGGCGGAACAGGTTGGCGGCGATGACCTGACGGTATTCGGCGCTGGCCCGCCAATCGCTCAGCGGCTGGAAATCTTCAGCCACGGCACGGGCGGCGGCGTCGAAGCTGTCAGCGGCAAAGGGCTGCCCGGTCAGCGCGGCCTCGGCCTTTGCGGCACGTTTGGGAATCGCGGCCATGCCGCCGAATGCGACCTTCGCCTGCGTGATGATACCATTTTCAACGCTCAGGCAAAAACCGGCGGCGACGGCGGTGATGTCGCTGTCGCGGCGCTTCGAGATCTTGTAGGCGGCCAGTTTCGCCTGCGGACGTGTCGGGATGATGACCTCTTCGACGAATTCGCCGGGAGCGCGGTCCTGCTTGCCGTAGTCGATGAAGAAATCCTCCAGCGCCACCTCGCGCCGCACAGCACCCTTGCGCAGCACGATCCGCGCACCGAGCGCGATCAGCAGGGGCGGCGTGTCGCCGATGGGCGAGCCATTGGCGATATTCGCGCCAATGGTTCCCATGTTGCGGACCTGCCAACCGCCAATGCGCAGCCAGTAATCATGCGCGGCGGGAATATGCTTGGCGATCAGCGGGGCAGCCTCGCTATAGGTCACGCCCGCGCCGAGGCGGATCTCATCGCCATTCACCTCGATACCCTTCATCAGGTGGCCGATGAAAACGGCGGGGGAGATATCGCGCAGGAATTTCGTCACCCACAGCCCGACATCGGTCGCGCCCGCGACGATTGTCGCATCGGGGTTCTCTTCCAGCACCGCCGCGAAATCGTCCACATCGGCGGGAATGATCGCACGTTCGTCGCCCTTGGACAGCTCGACCCGGCCCTCGCGCATCGCGTGCAGCCGTGCCGCCACCGCGTCGCGCTCGACCGCCAACGCATCCATCGCCTGCCCGCCCTGCCGCCCGGCAGCCAGGGCGGCCTTCACGATCGGCTCATAGCCGGTGCAGCGGCAGAGATTGCCCTGCAGCGCCTCTTCGATCTGCGTCACACCCGCCTGCGGATCGCTCATCCACAAGCCGTAAAGCGACATGACGATCCCCGGCGTGCAGAAGCCGCATTGGCTGCCGTGATGCTCGACCATCGCCTTCTGGATCGGGTGCAAACCGCCGTCTGGGCCGCGCAGATGCTCGACCGTGACGACATGGCAGGCATGGCAGGACGCCAGGAACCGGATGCAGGCATTGATCGGCTCATAGACCAGCCCATCCTCGGTCAAGCGGCCCAACAACACCGTGCAGGCGCCGCAATCGCCCTCGGCGCAGCCCTCCTTGGTGCCGGTCAGGCGACGGGCGATGCGCAGATGATCCAGCAATGTATCCGAGGCCCCGACCTCGGTCAGCCTGATCTCCTGATCGTTGAGCAGAAAGCGCAGCTCGGGCTTCATGGCAATCCTCCTGGCTGTGAAACCGTCCGAAGCGTAAGCCGGAAAGAATCGTTGCGAAATCGGTCCCGACGCGGAAGACTTTACACGATTCCTTGAAAGCGGCCTAACCCGATGTCCTATCTTGAAAGTCTGAGAGTCTTTGTCCGCGTGATCGAACTGGGCTCGATCACCGCCGGTGGCAGGGACTTGCGTCTGTCACCCGCCGTTGCCTCGAATCGTATCAAGGATCTTGAAAATCGCTTCGGGGTGCGGCTGCTGAACAGGACCACGCGGCGGCTGACCCCGACCGAGATCGGTCGCGCCTTCTATGACCACGCCCGCCGCGTCATCGACACGCTGGACGAGGCAGAGGCGATGGTCAGCAGCTTTTCGGGCAAGCCGCAGGGGGTGATCCGGCTGACCGCGCCCCTGGGTTTGGGGCGACGATTGATCGCGCCCCTGATCCCGCCGTTCTGTCACGAGAATCCCGGGGTGGAATTTCGCCTGCGCCTATCGGACCGCAACGTGAATATCGTCGAGGACGCCATTGATCTGGCTTTCTTTTTGGGAGAGCCTGCCGATTCCACGCTGAAGTGGCGCAAGATCGCGGATTGCCCAAGGATGCTGGTTGCCTCACCCGAATATCTCGCCGCGCATGGCACGCCGGAACAACCCGAGGATCTGGCCGATCACAACTGCCTTTTGCTGCGATATCCGCGCAGCCCGGAATATTTCTGGGTGCTTCAGGCCCCGGATGGACCGAAGAAGATGATGGTTTCCGGGCGCTTCGATACCGATGACGGGGATGTGCTGACCTCATGGGCGCTTGGCGGAGAGGGAATCGCGAATCGCCCGTTCTATGAAGTGGCCGGTGATATCGAGGCAGGGCGTTTGGTGAATGTTCTTCCCGACACCCCGCCCATGCCGGCCCAATTCGGCAGCCTGACCCCGCATCGGCGCTTGCAGGATCCCAAGGTCCGCATGTTCGCGGATTATGCCGTGCGGGAACTGAAGAAAGTCTTCTGACGATATCTCAATAGTTTATCTAGGCCTCGTCATCGGCAAGCAATCCCTGCCCGGCATGCCGCAACGTATCGGCCAGCTCGTCGAACCACCCATCCGCCGGGGTCGAGGCACGACGCATCAAGAGCACCTGCCGCGCAGGCTGCGGATCGGGAAAGCGGATCGCGGCCAGCCCCGGCGCCGCCGCCATTTCCTGCCTCCGGGCGATCTCGGGCAGGAAGGTCAGCCCCATCCCCTGCGCCGCCAGACGGCACAGGGTCGAAAGCGATGCCGCCCCCAGGTCCAACCGTCCTCCCCGGCGAGACAGCCCGCAGACTTCCAGCGCCTGATCGCCCAGGCAATGCCCCTCGTCCAGCAACAGAAGCTGCGCCGGATCCAGCGATTGCGGACGCAGATCGTCCGCACGGTCGGAAAAACCGGCGATACGGCCGGAACTGCCTGCCAACAGGAAGCGATCGGTGAACAGCGCCACCGCGACCATGCTGTCATTCTCGGGCGGGGTGGCCACGACCGCGGCATCGAGACGACCGGATTCCAATTCGTTCAGAAGCCGCTCGGTCATCGCCTCGCGCAGATGCAGATCGCGCCCGATGTCGCTGGCACGCAGCTCCGGCAGCGCCTCGGGCAGCAGATAGGGGGCAACGGTCGGGATCATCCCTAGCCGCAACCGACCGCCCTGCCCCGGTTGGCGCAAGGCCTGCTCCAACCCGGACATCGTCGCCAGGACCCGCCGGGCATGATCGGCCAGCGCACGTCCGCGCGGTGTCAACACGATCCCGGTCGGCGTCCGTTCGACCAGTTGCCCGCCCGCCATGTCCTCCAGCGCGCGGATCTGCATCGACAGGGCTGGCTGGGTCACGTGGATCGTCTCGGCCGCGCGGGTGAAATGCCCCTGCTCGGCCAGGGCCAGGAAATATCGCAATTGGCGGAAGGTGATATTCATAAGATCTGCTGATCGAACAATCCGAAATACTGGCTTTCAGCTTATCTCGCTCCCGGCGGGTTATCAACCTAGCCTCATGGCAAGGACCCGGAACTCAACCGATCGGAGGTGCGTATTTGCCATAACGTTCCTCGTAGTGCCGTTCGAGCCGCATCAGCGCCAGGCGCAGCACGATCTTGCCCGAGCGCGCCGTCCAGCCCAAACGCCGCTCGGTCATCACCATTCCTTCGAGAAAGCAGCAGATGCGCAACGCGACATCGCCAAGCCCCGGCCCCAGGTCGCGCAGCGCCGCCGCCACCCGATCGCGTGCAGAGATCGACCCGCCCCCGAAAGCGTTGCGGCCAACATCGATGCCGGCAGTCAGGAAGCCCTCCCAGTTCTGGGTGACGCGGGGGCCCATCTGGGCGAGTTCGAAATCCTCGCGCAGACGTTCCCCGGCGGCGACCATCCCGGGAGTCAGGAAGGGCTGCCCATCCATGTCACGATGGCGCGCCAGAAGCAGCAAGGGGCTTTCGGCAAGATTGACACGGGTTCGGCGGCGGCGGCCATCTTCGGGATCCTCGATGATACGATCCCCCTGGACCCGGTGTTTCCCGGCGTGATCCTCTGCATCCTGCCCCCCGGTTTTCAGCATTCGCCGCAAGGCTTCGCGCCCCGCAGGGACCAGCACATAACGCTGGATACGCCCGCCTTGAACCGATTGCGCCACCCATCCGCGCAGCGCCATCGCCTCGGCCATGCTCCGATCCAGAACCGCGGTGCGGATCTCGTCACGGGTCACGATGGCTTTCTCCATGCCCTTGGCCGTGACCATCACCGCCCCCGGCTCGGCCAGCCTGCGCAGCACTTGCCGGAACTGCCGCTCATCCTGTTCCGCCGCGGGCGCTTCGGCGCGGGCCGAAAGCGCGGCATCAACCAGCGGATCGTCGCGGCGTTCCTCGAAGCGGCGGACGCGGCGCAACACGGTCGAGGCATGACAGCCCAGTTCGCGCGCCAATGCCCGGATCGGCACTCCGTCCCTGATATGACGCAGGTAAAGCTCCACGTCGTCGGGTTTGCCAGTATCGGGCCCGGGCGCCTGCCGGCGCGGCTCGCCGACCTCATGGGTTGCCGGGAAATTCTGTCTCTGGATCATTCTGTTGCCTCTCTAGCTCTCGCGGGCAAAGTGAACCATTTTCCCGCGCTGGAAATCGCCCGATGAATTGCTCGGCAACTCGTGGGCAGAGACGCAACATTCCCTAACAAACGCTAAATTTTCCTTTCCCTTACGTGCGCTGCACAGCTCAATTCCGCAACAGTGCCCCGATCATGTGATCATGGCGGCCTCACGACAGCGACAGAGAGTCCCCATGACCGCATTCACCGACATCACGGCCTTCCATCCCGCCAGGGCGATCCAACCGTCGCGCCGTCCACGCAGCCTGGTCCGGGCAGGTCTGGCCGGTCAGGCCGGATGGCATCGCAGACGCGACCTCCCCCGGCTCTTGCGCAGCCCGACCTGTCCCCCGGCGGGCAGTGCCTTGCCGCGCCTGAAGGAAGAGGAAGAACGTCTCAACGAAGCCCGGCTGGCGCGCGTGCCGCATTATGACATGCAGCGGCATGTCCTGGTCATGATCGCCCTGATGGCCGAGATACGCGCATCACCCCCGCCGGTCACCGCCCCCGGAACAGCGATCCGAGCACGCCTCTGACCAGTTCCTTGCCGGCGCGGCTGCCCAATTGCCGGGCAAGGCTCTTGCCGAATGTCTCGGCGATACTGTCCGAACGCGAAGAGCGCGAGGATTTCGGCTTCGCCGGCTTTGGCGGCTCATAGCGGCGGGCCTGCTTGTATTCCTCGTTACCCATGTCGAACAGGTCGTCATCCGCTTTGGCGGGCGCCCTCTCCTCCGCCTCGGCTCCGGCTTCCTCGGCGCGTTTGGCGAGGATCTCCTGCGCGGATTCCCGGTCCAGCGTCTTGCCGTATTTCTCCGCCATCGGAGACGCTTTCATGACCTCGGCCCGTTCGGAATCCGAAACCGGACCAAGCTGGCTGAAAGGCGGGCGGATCAGCGTGCGCTGAACGATTCCCGGCACACCCTTGTTTTCCAGCAGCGAGGTCACCGCCTCGCCCGTGCCGACATTCTGGATTGCCTCGGCAGTGTCGAAATCGGGATTGGGCCGGTAATTTTCCGCCGCCATGCGCAGCGCCTTCTGGTCCTTGGCGGTAAAGGCCCGCAGCGCGTGTTGCACCCGGTTGCCAAGCTGGCCCAGGATATCCTCGGGAATATCGGTCGGGTTCTGGCTGATGAACCAGACGCTGACCCCTTTCGAGCGGATCAGCCGCGCGACCTGCTCGACCTTCTCGATCAAGGCCTTGGGCGCGTCGTCGAACAGCAGATGCGCCTCGTCGAAGAAGAAGGCGATCTTGGGGCGCTCGGGATCGCCCACTTCGGGCAATTGTTCGAACAGCTCCGACAGCAGCCACAGCAGGAAGGTCGCATAGAGGCGCGGCGAGTTCATCAGTTGATCGGCGGCGAGGATGTTGATCATTCCCTTGCCCGCCTGATCCTGCCGCATGAGGTCGGCCAGTTCCAGCGCCGGTTCCCCGAACAGCTTGTCGCCGCCCTGATTTTCCAGCACCAGCAGCGCGCGCTGAATCGCCCCCACGCTGGCCGAGCTGACATTGCCGTATTGCAGCGATAGTTCGCTCGAGTTCTGCCCGACCCAGACCAGCATCGCCTGCAAATCCTTCAGATCCGCCAGCGCCAGCCCCTGCTCGTCGGCCACGCGGAAGGCGATGTTCATCACCCCTTCCTGCGCCTCGGTCAGATCCAGCAGGCGCGACAGCAGCAACGGCCCCATCTCGGCGGGCGTGGTGCGGACGGGATGCCCCTGTTCGCCCCAGACATCCCAGAAGGTGACGGGGAAATCCTGGTAATCCAGTTCCAGCCCGATCGTATCTGCGCGCTTCTTGAACGCCTCGTGCAGCTTGGCCTGGTCGCTGCCAGAACGCGACAACCCGGCCAGATCGCCCTTCACATCGGCCAGGAAGACCGGCACCCCGGCCAACGACAGGTTTTCGGCCAATATCTGCAAGGTCACCGTCTTGCCGGTCCCGGTCGCGCCAGCGATCATGCCATGCCGATTGGCATATTTCAGCAGCATGGTCTGCGGCGTGCCGTATTCCTCTCCGCCGCCGCCCACGAAGATCGTTCCCGCGTCACCATCCAGAATTTGCGCCATCCCGCCCTCTTTCTTCCCCGAACCGTTTTTATCGCAACCTGACAATACAATCTTAATCCGCATGTGCCAGCATGGTCTTGTTCGGGAATTTGGAACATATCCTCGAACACTCCTCCCTGCTGGGATGTCGCGCCTTCGGGCGCGGCATTTCAGCAGGAACCCTTTTCCATTGACAGCATCGCACTCTTGCGCCCTTCTCCCGCTGCTCTCCCATCGGCAATGCAAGGAAACGGGATGCGGATCGGACTGGTGATCTTTGATTGCGACGGTGTCATCGCCGATAGCGAGGTTCTCTCGGCCAGCGTCATGATCGCACAACTGGCGGAGCTGGGCCTGTCGATCGGCCCCGACGATGTCCGCCGCGATTTCCTGGGCCGCAGTTTCCCGACCGTGGCCAAGGTCATCCGCGAGCGGTTCAATCGCGCCCTGCCCGAGGATTTCGAGGCCGAGTACCGCCGCCGCCTGCTCTTGCGTTTCGAGGACGAGCTTGCCCCGACCCCCGGCTTACCGGCAATGCTGGCGCAGTTGCGCAAACCCTGCTGCGTCGCCACCTCCTCCAGCCGCCCCCGAGTGGAAAGGACATTGCAACTCATTGGCCTGTCGGAGTTTTTCGGCCCCCATGTTTTTACCTCCAGCCAGGTGGCGCATGGCAAGCCCGCCCCCGACCTGTTCCTCTTCGCGGCAAACCGAATGGGCGTCGATCCGGCCGCCACACTGGTAATCGAGGACAGCCTGCCGGGGATCGAGGCCGCCCGAGCCGCAGGCATGCGCGTGCTGGCCTATCGCGGCGCCTCGCATCTGCGCGGCCATCCTCTTGCCACCCCCGCCGATGTGCACAGCTTTGACAACTGGGAGGATTTCCCGCACCTCTTGGAAGAAATCGAAACATTTGGAGAGATCCGGTGAGCACAGGACGTTTCACGCCCGACACGACACGGCTGGACGATGCCGCGCGCGCCGGATGGCTCTATTACGTCGCGGGCAACACGCAGGACGAGATCGCCCGCAAGCTTGGCGTCAGCCGCCAGAGCGCGCAGCGACTGGTGGCGATGGCGGTCAGCGAAAAGCTGATCAAGGTCCGGCTCGACCATCCAATCGCCCGGTGCATGGATCTCGCTCGCGCATTGACCGACCGCTATGGCCTGAACGGCTGCGAGGTCGTGCCCTCCGACCCCGGCGCGCCCGATCTGCTGACCGGCATCGCCATCGCCGCCGCAGCCGAGATGGAAAAGACGTTGAAATCGCCCGAGCGCCGGGTCATCAGCCTTGGCACCGGCCGGGCGGTGAAAGCCACGGTCGAGCAGTTGCCGCGTATGTCCTGCCCGCATCACGTGGTCGCATCGCGGCTTGGCAACATGATGTCGGACGGCGCCGCCTCGCCCTACAACGCCACCATTCACCTGGCCGAGCGGATAGGCGCGCCGCATTACCCCAATCCCCTGCCGGTGCTGGTCAGCCATCCCGACGAACTAGTGCAGATGCAGGAACAGGAGGCGGCGCGGAATACGCTGGAACTGTGCCGCCACGCCGATCTCTCGGTGGTCGGCGTGGGCCAGATGGATGAAAGCGCCCCCCTCCATGTCGATGGTTTCGTCTCCGCCGCCGAGATGGCAGAACTGGCCCGCGCCGGAGCCACGGGCGAGATCACAAGCTGGGTCTATGATCGCGAAGGCAATATCATCGATTGCGCCTTCAATCGCCGCGTCGCCTCCGCACCACTGCCGCGCAACAGCGAACGCCCGGTGATCGCCGTCGCCTCGGGCGAAACCAAGCTGCCGGCGATTCGGGCGGCATTGATCGGGCAATTGGTCAACGTGCTGGTGACCTCCGAGGCTACGGCCGAACGGCTACTCGCCTGAATATCGCGCTTCATTCCTGAACGATTACAATCCCTTGCACGCAGTGTTTCGAGCCCTGCATGCAGGTTTCGCATTTGATGATTGACAGAATCTTGACAATTTGCGAATATTTGCCCATCGGATTGGCATTTGCTCAAACCGTAAGGGAGGACATCATGACCACGACTTTCCGCATCCTGATGGGTGCAACCGCGCTTTGCGCCTCGGCCGGCCTCGCGGCAGCCCAGGACGTGACGCTGACCGTCGCCACCGTGAACAATGGCGACATGATCCGCATGCAGGGCCTGACCGGCGAATTCGAAGCGGCCCATCCCGACATCAAGATCGAATGGGTAACGCTCGAGGAAAACGTCCTGCGCGAGAAGGTCACCACCGACATCGCCACCAATGGCGGCCAGTATGACGTGATGACCATCGGCACTTACGAGGTTCCGATCTGGGGCAAGCAGGACTGGCTCAAGCCGCTCGAGATGAGCGCCGAATACGATGTCGATGACCTGCTGCCCGCGATCCGCGAGGCACTGAGCGTCGACGGCACGCTTTACGCCGCCCCCTTCTATGGCGAAAGCGCCATGGTGATGTATCGCACCGACCTGATGGAGGCCGCCGGGCTGGAGATGCCCGAAGAGCCGACATGGGATTTCATCCGCCAGGCCGCCGAGGCGATGCATGACCCCGATAGCGGGGTCTACGGCATCTGCCTGCGCGGCAAGGCCGGTTGGGGCGAGAACATGGCGCTGCTGACCTCGATGGCGAATTCCTTCGGCGGAAAATGGTTCGATGCGGAATGGGTTCCGCAATTCGATCAGCCGGCCTGGAATGAGGCCATGAGCTTCTATGTCGATGTGATGGGCAATTACGGCCCTCCCGGCGCCTCCTCGAACGGCTTCAACGAGAACCTGGCACTGTTCCAGACCGGCAAATGCGGCATGTGGTACGATGCCACGGTCGCGGCGGGTTTCGTGACCAATCCCGACGATTCGACCGTTGCCGACAAGGTCGGCTTCGCCCAGGCTCCAAGCGCCGAAGGCGGACAGAAGGCCAACTGGCTCTGGGCCTGGTCGCTGGCGATCCCGGCCAGCTCGGAAAACCCCGAGGCCGCGCAAACCTTCATCGAATGGGCGACCTCCAAGGGCTATACCGAGCTGGTAGCCGAGAACGAGGGCTGGCTGGCCGTGCCTCCGGGCACCCGCACATCTCTCTACGAGAATCCGGAATATACCGAGGTCGCGCCCTTCGCGGAGATGACCCTGGCTGCGATCAACTCGGCCAATCCGGGCAGCCCGACCGTGGATGAGGTGCCCTATGTCGGCGCGCAATATGTCGCGATCCCGGAATTCCAGGGAATCGCCACCACCATCGGTCAGCTCTTCTCGGCCGCCGTCACCGGCCAGACCAGCGTCGAAGAGGCATTGACCGCGGCGCAGGCCACCGCCACGCGAGAGATGCGCCGCGCCGGCTATCCAAAGTAAGTAGCCCGGCCGACCGGAACGGCTCGCTCGATCCCGGTCGGCCTTTCTCCGCTTTCACGCCGGCTCCGCCAAACGGTGCCCCGTCCCGCCCCCTTCTTCTTCAGGCAAATATCCTCGGGGGGCGCCGGGGGGCAGACAGCCCCCCGGCTATCGCGGGACGCAACAGGCCCCGGACCCAGCCCGGCGCAACCTGAAGGAACTGCCCCATGGCCACGCAACGTGCGCATAAGGCGGCGCGGTTGATGATCTCTCCATCCGTGATCCTGCTTCTGGCGTGGATGATCATTCCGCTCGGGACGACGATCTACTTCTCGTTCCTCCGCTACAATATCCTGACCCCGCCCGCCTCCTGGACCGGGTTCGAGAATTACTACTATTTCCTGACCGACCCGGCCTTCATCCCGGCGCTGGTCAACACGCTGGTGCTGGTGCTGGGCGTGCTGGCGATCACCACCATCGGCGGCATCCTTCTGGCGCTTCTTCTGAACATGGAGTTCTGGGGCCAGGGCATCGTCCGCATCCTGGTGATCTCGCCCTTCTTCGTCATGCCGACCGTCTCGGCGCTGGTGTGGAAAAACATGTTCATGAACCCGGTCAACGGGCTGTTCGCGCATCTCTTCCGCGCATTCGGGCTGCAGCCGGTGGATTTCCTCTCGACCCTGCCGCTTCTGTCCATCGTCATCATGGTGGCATGGGCTTGGCTGCCCTTTGCCACTCTGATCCTGCTGACGGCGCTGCAGTCTCTCGACAGCGAGCAGATGGAAGCCGCCGAGATGGATGGTGCGGGCTGGCTCAGCCGCTTCTTCTACCTGACCCTGCCACATCTGACCCGCTCGATCACCGTGGTCGTGCTGATCCAGACGATCTTCCTTCTGGCGGTCTTCGCCGAGATCTACGTCACCACGGCAGGCGGTCCGGGCTATGCCTCCACCAATATCCCCTTCCTGATCTACAACCTCTCGCTCAAGCAGTTCGACGCGGGCATGGGCGCGGCCGGAGGGGTGATCGCCGTCATCATCGCCAATATCGTCGCCTTCTTCCTGATGCGCGCGGTCGGCAAGAACCTGGAGCTCTGACATGGCGAGACAAACCACAACGGGCCAGCGCGCCCTCGTCACACTCGTCGCATGGGGTATCGGGATACTGATCTCCTTCCCGATCATCTGGACCGTGCTGACATCCTTCAAGACCGAGGCCACGGCCATCGCCTCGCCCCCGGTCTGGTTCAACTTCGACTGGACGCTGCAGAACTATATCGACGTCAATACCCGCTCGGATTACGCCCGCTATTTCATGAACTCGGTGGTGATCTCGATCGGCTCGACGCTTCTGGGGCTGGCCATCGCCATTCCCGCCGCCTGGTCGATGGCCTTCCAGCCCACGAAGAACACCAAGAACGTGCTGATGTGGATGCTGTCCACCAAGATGATGCCTGCGGTCGGCGTGCTGGTACCGGTCTATTTGGGGCTGCGCAGCATGGGGCTTCTGGATACGCGCACCGCGCTGGTCATCATCATGATGCTGATGAACCTGCCGATCATCGTCTGGATGCTGTTCACCTATTTCCGCGAGATCCCCGGAGAGATCCTGGAGGCCGCGCGGATGGACGGCGCCAATCTGCGCAACGAGATCATCTATGTGCTGACCCCCATGGCCGTGCCGGGCATCGCTTCGACGATGCTTCTGAACGTGATCCTTGCATGGAACGAAGCCTTCTGGACGCTGAACCTGACCACGACGAATGCCGCGCCCTTGACGGCCTTCATCGCCAGCTTCTCGTCGCCACAAGGCCTGTTCTACGCGAAACTCAGCGCGGCCTCGACCATGGCCATCGCCCCGATCCTGATCCTCGGCTGGTTCAGCCAGAAGCAACTCGTCCGCGGCCTGACCTTCGGCGCCGTGAAGTAACGGAGAAGAACAATGGGACAAATCACCCTTGAAAATGTCGCCAAGAGCTTCGGCGAAGTCGAGGTCATCCCGCCGCTGGACCTGACCATCGAGGATGGCGAATTCGTCGTCTTCGTCGGTCCCTCGGGCTGCGGCAAATCCACGCTCCTGCGCCTGATCGCGGGGCTGGAGGATGTCACGGGCGGCAAGATCGTGATCGATGGATCGGATGCCACCCAGGCCTCTCCGGCCAAACGCGGGCTGGCCATGGTGTTTCAGTCATATGCGCTTTACCCGCATATGTCGGTGCGCAAGAACATCGCCTTTCCGATGAAGATGGCGGGCATCGACGACGCCGAGCAGAAACGCCGGATCGATTCGGCGGCAAAGGCACTGAACCTGACCGACTACCTGGACCGCCGCCCGGGCCAGCTTTCGGGCGGTCAGCGCCAGCGTGTCGCCATCGGCCGGGCCATCGTGCGCGAGCCGTCGGCCTTCCTGTTCGACGAGCCGCTGTCCAACCTGGATGCCGCCCTGCGGGTCGGCATGCGGCTGGAGATCAGCGAGCTGCATAACCGTCTGAAGACCACGATGATCTACGTGACCCATGACCAGGTCGAGGCGATGACCATGGCCGACAAGATCGTCGTCCTGCAGGCAGGCCGGATCGAGCAGGTCGGCAGCCCGTTGGAACTGTATCGCAATCCCCGAAATGTCTTTGTCGCGGGCTTCATCGGCAGCCCGAGGATGAACCTGTTCACGGGCGCAGCGGCGGCGGAATACGGCGCCGAGACCATCGGTGTGCGCCCCGAACATATCTCGGTCTCTGCCGATAGCGGCAAATGGAAAGGCCGAATCGGCGTGTCCGAACATCTGGGCTCGGACAGTTTCTTCTATGTCGAGGACACCGGGCTGGCCGATGCAATCACCATCCGCGCCGATGGCGAGGTGGCTTTCCGTCATGGCGACGAGATCTGGCTGACCCCCGCCGAGGACAAGATCCATCGTTTCGACAAGAACGGCGACCGTATGTAGTCGCGACCATGGCGACGGCTCGCCCGCCGCCATGTCCCAAACCCCCGACCACGCCTTTATTCCCGAGGCAGCCTGACGAAAGGTTCCACTATGGCTACCGCCCTGTCGCAATCCACCCTGAACGATCTGGCGGCCAGCGTCAGCCGCCCCGGCTATGATCGCGCCGCGCTGCGGCCCGGTATCCTGCATGTCGGCGTCGGCAATTTCCATCGCGCGCATATGGCATGGTATCTCGACCGGCTTTTCGAACAGGGTGAGGGCCATGACTGGGCGCTGATCGGCGCGGGTGTGCGTCCCGGCGATGCCGCCATGCGCGAGAGGCTGCAGGCGCAGGATTGGCTGACCACGCTGGTCGAGCTGGACCCGAAGGGGTTGAACGCCCGAATTATCGGCTCGATGGTGGATTTCGTCGAGGTCGCGCCGGAACCCGTGATCGCCGCCATGTCAGATCCGGCGATCCGCATCGTCTCGCTGACGATCACCGAGGGCGGCTATTACGTCGATGCGCAGACCGGCGGGTTCGATGCCAGCCATCCCGACATGGCCCATGACGCCGCCAATCCCGAGGCCCCGCAAAGCGTGTTCGGCATGATCCTTGCCGCCCTTCGCCGCCGCGAGGCCGCGGGCATCCCGCCCTTCACCGTCATGTCCTGCGACAACCTGCCCGAAAACGGCCATGTCTGCGCCCGCACCGTGACCGGGCTTGCGCAACTGATCGACCCGGCATTCGGGAATTGGGTGACTGAGAACGTGGCCTTCCCGAACTCCATGGTCGATTGCATCACTCCCGCCACCTCGGATCGCGAGCGGTCGCTGGTTCGCGACCGCTTCGGCGTCAATGATGCCGCCCCGGTGGTCTGCGAGCCCTTCCGGCAATGGGTGCTGGAGGACAATTTCCCGCAAGGTCGCCCGCCGCTGGAAAAGGCCGGGGCGGAATTCGTCGTCGATGTCAGCCGCCACGAGCTGATGAAACTGCGCATTCTCAATGGCGGCCACGCGGCCATCGCCTATCCCGCCGCGCTTCTGGGACACCATTTCGTCCACGAGGCGATGGCCGACCCACAGATCGAGGCGTGGCTGCGGGCGCTGGAAACCCGCGAGATCATCCCGACGCTTACCCCCATCGACGGCGTGGATTACGGCGATTACCTGGAGTTGATCGTGAACCGTTTCGCCAATCCCGAGATCGGTGACACCGTCGCCCGCCTCTGCTTGGACGGCTCGAACCGGCAGCCGAAATTCGTCCTGCCCACCATCGGCGATGCCCTGAGCGACGGCCGCGCCATCGAGGGTCTCGCGCAGGAGGTCGCCTTCTGGTGCCGCTATTGCGAGCGCCGCGACGAGGCGGGAAATGAAATCGCGCCGAATGACGACAGTCATGAAACCTTGCGCGAACGTGCACTTGCCGCGCGCGAAAACCCCCTGGCTTTTCTGGAAAACCGCACGGTCTTCGGTCCGCTGACTGACGACAGCCGCTTTCAGGAAGCCTTCTCGCGCAAACTGACTTTGCTTCATCAAGGCGGCACCCGCGCCGCCATCGACAGCTATCTCGCCGGGTAACGCGCAGGCTGCGCAGAACAAGAAAGATCACCCGGCGAGGCGCGGGCGGTGCTCCTCCTGCCGCCCGCGCATTCATGACGTTGTTCTCACCGAATCTGAATCCGCCAGGATTGCATCCCACGATGGCCGGGGGCTTTACGCCCGTCGCCGGCTGGTCTCTCGAACCAGTGGCGCGACCTGCCCGCGACCCCAGAAAGGTATTTACAACGAAGAAGAAGGGCCGCGCGATCGGTAAAATTGCGTTCAAATTGATCCTGAACCATGCCACGGCGCGTTGCGGGAACCTCGCCCTTATAGTAACCATCAGAGGCAAACAGGCAAAGGACATCTCATGCGCGCTTTTCTGCTGAGGCTTATCGCCCTGCTGACCCTGGCCGCACCGGCGCAGGCATTCGATACGAATGCCGAAACAGCATGGGTCTACGACGTGGCGACCGGCACCGTGCTGATGGAAAAGAATGCCGACCGGCCGATCCCGCCCGCCTCCATGTCCAAGCTGATGACGACTTACATGCTGTTCGAGGCATTGCATGAAGGGCGGGTGGAGATGGATACACGCCTGCCCGTCTCGACCAAGGCCCGGCAGATGGGCGGCTCGACCATGTTCCTGAACGAGCAGGACCGCCCCACCGTGGAAGAGCTGATCAAGGGCATCATCGTGCTGTCGGGCAATGACGCCTGTGTCGTCGTGGCCGAGGGGCTGGCCGGCACCGAAGAGGCTTTCGCCCGGCAGATGACGGAGCAAGGCAAGGAGCTGGGACTGACCAATTCGGTCTTTACCAATGCCTCGGGCTGGCCCCAGCCACGCCATCGGATGACCGCCCATGACCTGGGGATTCTCGCGATGCACCTGATCCGCGACTTTCCCGAGCTTTACAAGAATTTTGCCCTGACCGAATTTCCCTTTGACAATCGCGCCCCCGCAAATCGCTTCAACCGCAACCCGCTGCTGAAACTGGGGATCGGCGCGGACGGGCTGAAGACGGGCCACACGCAAGAGGCCGGTTACGGGCTGGTCGGTTCGGCCGTGCAGGATGGCCGCCGGGTGATCTTTGTCATTACCGGATTGCAAACCGACACCGCCCGCGCCGAAGAGGCCGAGCGGATCGTGAACTGGGCCTTTCGCCAATTCACCATGGAAACGCTGGTTCCGGGTGGTGAAACCGTGGTCAGGGTTCCGGTCTGGCTGGGCACCGCGTCGTATGTCGAGCTGACCACGAAGGACGGTGTCAATGTGCTGATCCCCGCAGGTGCGCAGGATCAGGTCAAGGTCGAGGCGGTTTACAACTCGCCCATCCCTGCCCCCATCGCCAAGGGCGACCAATTGGGGCAACTGGTGGTGACGGTGCCCGGCTCCAAGGATGCCGTCACGCCGCTTCTTGCCGTGCAGGACGTTCCCGAAGCGGGATTCATGGGCCGGATGAAGGGCGCCGTGATGCGGCTTGGCAGCAAGGCCATCGACGCCGTGGGCGGCTGATGTTTCTCAGTTTCGAGGGGATCGACGGCTGCGGCAAGTCCACCCAGGCACGGCTTCTCGCCGAGACCCTGCGGAGCGAAGGGCGTGACACCGTGCTGACCCGTGAACCCGGTGGCAGCGAAGGGGCCGAGGAAATCCGCCGGCTGCTGGTCGAAGGCGCAGGCGAACGCTGGTCGGCAGAGACCGAATGCCTGCTGTTCACCGCTGCCCGCCGCGATCACCTGGAACGGACGATCCGACCGGCACTGGCTGCGGGCAAGACCGTCATCACCGACCGTTTCGCCGATTCCACCCGCGTCTACCAAGGTGCTGCGCGGGGCGAGTTGCGCGCCATGGTGGACCGGCTGCACGATTTGATGATCGCGGTGGAACCCGACCGGACATTCGTGATCGATATCGACCCGGCCACGGCGCTGGCCCGCGGCAATGCCCGCGGCGGCAAGGAAGATCGCTTCGAAAGCCTCGGGCTGGGGTTTCAGCAAAACCTGGCGGCGGGGTTCCGTGCCCTGGCGCAGGAATATCCTGATCGCGTCCGGCTGATCGATGGCAGTGGCAGCGTCGAAGATGTCGCCGCCCGTGTCCGGGCCGCGGCATGAGCCGCGATCCGCAGGATATTCCCGAACCCGACCGGGTTCCCGGCGCGCCGCATCCGCGCATGACCCCGCATGTGATCGGTCAGGACCCCGCCATCCGCGATTTTGTCGAGGCTGCACAGGGCGGGCGCCTGCATCATGCCTGGCTGCTGACCGGGCCTCGCGGTGTCGGCAAGGCCACGCTCGCGTGGGCCATTGCCCGCTGGCTAATCTCGGGCGCGGGCAGCGACGATCTCTCGGTGCCCGAGGACGACCCCGCCGCGCGCCGCATCAGGGCCCTTTCGGAACCCGGCCTGCAGCTGATCCGCCGCCCCTGGGACGACAAGGCAGGCCGGTTGCGCGCCGAGATAACGGTGGACGAGATCCGGCGGCTCTTGTCCTTCTTTCACCTCTCCTCATCAGAGGGTGGGCGCCGTGTCGCCATCATCGATGCCGCCGATGAGATGAACACCGCCACCGCCAATGCCCTGCTGAAAGTGCTGGAGGAACCGCCCAGCAACGGGCTGATCCTGATGATCGCCCATCAGCCCGCGCGACTTCTGCCGACCATCCGTTCGCGTTGCCGGACGCTGCGGCTGAACCCGCTGACGCCCGAGCTGATGACGCAGGCGCTCTCGGGACTAGGCGTCGAAGACGATACCGAAGCATTGGCGGCCCTGTCCGAAGGCTCGGTGGGCGAGGCCCTGCGGCTCGCCGGACAGGACGGGCTTGCCCGCTATCGCCAGATCGTCGATCTGTTCGCCACGCTGCCCCGGCTGGACCGGATGGCCGCGGCGAAACTGGCCGAGGGCGCGGCGGGCCGGGCCAATGCCGATGGCGATCCGTTCGACCTGACCACCACCCTGCTGGACCGTTTCCTGACCCGCACTGCCCGCGCCGGGCTGATGGGCGCGCCATTGCCGCAGGCTGCACAGGGCGAAGGTGCCCTCATGGCGCGGCTGTCGCCCGACGATCTGGCGGCGCGGGCATGGGCCGACGCGCAGGCGCGGCTTTCGGCCCGCGCGCGCGCCGGCCGGGCGGTCAACCTTGACCCTGCCGCTCTGGTGATGGATATGCTGACGGAACTGGCGCATCTGCCGCCCGCTCAATCCGCCCCGCCTGCCACGAGTTGATCCCATGACCCAAGAAGCGGCCTTCCCTCCGCCGATTGTCGACAGCCACTGCCATCTGGACTTTCCCGATTTCGACGGAGAGCATGACGCATTGCTTGCCCGCGCGACCGAGGCCGGAGTCACGCGTATGGTCACGATCTGCACCCGGCTGCGGCTGGAACCGCAGGTCCGCGCGCTGGCAGAGGCGCATGAGGGCGTGTTCTACGCCGCCGGAACCCATCCGATGAGCGTGGCGAATGAGCCCATGGCAACGGTGGAGGAACTGGTCGCACTGGCCGATCACCCGAAATTCGTCGGCATCGGGGAAACCGGGCTCGATTATCACTACACCGCCGAAAGCGCGGGCGCGCAGCAGGAAAGCCTGCGCCTGCATATCGAGGCCGCCCGTCGCACCCGGCTGCCTCTGATCATCCATGCCCGCGATGCCGATGAGGACATGGCCCGCATCCTGACCGAGGAATATCGCGCCGGGGCCTATTCCTGCGTCATGCATTGCTTCAGCTCGGGCGCGGAACTGGCGCGGGCCGCGCTTGAACTGGATTTCTACCTGTCGATGTCCGGCATCGCCGCATTCCCCCGCTCGTCTGAGCTGCGCGAGATTTTCGCCGCCGCCCCGGTGGATCGCATCCTGGTCGAGACCGACAGCCCCTATCTTGCGCCGCCGCCCCATCGCGGCAAGCGCAACGAACCGGCCTATGTGGCGAAAACCGCCGCAGTCGGTGCCGAGGTTTTCGACATGGATTACCCTGAATTTGCCCGCCGGACCTCGGAGAATTTCGACCGCCTGTTCTGGAAGGCAAGCGGGGGAACGGCGTGATCCGTGCGACCATCCTTGGCTGCGGCTCTTCCGGCGGTGTGCCACGGATCGGCGGCCGGTGGGGCGCTTGCGATCCGAAAAATCCGAAAAACCGCCGCCGCCGCTGCTCGCTTCTGGTCGAGCGGGAGGGAAGCGAAGGCGTCACCCAGGTGCTGATCGATACCGGCCCTGACCTGGTGCCACAGCTTCTTGATGCGGGTGTCGCCACGCTGGACGCGGTGATCTATTCCCATCCCCATGCCGATCATATCCACGGCATCGACGATCTGAGGCAGCTCGTCTACAACGCGCGGCGCAGGATGCCGGTCTGGGCCGACGCGCCGACGACGCAAGCACTGACAGAGCGGTTTGACTATATTTTCGAGGCGCCCGAGGGCAGCCATTACCCCCCGATCGCCGATCTGCACCGGCTGGACGGCCCCGTGACCATCGACGGCCCCGGCGGTGCGCTGAGCTTTCATCCATTCCGAGTTCCGCATGGCGGGATTACCGCGCTCGGTTTCCGCATCGGCGGGCTGGTCTATCTGCCCGATGTCTCGGAAATCCCCGAAAGCGCCTGGCCGCTGATCGAGGGGGCGGAGACATTCATCTGCGACGCGCTGCGCCCAGAACCCCATCCCAGCCATGCCCATCTGGCGCAGGCGCTGGACTGGATCGAGCGTTCGGGATGCCCGCGCGGCGTGCTGACCAACATGCATATCGACATGGATTATAACGAGGTCATGGCCCAGACCCCCGACCATATCCTGCCCGCCCATGACGGGATGGTCATCGAGGTTTCGGCAAAAACTCCCAGCCTGCCCCCGATGATGGCAGACCTGCTTTGAGCGCCCTGTTCACCATCATCCTGCCTGTCTTCCTGGTCGTGGGTTTCGGTTACCTGGTCAGCTGGCGGGGATGGTTCGGTGAAAGCGCAGTCAACGGTCTGATGAATTTCGCCCAGAATTTCGCGGTGCCGACCCTGCTTTTCGCCTCCATGGCCCGGCTCGACCTTGGCTCGGAATTCCGTGCCACCCTGCTGATCCCCTTCTATGTCGGCGCCTTCGCCAGTTTCACGGCCGGATGGGCGGCGGCGAAATACCTGTTCAAGCGCGGGCCCGAGGATTGCGTGGCAATCGGATTCGTCTGCCTGTTCTCGAACAGCCTGTTGCTGGGCATTCCGATCACCGAGCGCGCCTATGGCCCGGATGCGCTGCATGGCAACTGGGCGATCATCGCGCTGCATTCGCCATTGCTCTATACCTTCGGCATCAGCGTGATGGAATTCACCCGTGCCCGCGACAGCGGCCTCTCGCTTGGCCGAGTCGCGATACGGGCCCTGTCCGGGGTGCTACGCACGGCACTGGTGATCGGTATTCTCTGCGGTCTGGCCATGAACCTGCTCATGCAGGCCGGGCTGGTCATGCCGGCGGGTTTCTGGGCCGCGGTCGAGATGATCTCGCGCGCGGCGCTTCCCGCGGCGCTGTTCGGGCTTGGCGGCATCCTCTATCGCTACCGGCCCGAGGGCGACATGACGACAATCGCCATGTGCTGCGCCTGTGGGCTGATCCTGCATCCGGCGATCACCTTCGGCCTCGGCAAGGCGGTCGGGCTCGATACCGCGGGGATGCGTTCGGCGGTGATGACAGCGGCAATGGCGCCGGGGGTCAACGCCTATCTCTTCGCCAATATCTACGGCGCGGCCCGGCGCGTGGCCGCCTCATCCGTGCTGATGGGAACCGCGCTGTCGATTTTCAGCGTCTGGATGTGGTTGACCATTCTGCCCTGAGATCGGCCCTTGTGGGTGTCATGGAAACAGAACCCGAGGGGAGACCCCTCAGATACCCTCGCCGACGAACGCCTTCTCGACGACGAATTCCTTCGGCTCGGAATTCGCCCCCTCGCGCATACCGAAACCTTCCAGCACCGCCTTCACATCCACGTTGAAGGCCAGGCTGCCGCAGATCATCGCGCGGTCGGCATCCGCCGAAACCGGGGGCAGGCCCAGATCCGCCATCACCTTGCCCGAGCTGAGGTTATCGGTGATCCGGCCCATCTGCGGCGTTTCCTCACGCGTGGTGGTCGGATAATAGAGCAACCGGTTGGCGAAATCCTCGCCGTAAAGCTCGCCCAACAGGGGATCGTGGCGCAGGTTCTCGACGAGTTCGCGACCGTAGTTCAACTCGTCGGCGGTGCGGCAGGTATGCATCATGATGACCTGCTCGTAACGCTCATAGGTCTCGGGGTCGCGCATCAGGCTGGCGAAGGGCGCGATGCCGGTGCCGGTGGCCAGGAACCACAGCCGCTTGCCCGGCAGAAGCGCATCCAGCACCAGCGTACCGACCGGCTTGGGACGCAGGATGATCTCGTCGCCTTCCTTGATATGCTGCAGCTTCGAGGTCAGCGGCCCGTCCTGCACCTTGATCGAATAGAATTCCAGCTCATCGTCCCAGTTGGGCGAGGCGATGGAATAGGCGCGCAGAAGCGGCTTGCCGTTATCGCCAAGCAGCCCGATCATCACGAATTCGCCCGACCGGAAACGCAGCGAGGCAGGCCGCGTCACCCGGAACGAGAACAGGTGATCGTTCCAGTGCTTGACCGCGGTCACGGTCTGCGCATCGGGCAGGGTCTTCTTGGCAGTGGTCTGAGCGGCCTCGGTCACGGGCATATCCAGAGTCATGTGTGAATTCCTGAGCGTTCTAGTGTTTCTTTCGGCCGGGCGAAAGGCCCGTTCCGTATCTGTGTGCATTTCCGGAATGGGAACCGGTGTCCCGTTCCCCTGAAAAAGCTTCAGCCGGCAAGCTGTGCGCGATGATCCCAATCGCGCCAGTCGGCCCGCGCCAGCCATTGTTCCTGCGGTTGGCGTTCGGCGAGTTCCGGTGCGATTTCGACCTCGTCGAAGCCGACGCGGCGGGCCATGGCGTATTGATCCGCGATCAGTTTTCCGGTGGCCCGCAGGCGACCCTCGTAGCCGAGCGAGCGCAAGCGGCGGGCCAGGGAAAAGCCGCGCCCGTCACCCGTTGCCGGGAAATCTATGGCGATCAGCGCAAGATGCAAGTGATCGACCAGTTCCTCCGGGGCGGTATCGGGCGCCAGCGTGATCTCTGCCGCATCGCTCAGCGGGTGGAAGCCGTCGTCGCGGACGATGATCTGTTCGCTCATGCCGGAACCTTTCCGCGGACCATGCGTCCGCCAATGAAGTGAATGCCGCATTCGGATTTATCGCTGCCACGCCAACGCCCTGCACGGGGATCTTCACCTGGTTTCACGGGCGAGGTGCAAGGCGCGCAGCCGATCGAAGGATACCCTTTCGCGACCAGCGGATGACGCGGCAGGTTATTCTCGGTCATGTAGGTCTGCACATCCTCCATCCGCCAATGGGCCAGCGGGTTGACGCGCAGGCGCAGGGGCGGCTCGGGCTCGAAGAAATCCAGATCGGTGCGCTGCCCGCCCTGAAAGCGCTTGCGCCCGGTGATCCATGCGTCAAAGCCCGAGAGCGCCGTTTCCAGCGGCACGGTCTTGCGTAGGTCGCAGCAGGCATCCTGGTTGAACTGATGCAGGGTGCCGTCGGGATCGAGGCGCGAAACCTGCGCCTCGTCCGCCCGGATCACCCGCACATCGGTCAGCCCCAGCTTGGCCGAGACCTCGCGCTGATATTCCAGCGTCTCGGGGAACAGCATCTGGGTATCGATGAACAGCACCGGCAATCCCGGCGCCACGATCGAGACCATGTGCAGCAATACGACCGACTCGGCTCCGAATGACGATACCAGTGCCACCTTGCCCAGATCGGGATCGGTGACGGCACGGCGCAGCACCTCGGTCGCCGCATGGTGCCGGTATCGCTCGTTGAGCCGCTCGGCCCGAATATCGAGCGATTGATCAAGCATCAGCCGTCTCCGGATACAGGGCGGCCTTGAAGGGCGCGGGACCAAGGCGGCGATAGGCGTCGATGAAGGGTTCACCGGCGTCCTCGCGCAGTTCCAGATAGGCGCGCAGCAGCCGGTCGATGGCCGGAACCACCTCTTCGGCGGGAAAACCCGCACCGGCGCGCTGGCCGATGGCCGGAATGTCGTAGCCGTCGCCGCCAAGGGTGATCTGGTAGTTCTCGACCCCTGCCCGGTCCAGCCCGAGGATACCGATATGGCCCAGATGGTGATGCCCGCAGGCATTGATGCAGCCCGAGATGCGGATATTCAGCTTGCCGATCTCTTCTTCCAGCCCCTCGGCGCGGAAATGCTCGGCGATCTCCTGCGCGATGGGGATCGAGCGGGCGGTGGCCAGTGTGCAGTAATCCATGCCGGGGCAAGCGATGATATCGCTGGTCAGCCCGGCATTGGCCGTGGCCAGCCCGGCCTCGCGCAGCGCCAGGTAAAGCGCCGGCAGGTCGGATTTATGGACATGCGGCAGCACCACGTTCTGATCGTGGCTGATCCGTAGATCGGCATGGCCGTAACGTTCGGCCAGATCGGCGAGCAGCCGCATCTGTTCCGCCGAGGCATCGCCCGGCGTCGCCCCGGGAGCCTTGAAGGTCACGATGACGCTCGTATAGCCCTCGATCCGGTGGCTGTGCAGGTTGGTATCGGCCCAGCTACGGAAAGCGGGATTAGCCTTGCGCTCGGCCTCGAACCCGTCAAACGGCGCATTGCGGAACGCGGGCGGCGCGAAACGGTCACGGAACCCGGCCAGCGCCTCTTGATCGGCGCCGCGGAAATCATGGCGGCGGCGGGAAAATTCATCCTCGACCTCGGCCTTGAAGACATCCAGCCCGCGCTCGGACACGGTGATCTTGATCCGTGCCTTGTACTTGTTGTCGCGGCGGCCACTGAGGTTATAGGTCGCGATGATCGATTCCAGATAGGGCAGCAGATCGCCTTCCGGCAGGAAGTCGCGGATCACCTGGCCCAGCATCGGCGTGCGGCCAAGACCACCGCCCACCCAGACCTCGAAACCGGTCTGACCGTCACGCTGCACCAGCCGCAGCCCGATATCATGAGCAGCCACCAGCGCACGGTCGCGCGCACCGCCAGAGATGGCGATCTTGAACTTGCGCGGCAGGAACTGGAACTCGGCATGGTCGGTGGACCAACTGCGGATCAGTTCGGCATAGGGGCGCGGATCGGCGATCTCGTCCTGCGCCGCCCCGGCGAATGCGTCGGTGGTGGTATTGCGGATCGTGTTGCCCGAGGTCTGGATCGCATGCAGCCCGACCGAGGCCAGGTGATCCAGCATATCCGGAATATCCACCAGCTTGGGCCAGTTGAACTGGATGTTCTGGCGGGTGGTCCAGTGGCCGTAGCCCTTGTCGTAATTTTCGGCCAGATGGGCGAGCATCCGCATCTGGTCGGGGCTGATCGTGCCATAGGGGACTGCGATCCGCAGCATATAGGCATGCAATTGCAGATAGACGCCATTCATCAGGCGCAGCGGGCGGAATTCCTCTTCCGTCAGGCTACCATCCAGGCGACGAGCAACCTGGGCGCGGAACTGGGCCGCACGGTGGCGAACATAGTCGGTATCGACGGGGCGGGCGTCAAACATGGCTTGCCTCGGTTTTCTTGGCGGCCTGAATGCCGTGGTAATAATTGGAGGGACCGGTCTGGCGGAACGCCTCGCGGAAATGGGCGGGCTCGGGACCGTTCGGACCGCGGCGCGCTTCGACCATATAGGGACCGACCACCAGATCGGATTGCCCGATGGCCTTCAACAGCGCCAGTTCGGCGATGGCCTCGTCCTCGAACAAGGTTGCCTGCGCGGGATCGGCTGTCCAGCCATCGTCGCACATCCAGACGTTATGGCCTTCGCGCAGATCGTTCGCGGTGATGACGCCGGGCTTGGCAGTCGTCGGAGTGAAGGCTTTGCTCATCGTTCGGACCTTTCCATTGACACCCTCAATATAGAATTTTGTTCTGGATCTTTGCGATAGGGTCAGGAAAATAAGGACGAACGGTTCGGAGGACAGATCATGGCGGAAAAAACGTCGCAAGACGCGGGCTCAACGCAAACAACCGTCCGCCTCGACGAGGTGGATCGCAAAATCCTATCCCTGCTGCAAAAGGATGCCAGCCTGTCGCTGGACCAGATCGCCGACCGGGTGGGCGCCTCGAAGACCCCGGTCTGGAACCGAATCCGCAAGCTGCGCGAGGCGGGGGTGATCCGCCGGCAGGTGGCGATCCTGGACCCGGAGGCTTTGGGGCTGGAAGCCTGCTTCTTCGTGCTGATCCGCACCAGCGAGCATGAAAAGGACTGGGCGGCGCGGTTCCTGCAGGCGCTGCGGGATCGGCCCGAGGTGATCGAGGCGCATCGGCTGGCAGGCGATATCGATTACATCCTGAAGGTGCAGGTCAGGAACGCGCGGGCCTATGACCGCTTCTACCAATCGCTCATCGCCGAGGTGAAAATCCACAATGTCACCGCGCTGCTGTCGATGGAGGAGATCAAATCGACCAGCGCCCTGCCGATCCCCGAAACCGGGCGCTGATCCGCTGCGCAACAGCAGCGTGCGCAGCAAAGCGCAACAGCGGCGCACCAGATCCGGCTTTACCCAGCAAATGCTGGGAATCCTGCTGCACAGCCCGTACACTGAATGTGCACAGAACGTACACCGGCAGCGCAGGTTGCGCGGCGATTCTCCCGTTTTCGCGCGGAAGAAGAGGCTGCCCATGCAGGAACCCAAAACCGGCGCGCCAAATCCAGTACGAAAAACATACTGGACCGGGTTACGATGAAAATGCCTCTCCCCTTCTTCTTCACGCAAATATCCCCGGGGGGCACCGGGGGGCAGGCAGCCCCCCGGCCGTCGCGGGACGCAAAACCGGATTCCCCTCTCGCCGGAAATGCCCTAGCCTGCGGTGAATTCAAAAGGAGCCATTCCATGCCCGACGGTTACGTGATCTGGCACAATCCGAAATGCTCGACCTCGCGCTTCGTCCTCGATGCCCTGCGCGAGGCCGGGATAGAGCCAGCGGTGCGCAACTACCTGAAAGAGCCTCCGGCACGGGAGGAGCTACGCGAGGCACTGGCCGCGATGAAGATAGGTGCGCGGCAACTCCTGAGGAGTAAGAACAAATACTATCATGATCTTGAACTGAATAACCCAGAATTGACAGAGGATGATCTGGTCGCTGCGATGGCCGAGTATCCCGAGCTGATTGAGCGCCCGGTCCTCTTCGGTCCCAAGGGCGCGGGTTTGTGCCGTCCGAAGGAGACCGTGTTCGAGATGATCTGAGCGGCCCGCCCCATGCAGCAATCGATGAAACGCCACCCGCCCCTGCGCGACCTGATGACCGCGCTGCCGGATATATGCGCCGCGCCCCCGGATGATGCACCGATCCGCTATCTGTGCCAGCGGCCGGATTTCGGACAGCGCGATTTCGTGGACCGGCTGAACCTGACCGTCGAACAGGGCATTCCCGGCGAGCGCTGGCTACGTCATCCCTGGCTGCGCCTGCCCGATGGGCGTCCCGATCCGGCGATCCAGGTCTCGATCCTGCCTGCGCGCGTCTGCGACCTGATCTGGCAGCCGGGAGACGCCGCGCCGCATCCCGGCGATCCGATCGTCGCGGATCTGGATACCGGCCTCGACAACCTGCCCACCGGCAGCCTGATCGGGGCCGGAAGCGCGGTGCTGCAGGTATCCCCGGTCTTCAACACCGCCTGCGTCAAATGGCGGGTGCGCTATGGCGAGGACGCCTTCCGCTGGATCAATATGGAGGATCACCCCCGCCTGCGGCTGCGCGGTATCCTGTGCGCCGTGATCCGGGATGGCGTGGTCACGATGGCCGATCGGCTGAAGGTGTTACGACGGGGCGATGGGCCGGGTTCGGATATCGCCAAGGCCGGCTGAGACGTGTCCCGCGATGACCGGGGGCGAGCCCCGTCACCGGCAGGTCCCTTGAATCGGCGATGCACCCGGCGGTGCTGCCGCAGTGGATATTTACATGAAGAAGAAAGACTGATGCAGCGCGCGTTTCGACAATTTCTCACAGAAGATCGCAGAGGGGGGCCGCGATGATACCGCGTCACATGCAAGCGATGGTCCTGACCCGGCATGGCGGGATCGATGCGCTGGAATGGCGGACCGACATGCCGGTGCCGCAGCCCGGACCCGGCGAGGTTCTGCTGCGCATCACCGCCACCGCCAAGAACAATACCGACCGCAAGGTGCGCGAGGGGCTTTACGCCACGCAAGAGACCGGCGAGGCGATCAGTTTCCGGATGGCAGGCGAGACGCTGCGATTCCCGCGCATCCAGGGAGCGGATGTCGTGGGGCATGTGGTGGCGGTGGGCGAAGGCGTTCCGCCCGGGCGGATCGGCGAGCGCGGCCTGCTGGATTTCAACATCTATCGCGGCGATGATCCGCATCTGAACCTGACGCCGGATTATTACGGTCATGGCGCGGATGGCGGCTTTGCCGAATACGGTGTTTTCCCGTCGGACCAGGTTCACCATGTCCCGAATCCCGGCCTGTCGGATGCCGAGCTGGCCAGCCTTGGCATGTGTTCGTGGCAGACCGGTTATCACATGCTGACATCGGCCGGGGTGCGCGCGGGCGAGCATGTGCTGATCACCGGCGCGTCAGGTGGGGTCGGCACCGCGTTGATCCAGCTGTGCCGGGTGATCGGGGCGGTGCCGCATGCGGTCTCAAGCCCCGGCAAGGCCGAGGCTCTGCACGCCCTCGGGGCAGAGACAGTGATCGACCGCAAGCGGGTGACGGATTGGCCCGCCGACATCGCGCGGGCGACTGGCGGAGGTATCATCGATGCGGTGATGGATCTGGTCGGCGGCGATATCACGCCAGGGCTGATCGAGGCGATGTGCCGCGACCTGGGGGCACGCAAGACGCCTCCGCGACTGGCCATTGCCGGGGCGTCGGCGGGCAATGTGACACAGGTCCTGTGGACGCAGATCTATTTGAACCAGGTGCAGATCTTCGGCGTCTCTCATGGCACGCGGGCCGAGGCGCGGCAGTTGATCGACTGGATCCGCGCGGGGCGGCTGCGCCCGGTGCTGGCCGGGACCATGAAACTGTCGGAGCTGCACGAGGCCGAACGGATTTTCGTGGATCGCGGGGTGGATTTCCTGGGCAAGCTGGTGATCGTGCCGGATGCGGAATGGGAGCGGCACGGCGCCGGTCATGCGCTGAAGCGCTGATTCATTTCCACAGGACCGGTAGCATCGAGGCCACCAGCAGGATCGCCATCGTGATGTTGAACAGGCGCAGCCGCGCCGGCGTGGTCAGAAGGCGGCGCAGCCCCTGCCCCGACATGGCCCAGATCGAGACGCTGGACAGGTTGACGACCGCAAAGACCGCTCCGACGACCAGCGCCCCACCGACCCCCGCCGCATAGGCCGACAGCGCCCCCAATGCCATCGCCCAGGCCTTGGGGTTCACCCATTGGAAGGCGGCGGCCTGCAGGAAAGTGAAGGGGCGCGCCTGCGGTGACGAGGGTGCCTGTTGCGGTGGGGCGGCATTGGCGATTTTCCATGCCAGCCACAGCATATAGGCAAGGCTGATCCATTTCAGCGCGGTCTCAAGCGCCGGGTTCGAGGCGATCAACCGGTCGATGCCAAGCCCCACAAGCACGATCATCAGCGCAAAGCCCCAAGCGACGCCCAGCATATGCGGCACCGTCCGCCGGATCCCGAAATTCGCACCCGAGGCCATCAGCATCATGTTGTTCGGCCCCGGCGTCGCCGAGGTCACGAAGGCGAAGCCCGCAAGGGCCAGCAACAATTCGGTATTCATTGCGCCTCTCTTTCCAATCACGCAATCATGGCGCTTATTGCCCGCAATTTCATTGCCAAATAATCGGTATTCACTTTAATCTAGCAACTAATGAGCGCAGACGATCATATAAACGACCGGATATTGCGGGAACTTAGCCGCGATGGCCGCCTGCCCAATACCGAACTTGCGGCACGAGTCGGGTTATCGCCCTCGGCCTGCCTGCGCCGGGTTCAGGATCTCGAGCGGCGCGGGGTCATCTCGGGCTATCGGGCGGTCATCAGCCCGCAGGCGCGTGGAGTGGGCTTTACAGCCTATGTCACGATCGGATTGTCGAAGCACTCGACCGAGACGCAAAAGAAGCTGGAAAGGCTATGCCTTGCCGCCCCCGCCGTGCGCGAATGCCATAACATCACCGGCACGGTGGAATACCTGCTGCGGGTCGAGGTTGCGGACCTGACCGCATACAGGGAGTTTCACGCCGATGTGCTGGGCAATTTTCCCTGGATTGCGACCATCACCACGCATGTCGTGATGGACAGCCCCAAGGATGAGCGGGCATAGTTTACCGCCATTTTGCCAAGGGCGGCAGGCTCATCAGCACGGCATCGGGGTTGTGGCCGGTCTCCAGTCCGAATTTCGTACCGCGGTCATAGACCAGGTTATATTCGGCATAGAGCCCGCGATGGATCAACTGGGTTTCGCGGTCGGCCTCGTCCCACGCCTGCGCCATGCGTTTCTCGGCCAGGGGCAGGAAGGCGGGCAGGAATGCCTCGCCCACGGATTTGGTAAAGGCGAAATCGGCCTTCCATTCTCCGCTGTTCAGATCGTCGAAGAAGATCCCGCCGACACCGCGCGCGCGGCCGCGATGGGGAATGTAGAAATATTCATCCGCCCATGCCTTGAAACGCGCGTAATACTCGGCGCCATGCGGGGCGCAGGCAGCGCGGAGCGTGTCATGGAAATGCGCGGTATCCTCGGGATACTCGATGCAGGGGTTCAGGTCCGTGCCACCGCCGAACCACCATGCGCCCGGCGTCCAAAACATCCGAGTGTTCATGTGGACGGCGGGGGCGTGCGGGTTTTGCATATGCGCGACAAGGCTGATGCCGCTGGCCCAGAAACGCGGATCACCTTCGATCCCCGGCACACCGCGGGCAGCCATCGCGGATTGCGCCTTGGGCGACAGCGTGCCGTGAACCTCGGACCAGTTCACGCCGACCTTCTCGAACACGCGCCCGCCGCGCATGACGGCCATCATCCCGCCGCCACCGCCCTCTTCGCGCTTGGTGGGGGTGACGTCGAAGCGTCCGGCGGCAGCATCGCCCGGTCCGCGATCCTCCAGCGCCTCGAAGGCCTGCGTGATGCGCTGCTGCAATTCACGGAACCAGTCGGCGGCGCGGCGGCGTTGATCGTCCATGTGACCCTCGATAGTGAATTGTCAAACCCATGTCCGGGCGGTTAGCATTACTCGATCCGCTGTAAAGAGACTGGCCATGCCCCGCAACTCTGCCCTTTTCCTGATCGCAACCCTGCCACTGCTTGTCGCCGCTTGCGGTACACCGCAGGAACGCTGCATCAGCAAGCATACCCGTGAATATCGCAATGTCAGTCGCCTGCTGACCGAGGTCGAGGGTAATCTGCAGCGTGGTTATGCCTGGGAGGAGCGGCAGGTGGTACGTGACCGATTGACACAGTGCCGCGATGTCCGCCGCGACAAGGACGGCAATGTCCATGTCACCTATACCCCCTGCTGGCGGGATTACGTGGATACCGAGCGTTATCGCGTGCCGATCGATCCGGCTGCCGAAGCCCGCAAGCGCGACGGCCTTGCCGAGCGCAAGGCCGGGCTGGCGGCGCAGGCCGAAGCTTATGTCGAAGCTTGCAGGAAAGCCTTTCCCGAGGCTGAAGCCTGACGACCCTCGACTGGAGGGCGTCGCATCCTACAGGTCGAAATCATCCTCGTGCCGGACCGAGCCGATGGCCATCCAATCGGCGCGAATACGGGCGACGCGGGTATCGCCCCAGGTACGGAAAAGGATCTCGAAACCTTCGGGCGTGATATTCTCTGCCGTGATATCGGCACGCTGATTGGCCCGGCTTTCGATATCCCACATGCTGATCGAGACATGAACGAGAGGCGGCGCGAGGAACGGCTCGGAGAATTTTACGTTCCGCGTTTCCCTTCGGGGGCCATGTCCGGACCACATGATGCCGTTATCTTCAAATGCTGAAAAAAGCTGCACCGATCCACGCGTTACACCAACCGCTGTATGTCCGAATTTCTGCATCACCCCTCACTTCTAACCCGCGATCTTATAACGTGAAGTTAAAAAAGCGAAAGCCCCGGTTACAACCGGGGCTTGAAAACTTGATGGCCTCAACCCGGCCAAAAAGAAATGATCAATCAGGCCTCGAGGCCTGGTTCGGGTCCAGCCCGATATGGCTGCCCAGAGCTTCCATATCCGCCAGCAGCTTGATGGCGGCGGCGACGAATTCCTCGCCGGCCGAATGGGTCTCGGCCTTCTTCTCGGCGGCCTTCTTCTTGCGATGCGCCTCGGTCATCATCTCGTTGAAGATCTCTTGCGTGATCTCTTCCCTTGGATGTCCGCGCTCGGCCAGAAGGCTGACGGATTCGGCATTGATCTCGGCAAATCCGCCGGTCACGGCGAATTCATTGCTGGCGCCATCATCGGCGACCACGGTCACGAGGCCGGGACGCAGGGAAACGATGACAGGCGCGTGGCCGGGCATGGCGGTCAGATCGCCCTCGGTGCCCGGCAGGCGCACCTCGCGCACCGGGACGGAAATCAGTTTCCGTTCCGGCGAGACGAGGTCGAACTGCATGCTATCGGCCATTTTGCCTCCTTATGCGGCTTCAGCCGCGAGACGCTCGGCCTTGGCCTTGGCGTCCTCGATGTCGCCGACCATGTAGAAGGCGGATTCGGGCAGGTGATCGTATTCGCCGGCAACCACGGCCTTGAAGGAGGCGATGGTCTTTTCCAGCGGCACCTGGATGCCGTCGGAGCCGGTGAACACTTTTGCCACGTCGAAGGGCTGCGACAGGAAGCGCTGGATTTTCCGGGCACGGGCCACGGTCAGCTTGTCCTCTTCCGACAGTTCGTCCATGCCGAGAATGGCGATGATGTCCTGCAGCGACTTGTATTTCTGCAAGATACCCTGAACGTCGCGGGCCACCTGGTAATGCTCTTCGCCGACAACGGCCGGGTCGAGAATCCGCGAGGACGAGTCCAGCGGGTCAACGGCCGGGTAGATGCCAAGCTCGGAGATCGCGCGCGACAGCGTGGTCGTGGCGTCGAGGTGGGCAAAGGTCGTGGCCGGTGCGGGGTCGGTCAAGTCATCGGCCGGCACGTAGACGGCCTGGATCGAGGTGATCGAGCCCTGCTTGGTCGAGGTGATGCGTTCCTGCATCTGGCCCATGTCGGTGGCCAGCGTCGGCTGATAGCCAACGGCCGAAGGGATACGGCCCAGAAGCGCCGACACCTCGGAACCCGCCTGCGTAAAGCGGAAGATGTTGTCGACGAAGAACAGAACGTCGGTCCCCGAAGTATCGCGGAACTGTTCGGCGAGCGTCAGGCCGGTCAGGGCGACGCGCATACGGGCCCCCGGAGGCTCGTTCATCTGGCCGTAAACCAGGGCCACCTGCGACTCGGCCAGGTTGTCCGGCTTGATAACGCCCGACTCGACCATCTCGTGATAGAGGTCGTTGCCCTCGCGGGTCCGTTCGCCGACACCGGCGAACACGGAGTAGCCCGAGTGCACCTTGGCGATGTTGTTGATCAGTTCCATGATCAGAACGGTCTTGCCAACGCCGGCACCGCCGAACAGGCCGATCTTGCCGCCCTTGGAGTAAGGCGCCAGCAGGTCGATGACCTTGATGCCGGTCACCAGGATTTCCGAGCTGGTCGCCTGTGCGGCGAAATCCGGCGCGGGCTGGTGAATGGCGCGGGTTTCCGAGGCGGTGATCGGACCGCCCTCGTCCACTGGATCGCCGACGACGTTGATGATCCGGCCCAGGGTCGCATCGCCCACCGGGATCGAGATCGGGCCACCGGTATCGCTGACCGGTTCGCCGCGGACCAGACCTTCGGTCGAGTCCATGGCGATGGCGCGCACGGTGTTCTCGCCCAGATGCTGCGCCACTTCCAGGATCAGCTTCTTGCCGTTGTTTTCAGTTTCCAGTGCGTTCAGGATCGCCGGCAGTTCGCTTTCGAACTGCACGTCGACGACGGCGCCGATCACCTGGGTAATCTTTCCTTTGGCCTCTGCCATGTTGTCACCTCTGCGTTACGGTCAGAGCGCCTCGGCGCCCGAAATGATTTCAATGAGTTCCTTGGTGATCGCAGCCTGACGCGAGCGGTTGTACTCGGTCGTCAGCTTGTCGATCATGTCGCCGGCGTTGCGCGTGGCGTTATCCATGGCGCTCATCCGCGCGCCCTGCTCGGACGCCGCATTTTCCAGAAGCGCCGCAAAGATCTGCGTCGCGACCGAGCGTGGCAGGAGTTCGGCCAGAATGGCCTCTTCCCCGGGCTCGTATTCGTAGAGCGACGATGCGGAGGCCGCGTCTTCACCCTCGTCCACTTCGGCCGGAATGATCTGGCGGGCGGTCGGAACCTGGCTGATCACCGATTCGAAACGATTGTAGAAGATCGTGGCGACGTCGAATTCGCCACTCTCGAACCGGTCCAGAACCTCGTCGGTGATGTCGCGGGCGTTTTCATAGCCGACGCGCTTGACCTCGGACAGGTCGACGTGATGGACGAAGCGATCGCCATATTCACGCTTGAGCTGCTCGCGGCCCTTCTTGCCGACGGTCAGGATGGTGACATCCTTCCCCTGCCCGCGCAGCTTTTCGGCATGAGCGCGGGCCAGTTTGACGATGGAGCTGTTGAAACCGCCGGCAAGGCCACGCTCGGCGGTCATCACGACCAGCAGGTGCCGCTGGTCGCTGCCGGTGCCGGACAGAAGCCGCGGCGCCGATTCCGATCCCGCCGCACTCGCCGTCAGGCCGGCCATGACGGCGGCCATCCGGTCGGCATAGGGACGTGCGGCTTCGGCAGCTTCCTGCGCGCGGCGAAGCTTCGCCGCGGCGACCATCTGCATCGCCTTGGTGATCTTCCGCGTGTTCTTGACGCTTCCGATCCGGTTCTTGAGATCCTTGAGGCTGGGCATCTATTCCCCCTCTCAAGCGCGGGTTTTGTTGTATTCGTCCAGCGCCGCCTTGATCGCATCCTCGAGATCACCGACAACCTTGCGGTCATTCGAGGTGATATCGTCCAGCAGAGCCTTCTTCTGGTTCCGCAGGAACTGGATCAGCCCGTCTTCCCAGGCCACGACCTCGCGCACGGGCACTTCATCGACATAGCCCTTGGTGCCGGCATAGATCACGATGACTATCTCGGCATTGGTCAGCGGGCGGTATTGCGGCTGCTTCATCAGTTCGGTCAGGCGCGCACCACGGTTCAGCAGGCGCTGCGTCGCGGCGTCAAGATCCGAGCCGAACTGCGCGAAGGCCGCCATCTCGCGATACTGCGCCAGTTCCAGCTTGACCGGACCGGCGACCGATTTCATCGCCTTGGTCTGGGCCGAGGAGCCAACGCGGGACACCGACAGACCGGTGTTCACGGCGGGGCGGACACCCTGGAAGAACAGGTCGGTTTCGAGGAAGATCTGACCATCGGTGATCGAGATCACGTTGGTCGGGATATAGGCCGACACGTCGCCCGCCTGCGTCTCGATGATCGGCAGGGCGGTCAGCGAACCGGCGCCGTGATCCTCGTTCAGCTTGGCCGAACGCTCCAGCAACCGGCTGTGCAGGTAGAAAACGTCGCCCGGGAATGCTTCGCGTCCGGGCGGACGGCGCAGCAGCAGCGACATCTGGCGATAGGCAACAGCCTGCTTGGACAGGTCGTCATAGATGATCAGCGCATCCATGCCGTTGTCGCGGAAATATTCGCCGATCGCGGTGCCCGAGTAAGGCGCGAGGAACTGCATCGGCGCGGGGTCCGAAGCGGTTGCAGCGACGACGGTGGTATAGGCCATCGCGCCGGTCTCTTCCAGTTTCTGGACAAGCTGGGCGACGGTCGAACGCTTCTGGCCGACGGCGACATAGACGCAATGCAGCGTCTTCATGCCTTCGTCTTCGCGGCCATTATAGTTGAGCTGGTTCAGGATGGTGTCCAGCGCGATCGCGGTCTTGCCGGTCTGGCGGTCGCCGATGATCAGCTCGCGCTGACCGCGGCCGATCGGGATCATCGCGTCGACCGATTTCAGGCCGGTCGCCATCGGCTCGTGCACCGATTTCCGCGGCATGATGCCCGGCGCCTTGACGTCGGCCACGCTGCGTGCCTCGGCCTCGATCGGGCCCTTGCCGTCGATGGGATTGCCAAGGCCGTCAACGACGCGGCCAAGCAGGGCCTTACCGACCGGAACGTCCACGATCGAGCGCGTGCGCTTGACGGTGTCGCCTTCCTTGATCGAGCGGTCGTCGCCGAAGATCACGATACCGACATTGTCGGTCTCGAGGTTCAGCACCATGCCCCGGATACCGCCGGGGAATTCGACCATCTCACCGGCCTGCACCTTGTCGAGGCCATAGACACGGGCGATACCGTCGCCAACCGACAGCACCTGGCCCACTTCGGCCACTTCGGCCTCTTGTCCGAAATTCTTGATCTGATCCTTGAGGATCGCCGAAATCTCGGCTGCCTGGATTCCCATTATCCGACCTCTTTCATAGCATTCTGCAGGGAGGCGAGCTTCGAGCGGATCGAACTGTCGATCATCTGCGAGCCCAGCTTGACAATCATACCGCCGATGAGACCCTCATCGACACGGGTGTTGAGTTTGACCTTCTTGCCCGATTTCTCGGCCAGTGCCTTGGTCAGGCGCTGCTGTTGTTCATCGGACAGGGCGATGGCGCTGGTGACATCCGCGGTCACCTCGCCACGTTCTACCGCGATCAGTTCGCGCAGGCGTCCGACCAGCTGCGGCAACACGAACAGGCGGCGGTTGCGCGCCATCAGCTGCAAGGTGTTCGCCAATGTCGCCGACAACCCCATCTTCGCGGCGAGCTCAGCGATGGCTTTGCCCTGCTGGTCGCGGGAATAAAGGGGCGACGCGATCAGGTCGCGCAGATCGGAGCTATCATCCAGCGCATTCTGCAATTCATCGGTCTGGCGGGCGAGATCATCCAGCCCTTTTTCTTCCTTCACGATGTCGAAGACGGCCTGCGCATAGCGCCCGGCAATGCTCTGGGACATGGAAACAGAGTTGGCCACGGTCATCCTTTACGTTTGCGCAACCCCGCTGGCGGGCCGGGGCTTTGTCCGGTCTGTCGCGGGGTGCGGGTCGCGGTCGCACGGCTTTTGGAGGGCCGTCCTGAATTCTGCGCAGTCTCTAGCAGGTCGTTTACCGACCGGCAACCACTTAGCACACGGAAATGAGAGGCTTTGCGACCAAGGATGCGCTCAGCTTGGCGGGATGACCTGTCCGACCGGCGACAACCCGCCCCGAAGGGTGCGACAGGCTGTCGCAGGGCGCCGAGAGGGCGGGCAAATCGCGGCTTCGCGAGACCGATATGCCCGGCGTGATTCCCCGCCCGTCTCCGGAGGACGCGATGCGATCTCCTCAGCCATTCGAGCGCAACGGCTGCGACCGGCTGTCCGGCGATACGATGATCCGCCCCCTGACTGTGGGCGACCTGACCGGGCGCGGCCGTGTCACCCCGTCCAGAATGTCCAGCGGGCTGGGCACCTGCATCTTGACGCCCGGCCCGACCGGCCCGCGGACCTGCTTGCTGAGTTCGATCAGCACGACACCGGCGATCAGGACACGGCTGATCCTGGCCCCGGTCCGCTCCCACATCTGCGCGCTGCGCAGCCAGAAACGCCGGTCCGAGGGCGGGATATAGACCGCGGAGCCATGCCATTCGGTCACGAAGCCCGCTCTCAGCGTCTGCCCTTCCAACTGCCCCGCGGTATAGCTTCGGCCCAGGCCGAATGGCGTGCGGTCCGAGGCCGCCCATAGCCCCGCCCGGTTCGGCACCATCACGATCATCCGCCCACCGGGCCCAAGCACTCGCCAGGCCTCTGCCAGCAATGCGGCGGGGTAATCGCTGGTCTCCAACCCGTGCAGGATCACGAGGCGATCGATACTGCCGGTCTCGATCGGCCATGCGGTTTCGTCACAGAGCACGCTGTGATTAGGCAGTCCCGCCGGCCAGCCCATCACTCCCTGCGGCCCCGGCATCAGAGCCGTGACCCTGCGCGCCACGTCCAGATAGGGACGGAGCATGGGTGCCGCGAAACCGAATCCCGCCACATTCATGCCGGTGCAACTGCCTGACCGCCAGCGCCCGGTCAGCCTGTCGCGCAGGATTCGCTGCACAACGCGGCCCAGGGCCCGTTGATAATAGAAACGCCGCAGATCCTCGATATCGTGATGCATTGCACCCCGGCCATGCTTTTGTCAGTTTCGAACACATCATATGGGGAAGGATTTGCCAATGCCGCTGGAACTGATCACCATTCGATGCCTGAAGGACAATTATGCCTATCTTCTTCGCGGCGAGGCGGGCACCGCGCTGATCGATGCCCCCGAAGCCGCGCCGATCCTGGCGGAACTGGATCAGAGAGGCTGGGGGCTGGACAGGATTCTGCTGACCCATCATCACGGGGATCATATCGACGGCGTCTCCGAGATCGTGAAACGGACCGGCGCAACGGTCATCGGCGCAGAGGCGGACGCGCATCGACTGCCGCCCCTGGATATCCGGGTCACGCCGGGCGATTCGCCGCAGGTTCTGGGCGAGACTGTCCATGTCATCGACGTATCGGGCCACACGGTCGGGCATGTCGCGTTCCATTTCCCGCAATCGAGCTATGCCTTCACCGCCGACAGCCTGATGGCGATGGGCTGCGGACGGCTGTTCGAGGGTGATCCGGCAATGATGTGGAACAGTCTGGGCCGCCTGAATGCCCTGCCCGGCGAGACGCTGATCTGCTCGGGCCATGATTACTGCGCCGCCAATGGTGCCTTCGCCCTGTCTGTCGATCCGGGCAATGACGCGCTGAAGGAACGATTGGCCGGGGTCGAGGCGGATCGCCTGCCCTGCTCTCCCGCCACATTGGCCGAGGAACGGGCGACGAATCCCTTTCTGCGTGTCAAGGAGCTCCGTAAGTTCCTGAACATGGAAAATGCATCTGATGTCGAGGTTTTCGCACGGTTGCGCAGCATGAAGGACAGTTTCTGATATCTTTTCAAGGTAACAACCCGAATCCACATGCCTGCCAGGGGACCTTGAAAACCGCCCATGGTGACATCACATTTGCCTCAGCCGTGGCAAAAAACCCGGACAAATTTAAAAAACTGCTTGAAGCCGGGCCGATTCCACCAAATCTTAAAACTACCATGACAGTCTGGGCCGGTGGGCACATCGCCCATACCGCCAGCCGACTGACAGGAGACGACCGTGCCAAGTTTCTCGACTTCCCTGGAACAGGCCATTCACCAGGCGCTTGCGCTGGCGAACGAGCATCGACACGAACTGGCCACGCTGGAACATCTGCTTCTGGCGCTGACCGAGGAGCCGGACGCCGTCAAGGTGATGCGCGCCTGCAATGTCGATCTGGACGAATTGCGCAAGCTGCTGATCGATTTCATCGAGGATGACCTGTCCACGCTGATCACCGATGTCGAAGGGTCCGAGGCCGTGCCGACCGCGGCCTTCCAGCGGGTGATCCAACGTGCCGCGATCCATGTCCAAAGTTCGGGCCGGCAAGAGGTGACCGGCGCGAATGTGCTGGTCGCGATTTTCGCCGAGCGGGAATCGAATGCGGCCTTCTTCCTGCAAGAGATGGACATGACCCGCTATGACGCGGTGAATTACATAGCCCATGGCGTGGCCAAGAACCCGACCTTCAGCGAGCCGCGCAAGGTGGTGGGTTCGGACGAACCCGAAGAGGCCAAGCAGGCAGAGCCCGTGCAGGAGGCCAAGGAAGAAACCGCACTCGCGAAATATTGCGTCGACCTGAACGCCAAGTCGGAAAAGGGCGATGTCGATCCGCTGATCGGCCGCGAGAACGAGGTCGAACGCTGTATCCAGGTGCTTTGCCGCCGCCGCAAGAACAACCCGCTGCTGGTGGGCGATCCGGGCGTGGGCAAGACCGCCATCGCCGAGGGGCTGGCCAAGAAGATCGTCGAAGGACAGACACCGGACGTGCTGTCGGGCGCCACGATCTTTTCGCTCGACATGGGCGCGTTGCTGGCCGGCACCCGCTATCGCGGCGATTTCGAGGAACGTCTGAAAGCCGTCGTCAAGGAGCTTGAGGGCCATGAAGACGCGATCCTGTTCATCGACGAGATCCACACGGTCATCGGCGCGGGTGCGACCTCGGGCGGGGCGATGGATGCATCGAACCTGCTGAAACCTGCCTTGGCGGGCGGCAATATGCGCTGCATGGGCTCGACCACCTACAAGGAATTCCGCCAGCATTTCGAAAAGGACCGTGCGCTCAGCCGCCGGTTCCAGAAGATCGACGTGAACGAGCCCTCGGTGCCCGATTCGGTCAAGATCCTGATGGGATTGAAGCCGCATTTCGAAAAGCATCACGAGCTGCGCTATACCAATGACGCGATCAAATCGGCGGTCGAACTGGCCTCGCGCTATATCAACGACCGCAAGCTGCCCGACAGCGCCATCGACGTGATAGACGAGGCCGGGGCGGCGCAGCACCTGGTTGCAGAGAGCAAGCGTCGCAAGACCATCTCGCCCAAGGAGATCGAGGCGGTGGTGGCCAAGATCGCCCGCATTCCGCCCAAGAATGTCAGCAAGGACGATGCCGAGGTACTGCGCGACCTGAACGGCTCGCTGAAGCGTGTCGTCTTCGGCCAGGATTCCGCGATCGAGGCGCTGTCATCGGCGATCAAGCTGGCGCGGGCCGGGTTGCGCGAACCCGAAAAGCCCATCGGCAACTACCTGTTCGCCGGGCCCACGGGCGTCGGCAAAACCGAGGTCGCCAAGCAACTGGCTTCGACTCTCGGGGTGGAACTGCAGCGTTTCGACATGTCGGAATACATGGAGAAACATGCCGTCAGCCGCCTCATTGGCGCGCCTCCGGGCTATGTCGGTTTCGACCAGGGCGGGCTGTTGACCGATGGCGTGGACCAGCATCCGCATTGCGTGCTGCTGCTGGACGAGATCGAGAAGGCGCATCCGGATGTCTACAACATCCTGTTGCAGGTCATGGATCACGGCAAGCTGACCGACCATAACGGTCGGCAGGTGGATTTCCGCAACGTGATCCTGATCATGACCTCGAATGCCGGGGCTGCCGACCAGGCCAAGGCCGCCATCGGTTTCGGCCGCGAACGGCGCGAGGGCGAGGATACTGCCGCGATCGAACGAACCTTCACGCCCGAGTTCCGCAATCGCCTGGACGCGATCATCAGCTTTGCGCCGCTGTCGCGCGAGGTCGTGGTCCATGTGGTCGAGAAATTCGTGCTGCAACTCGAGGCGCAGTTGATGGACCGCAATGTCCATATCGAACTGACCCCGGAAGCTGCCGACTGGCTGGCCGAAAAGGGTTACGACGATACGATGGGTGCGCGCCCCCTGGGCCGGATCATCCAGGAGCATATCAAGAAGCCCCTGGCCGAAGAGCTTCTGTTTGGAGGGCTGCAGAAAGGCGGCGTGGTCCGGGTGAAGATCGAGGACGACAAACCGGCCTTTGACATCACCGGCCCCGACGCCCCGCGTATCGGGAAGTCGAAAACGCCGTTGCTGACGGCAGAGTGACAACCAACTCCCGAAAGGGCGATTGAACGATGACCCGCCTTGCGTCGCGCAAGGCGGGTTATTTTTATGGGTTTATCCGTTTCGCAGCCGTGCCCGGATCAAGCCGCGCAGGGAATTGCCGCAGAACAATTCGCCCCGCGTCAGATCCTCCGGATACAGAACCGCCTCTTCTGCCTCGTCAGTATTCAGGAGCGATTGCCGCAGCACGCCGGGCAACAGCCCGCAAGATGCGGCGGGGGTCAGCAACCGCCCTGCCCTGCGCAGGAAGATATTGGTGATCGTGCCCTCGCAGATTTCGCCCTGTTCGTTCAGCAGGATGGCCTCGTGGCAATCTGCGGGCATATTCGCGCGGGCAGCATCATAAGCCGGACGACGCGAGGTCTTGACCCGCAGCCACGGATCGTCACGCTCCAGCCGCACCTTTGAGATCGCGACATCCCAATAATCGGGATTCGGAGGTAGCGTCTGATGTTCCGCCGTGACTTTCCCATCGGCATCGACGGTGAGGCGCACCCGCAGAGTCTGCTGCGTCGGCAGGGTGGCAAGGGATGCCATGACCGCATTTTCATCCAACGGAAAGCCCACCGCGGCGCAATCCCTGCGCAGCCGTTCCAGGTGCAGCGGCCAATGGCGAATCCGGCCATCCGGCCCGGCCCGCATGGTCTCGATCACTTTCAGCCCTGCGGGGACAGGCCCAGAAATGCGGATTTGCATATCGCCTCCTCCCATTCCGATCCGGCGCGGCTGTCATGGGTGATGCCGCCGCCGACATTCAGCCGCAGACGCCCTTCACCATCCATGACCGGCGTCCGGATCGCGACATTGAAGCGCATCGGTCCCGCCGGATCGGCCCAGCCAATGGCCCCGCAATAGACCCCGCGAGACGCCTGTTCCAGTTCGGCGATGATCTCCATCGCGCGGATTTTCGGGGCGCCGGTGATCGAGCCGCAGGGAAACAACGCCCGCAGGACATCGCTCAGCCCGGCATCATCGGTCAACTGCCCGGTGACGGTCGAGGTCATCTGGTGAACCGTCGTATAGGGCTCGATCTCGAACAGTTTCGGCACGCGGACGGAACCGGGCAGGCAAACCCGGCTGATATCGTTTCGCAGCAGATCGACGATCATCAGGTTCTCGGCCCGGTCCTTTTCCGAAGCCGCCAGCGTCTCGGCCGCTGCCTGATCCTCGGCCGGGGTCGCACCGCGCGGGGCGGTGCCTTTCATCGGCCGGGTCTCGATCCGGCCCGCGTGATCGGTGGCGAAGAACAGCTCGGGGCTGCGCGACAGAACGACCGGACCGCCCAGATCGACGAAAGCCCCCTCTCCCACCGGCTGGCGTGCCGCCAAGGCGGCATAGATGGCCAGCGGATCGCCCTCTGCCTCGGCCTCCATCGGGAAGGTCAGGTTGATCTGGTAAGTGTCGCCCGCCTCGATATAGCGATGCACCTCGGCAATCGCCCGGTCATAGCGGTCGCGGGACCAGAGCGGGCGCGGCGCGCCAAGACCTATCCCGGCGGAATCGGGAAGTGCGGGAGCGGGGCGGGGTTTGTCGAACACCCCCATCAGGATCAGCGGCACATCGCGGTCCGACGGCATCAGCGGTGCAAGCCGGGGTGTCAGCGCATAGCCCAGCTCGTAGGACAGGTATCCCGCCAGCCAGCATCCCCGCGCCCGCGCTGCCTCCATCGCCGCCAGTGCCGGAATGATCCCGGCCGGCGTATCGGCGCGGATCACCGTTTGCGGGGCGGTGAACAGCGTGCCCCCCGGCAGCGGGCCGTGATCGAAACGGACCTGCCCGCTCACTTCGCCACCTTTGCCTTTGCGGCCAGGTCACGGGCAACGGCAAAGGCGCCCTTGATGCGATCGGCATCCGTCTTCCAGTCGCGGCGAATGATGATCTTGTTATCCGTGACCTTGGCCTGCCCACGCTGATCGGTCAGGAATTCCACCAGCCCCGCCGGGTTGGGGAACTTGTCGTTATGGAATTGCACTGTCGCGCCTTTCGGCCCGGCATCCAGCTTGGCGATCTGGGCGCGCTTTGCCATCGCCTTGATGCGGATCACCAGCAACAGGGTATTCACCTCTCGCGGCAGCGTACCGAAACGGTCGATCAGCTCGGCGGCAAAGCCTTCGAGTTCGACCTTGGTAGTCAGCTCGGCAAGGCGGCGATACAGGCCAAGCCGCACATCGAGATCGGGGATGTAATGTTCGGGGATCGTCACCGGCACGCCGAGATTCAACTGTGGCGCCCATTCGTCTTCTGGCGTGCCCTCGATCTCGCCCGATTTCAGCTTGGCGATGGTTTCCTCGAGCATCGCCTGGTAAAGTTCGAAGCCGACCTCCTTGATATGGCCGGATTGCTCTTCCCCCAGCAGGTTGCCGGCCCCGCGCAGGTCCAAATCCTGCGAGGCGAGGTTGAAACCAGCCCCGAGGCTGTCGATGGCGCCAAGGAATTTCAGCCGCCGGATCGCCTGCGGGGTCAGGGGGCTGCGCGGTTTGGTGGTCAGGTAACAATAGGCGCGGGTCTTCGAGCGCCCCACCCGGCCCCGGATCTGGTAAAGCTGCGCCAGCCCGAACATGTCCGAGCGCCAGACAACCATCGTGTTCGCCGTCGGAATATCGAGACCGCTTTCGACGATCGAGGTCGCCAGCAGCACGTCATGGCTGCCGTCGTAAAAGGCGTTCATCCGCTGATCCAGATCGCCCGCCGCCAATTGGCCATGCGCGACGATAAAGGTGATCTCGGGGACGTTCTCGGTCAGCCAATGCTCGACATCGGGCAGGTCCGACAGGCGCGGGACAACGAAGAAGCTTTGTCCGCCACGGTATTTTTCACGCAGTAGCGCCTCGCGGATGGTCACGCTGTCGAATTCGCTGGCATAGGTGCGGATGGACAGGCGGTCCACGGGTGGCGTGCCGATGATCGACAGGTCGCGCACCCCGGTCAAAGACAGTTGCAGCGTGCGCGGGATCGGCGTCGCGGTCAGCGTCAGCACATGGATATCGCTGCGCAACTCCTTAAGCCGTTCCTTGTGGGTGACACCGAAATGCTGCTCTTCGTCGATGACCAGCAGGCCAAGGCGCTTGAAGCGCACCTGCTTGGCCAGCACGGCATGGGTTCCGACGACGATATCCACCGAGCCGTCGGCCAACCCCTCACGCGTCTTGGCAGCATCCTTGGTGCCGACGAAGCGCGACAGGGGACGGACGCTGATCGCGGTGCCGCGGAAACGCTCGGCGAAGGTGTTGAAATGCTGGCGGGCAAGCAAGGTGGTCGGCGCGATGACGGCCACCTGCAATCCCTGAGAGGCGGCGACAAAGGCTGCGCGCATCGCTACCTCGGTCTTGCCGAAACCGACATCGCCGACGACCAGCCGGTCCATCGGACGGCCCGCCGACAGATCGGACAAAACATCCTCGATCGCCGCCGCCTGATCGTCGGTTTCGCTATAGGGAAACCGCGCGGAGAAAGCCTGCCAGTCGTGATCCTCTGGTTCCAGAACCGGGGCGGGACGCAGCAGGCGTTCGGCGGCGACTCGCATCAGCTTGTCGGCGATCAGCTTGATACGTTCCTTCAGCCGCGCCTTGCGGGCCTGCCACGCACCGCCGCCGAGCCGGTCCAGCATTCCCTCTTCATGGCCGTAGCGGCTGAGCAGTTCGATATTCTCGACCGGTAGAAACAGTCGGTCGCCGCCCGCGTATTCCAGCGCCACGCAATCATGCGGCACGCCGGCGGCCGTGATCGTTTCCAGCCCGGTATAGCGCCCGATACCATGCTCGACATGCACGACCAGATCGCCGGGGGTAAGGGCTTGTGTGTCCTGCAGGAAATTCTCGGCCCGGCGGCGTTTCTTCGCGCCACGGATCAGGCGGTCGCCCAACACGTCCTGCTCCGAGATCACCGTCAGTCGGCCAAGCGCCCGTCCATCCGCCGTGAACCCCTCTTCCAGCGGCCAGACGGCCAGGCCTAGGGCTCCGGGCCTGTCGGGCAGGTCGCGAATATCGCCGATCTGTTGCGCACCGGTGACGCCTTCATCCGAGATCAGCCCGGCCAAACGGTCGCGGGCACCATCGGAAAAGCTGGCGATGATGACGCGGCCATCCTTGCACAATCCCTGAATATGATCAGATAGCGCATTGAACAAATTCAGATTTTCCGACTGCCGCTCGGGCGCGAAATTGCGCCCCGGCCGTCCGCCCGCATCCAGCACGCCCGGCCCCGGAGGCTGGGGCAGCACAGACAGGCGCAGCACCCGATGCGGGTCGAGCCAATTGCCCCATTCCTCTTCGGTCGGGAACATCTCGTCGGGCGGCACCGGCTTGTAGACGGTATCGCTGCGCCCCTTCATCGCCATCGCTTCGCGGCGGGCCTGAAACTGTTCGCGGATCATCTCGCGCCGGGCATCGATGACCTGCCCGACATGATCGTCCATCACCACCGAGGCGCCGGGAAGGTAGTCGAAAAGACTCTCCATCCGGTCATGGAACCATGGCAGCCAATGCTCCACCCCCGACATCTTGCGACCGGCACTGACCCCTTCATAGAGCGGATCGTTGCTGCCGCCCCCGTATTCGGCGCGGTAGTTCTGGCGGAACCGGGTGATCGCGGGCTCATCGAGGATGACTTCGGACATCGGCGCGATCTCGACGCGCGACAGCTTTTCGGTCGTCCGCTGGCTGACCGGATCGAAACGGCGCGCACCGTCCAGAACGTCGCCGAACAGGTCCAGCCGGATCGGCCCGGATTCGCCCGGCGGGTAGATATCGATGATCCCGCCACGGATGGCGTAATCGCCGGGCTCGGTCACGGTCGGAGATTGCACGAAGCCCATCCGGATCAGGAAATCGCGCAGCCCCGCCTCGTCGATGCGATCACCGACACGGGCGGCGAAACTGGCCCCGCCGACCAGCTCACGCGCCGGGACCCGTTGCAGCACCGCGTTCAAAGTGGTCAGCAGGACGAATGGCCCCCTGACCGCCCCCTGCGCGAGACCGGCCAGCGTTGCCATGCGCGCCGCCTGTATTGCGGGTGCGGGCGAGACCCGGTCATAGGGCGTGGTATCCCATGCCGGGAAATCCAGGATCGCCAGCCCCGGCGCCAGGAATCCCAGGGCCTCCCGCATCGCCGCCATGCGGCGGTCATCGCGGGCGATATGGATGACCGGCGCACCGCCATTCTCGGATCGCGCCGCTTCGCGGGCGATCAGGGCGGCGTCATAGCCTTCAGGCGCGCCAGAGAGGATCAACTGGTTGGACATGGGGCGTCAGGTAAAGTGCGGGGCAGCGGTGTCAAGGTCACATCCCGTTCGGGTGCATCAGTGACCACAGAACGCCCCACATCGCTGTTATTGCCACGGCGAGGATCGACAGGACAGTCACCAGCCTGCGATGCCAGATCATGCGCCGAATGGCTTCCTTGGCGATGGGCTCCAACTGCCGATCTGCCTCTTGGTTCTGTAGCAGGGGGGTAAGCCGATAGGCCAGCCGGACCCGCATCCAGAACAGAATCAGGAAAGGCAGCAACAACAATGTCAGAGCCTGCGCCATTTCAAGATCATGGCCAAAGCCCAGCCCCGCCAGCGACGTCATCAGGAAAACCGTCACCCCCAGAAAGATCGATCCTTCGCGGCGGCTCAATTGCCAGCGCGGCAGGGTCAGCGACAGCCAGTCCAGCAGCGAGATCACGGCGGGCCCGTCCATTTCATCGCGTGACATCGCACGATGGGCACGAATGAGAATCTCGACCGGCACGCCGATGATATTGCGGCCGCTGACCGACCACATGCCGATCACGACCAGCCAATACCAGATCGTCCCGAAAGAGCGGCTGTCCAGAAAGCTGATGATCCCGTCGATTTGCGGCACGCGGCTGGTTCCTTGTCCTTGGTCGCGCGCGACCTTAGAACGGCTGCAGGCGAAGGGAAAGCCGGTCCGGCGGCCCTTTTGCCTCGACCCTGATGAGGATACCGCCATGGCCAACCCGATCATTGCCCCCTTCCCCTCCACGCGGCTGCGCCGGATGCGCCGCACGGCCAATCTGCGCGCCATGATCTCGGAAACCGATCTGAGCGCCGCCAACCTGATCTGGCCGATCTTCGTGACCGAGGTCGCGGGCGCCGAGGGCGAGATCCCCTCGATGCCGGGTGTCGAGCGGCTGACCCTGGATGGGGCAAAGCGGGCGGCAGAAAAGGCCGCCAGGCTGAACATTCCGGCAATATGCATCTTTCCGCATTCGGATCAGGAGCTTAAGACGGAAAGCTGCCAACGTGCATGGGATCCGGACAATATCGGCAACCGGGCGATCCGCGCCATCAAGGAGACAGTGCCGGAACTGGCGGTGATGACCGATATCGCGCTCGATCCCTATAACATCAACGGTCATGACGGTTTCGTGGTCGATGGCGAAATCGTCAATGACGAGACCGTCGAGGCACTGGTCAAGATGGCGCTCGCGCAGGCTGACGCCGGTGCGGATATCCTCGGGCCATCGGACATGATGGACGGGCGGATCGGCGCATTGCGGGCCGCGCTGGAACTCGAAGGCCACAAAGACGTCGCGATCCTGTCCTATGCGGCGAAATTCGCCAGCGCCTTCTATGGGCCATTCCGTGACGCGGTCGGCGCCTCGGGGCGGCTGGTCGGCGACAAGAAGACCTACCAGATCAATCCCGGCAACCGCCAGGAGGCGCTGCGCTGCGTGGCCCGCGATCTGACCGAGGGGGCCGACATGGTGATGGTCAAGCCCGGCATGCCCTACCTGGATATATGCCGCGAGGTGAAGGATCGCTTCGCCGCACCGACATTCGCCTATCAGGTCAGCGGCGAATACGCGATGCTGGAAGGCGCGATCCGCAACGGATGGTTGTCGCGCGACGCGATGCTGGAAAGCCTGCTCGCCTTCCGCCGGGCCGGATGCGACGGAGTTCTCAGCTATTTCGCGCCCGCCATTGCCGAAATGCTGGCATGATAGCCTCGTCTCGCGTATCCTGACGCCAACGGGCCACCAAGGAGCCCGACGGCACAAGCGAGGCGAAGACATGAGCAGTTTCGAAAAGATGACCCGGCGCAAAATGCTGGCCGCGGGTGGGGCAGCATTGGCACTGACCGGGTGTAGCAACGCGGTGGGAACGAATGCGGCATCCCGGCTGGACGCCCGCGTGGACCAGACACATCAATACCTGATCCAGACCTACCCCAGTGCACAATCCATGGTGCAGAACGCCAAGGGTGTGCTCTACATGCCGCTGATGACCGAGGCGGCGATTGGCTTTGGTGGAGCCTATGGCCAAGGCGCGCTTCGGATCGGCGGAGCGACGGTGGACTACTATTCCGCCACACAGGCCAGTGTCGGCTTTCAACTGGGAGCACAGCAATTTGCGCATGTGCTGATTTTCCAATCCGATGCCGCCCTGGCCGCATTCCGCGCCGCCCCCGGTTGGGTGGCCGGGGCCGATGCCTATTACGCCATTCCAAAAGGTGGCATGTCAGTGGGTGCTGACTCGGTCACCGCACAGCATCCAGTTGTCGCACTGATTTTCGGGCAAGCGGGTCTGATGGCAGGCGCGGCGATCGAAGGCACGAAATACACCCGGGTGATTCCGTCGTCGCTCAGCGACATACGCTTTGGCGGCCTTGGCCTGCCCGCCAGACAGCCGGGCTGAACGCCCGGCTCTCGACCTACAGCACCTGCGCTGTCACCGGATCGGCCAGACAACGTCCACCATCGACGGTAATGATCTGGCCGGTCACGAAACGCGATCCTTCGCTGACCAGGTACAAGGCCGTGTCCGCGACCTCTTCGGCGCCGGCGATCCGGCCCAGTGGCGTGCCGGCGATGATCTGGCCGCGCAACTCGCCGTCTTCCTTCAGCGCACATTTCAGCTCATGCGACATGACGCTGCTGAAGCTGACTCCGTTCACGCGGATACGATGCGGCGCCAATGTCAGTGCCAGCCCCCGCGTCGCCTGTTCCTGTGCCGCGCAGGCGATGGAATAGCCGAGCATCGCCGGAACCGGCCGGGTTGCCGCCAAGGTCGAGATATTGACGATCGATCCGGCCTGCGACACCTCTTCCTCGCTTGCGGCTTGCTTGATCATCCGCTTGGCGACCATCTGTGACAGGCGCAGCACCGAGATCATGTTCTGCCTCAGCATCTCTTCGAGCACGCCGGGATCGGTATCCAGCGGGTCCGAGCCCTTCACGAAACGATGTGCATTCACGAGAATATCGACGCGGTCGAAGGCATCGAGCGTTGCCGATAACAGGTTCGCCATCGCCAGACGTTCGGACAGGTCGCCTGCGAAATAGCGGACCGGACCACTCTCGGTATCGTAATCCGACATCTGCGTTTCGAGCGGCGCCTCGTCGCAATCGGCGAACATGACATTTGCCCCGCGCTCGACGAAATGCTTGGCGATGGCCAGGCCGATGCCCCGCCCCGCGCCGGTCACGATGGCTGTCTTGCCCTGAATGGAAAGGCTCATCTACGTCCCCTTTGACGTTTCCCGCCACGGCCTGCGCCGCTGGCTTCGAACAGCTTGAAACGATTGTCCCCGCCGATTTCCGTCACTTGCGCGAAATGCTCGCGCAGCACGGTTTCATAGGGCAGATGGCGATTGGCCACCAGCCACAGTTTTCCCGCGCCAGTCAAAAGCCCTGCCGCCGTCGCGATGAAGGCCGCGCCCAGCTTGGGGTCGGCATCCCGGCCATTGTGAAAAGGCGGGTTCATGATCACGCCATTGACCGGATCGGGCAGGTGAAAATCCCGCGCATCGGCCCAATGGAACTGCGCCCGCGGATCAGGGATATTGTCGCGGGCCGATTGCAACGCGGCATGATCGGCCTCGACCAAGTGAACCACCTCGACGCCCGGATGTGCAAGCGCCTGCGCCGCCAGCCAGCCCCATCCCGCGCCCAGATCGACCAGCCGGGTCGGAAGGCGCTCGGGCAGACGCCGGGCCAGCAGGGCCGAGCCCGGATCGATCCCGTCCGCCGAGAATACGCCCGGACGGGTCACGAAGCCCGGAGCGACCTCGACCGGGCGTGCGGCCCAATCCTCTGGCAGCCGGTCATTTTCGGTCAGCATGACGCGAAAAATCTTGCCATGCGCCTTGCTGTGAACCTCGTCCACGCCACACAGGCTTCGCAATTCCTTCAGGATTGAATCGACGCCATCGGTCTTTCGGCCATCGATCCACAGGACTCCGCCGGACAACAACCGTTCCACGGCGGCAGCGATACGGGCGCGGGCCTCGGATTTGGCGCGCGGCAAGATCACGATCGCGGTCTCGAACCGCCCGTCTACTTGCGGCTCCACGCTGAACCCGCGCGAAGCCAGCATCCGGTGATCGGGGAAGTTTCCCTGCACGATCCTGGTTCGTGCCGGGTCGAGCGGCGACAAGTCATCGCTACCGCCTGCGCCAAAAACCAACACATCGCCCCCGGGATGGCCATCCGGGAAGGCCAGTTGCAATCTTGATCCTGTCAAGGTCTACTCTTTTTCCATGGTACATTGCAGGGGATGCTGCTGACGTCGTGCCAGTTCCATCACCTGCGCCACTTTGGTTTCGGCAACCTCATGCGAAAAGACACCGACCACGGCGACCCCTTTGCGATGAACGGTCAACATGATCTCGATCGCTTGCGCATGGGTCATGCTGAACAGGCGCTCCAGAACATGAACGACGAATTCCATCGGGGTGAAGTCGTCATTCAGCATCAACACCTTGTACATCGGTGGCCGCTGCGATTTCACGCGCGGCTTCACCACCAGATCGGATTTTTCGTCCGGGTCGTTCGGGTCGGTCATCCAATGCGTCATCGCGGTTGAGCTCTGGCCTTTCGCGGATTGAGGGGCGTGTTGCAATCATTGCGGCGCCCTGCGTTCCTTGGCCAAAATATAGTCAAATTATGCCGGGATGAAAGCCCCCCGTTTGCGCAGCGACGCAACGCGACAAACGACACCCGGCGGGAGATACGCGATCAACCGTTACGCGCAATAAAATATGTAAAATGCACTGTTTTCTGAATTATCCAATCATGCTATAGTCAAAAAATTAACAATAGGCGTGCGATAAACGACGCGCCGCATGAGGCAGAAGAGACCGCGACAGTGACCCTATTACCCCTGACAGCCCGGCTGTGGGCTCTGACCCTGCTGGCCGTAATGGTGCCCGCGACCTTGTCGGCTGCGCCTTTCGCGGCCTATGTCATGGACGCGCGCACAGGAAAGCCCATCTACACGCAGAATGCAGACACCAAGCTTCATCCTGCGTCCCTGACCAAGATGATGACCCTCTATCTGGCATTCATGGCCGTTGAACGGGGGCAGGTCCGATTGGATACCAAGTTCCCGATCTCGTCCAATGCCGCTGCCGAGCCGCCCTCGAAACTGGGACTGAAGGCCGGACAAAAGATCGAGCTGCGCTACCTGATCCGCGCCGCGGCGATCAAATCCGCCAACGATGCCGCCACCGCCATCGGTGAGGGGCTCGCCGGATCGGAAGAGGCCTTCGCCCGGCAGATGACACAGATGGCCCATGCCCTGGGGATGAGGAATACGCAGTTCCGCAATGCCAACGGCCTGACGCAGGACGGGCATTATTCCACCGCCCATGACATGTCGATCCTCGGGCGGCGGGTGTTTTACGATTTCCCGCAATACTATAACCTGTTTTCGCGCCGCTCGGCGGATGCGGGAATTGCCAAGGTCTCGCATACGAACAAGCGTTTTCTCGACAGCTATTCCGGCGCCGACGGTATCAAGACCGGCTATACCAGGGCTGCGGGCTTCAACCTGACGGCTTCGGCCAAGCGTGGAAACAAGCGCCTGATCGCGACCGTCTTCGGCGGCACATCGACCGCACAGCGCAACCAAGTCATGGCGCAGCTTCTCGATTCAAGCTTCACCCGCGTGCCAAGCCGCGTACGTGAGGTGCGGCCGGGCCCGCCTCCCACACTGAAACAACGCATCGTGCGCCGGGCCCGGGTGGCGCCGACGCCCGCCGCAACGCAACCGCAACCGCAGCAGTTGACGCTCAAGGCCTCGGCCCCGCCCGAGCGGACCAGTGCCGCGACCCCTACCCCGCCCACTCCGGCGGCTCAGCCACAATCCTCCGGCCGTCTCGCCTTGAATGTCAGCGCGAGGCCCCGCCTGCGCCCAAGTGCAAACGCGGATGCCGTGGCCAAGGCGGTCCAGATGGCGGTAGCCTCGGATGAGGTCGGCGACACGTCATCGGCCAGCCTTGCGACTCCGGTCCTGGCGAATTCGTCTCGCCCGGTTCCGGCACCCCGCTCACGCGGGAGCAGCAGCGACCAGGGCAATGCAAGCACGGCCGCGGTCGTGGCAGAGGCAAAGCCTTCCCCGCAGGCAGGCTCGGGATCGCTGGCACTTGTTGCCTCGACACCGCCCGAACCGCGTTCCGACACGGTCATTCTCGCCGCAATGGGCGAAGGCGACGTCGCGAATCCCGCTGCCCTTGAAATCGTGTCACGTGCCGAAAACAGCGGACGTCATTGGGGGGTGGTGCTCGGCCTCTATCGTTCGAAGGCCGAGGCTGACGAACTGCTGATGCAAACCGCACTGCAAGGCGGGGACATACTGGAAAACGCCAATCGGCACGTCGCCGATACCTTGCGCGGCTTTCAGCCGAGCCTTGCGAACCTGACCAAGGCGAATGCGCAGCTCACCTGTGAACGGCTGCAGGCAAAGCAACAGGACTGCCAAGTGGTCGGTCCCTGAGACCAACGAAGAACCGGATGAATCAGAAAGGGCGAGGCATGACTGCCTCGCCCTTTTTCCATCTGCCGGTCCATCCGGACCAAGCGGTTTTTCTTTTCAGTTGTCCATCTTCAGCGCCTGGATAAACGCCGTCTGCGGAATCTCGACCTTGCCGAACTGGCGCATCTTCTTCTTGCCGGCCTTCTGCTTTTCCAGCAGCTTCTTCTTTCGCGTCGCATCGCCGCCATAGCATTTCGCAGTCACGTCCTTGCGCATCGCCGACAATGTCTCGCGCGCGACGACCCGGGAACCGATCGCCGCCTGGATCGGGATCTTGAACATGTGGCGCGGGATCAGCTCTTTCAGCTTCTCGACCATGATGCGCCCCCGGCCCTCGGCCCGGTCGCGATGCACCATCATCGCCAGCGCATCGACCGGCTCATCATTCACAAGGATCGACATCTTGACCAGGTTGTCTTCGCGATATTCGCTGATCTGGTAGTCGAAGGAGGCGTAACCCTTGGTCACCGATTTCAGCCGATCATAGAAGTCGAAGACCACTTCGGCCAGCGGCAGGTCATAGACAACCATCCCACGGCTGCCCGCATAGGTCAGGTCCAGCTGGATGCCGCGCCGATCCTGGCACAGCTTCAGCACATCGCCCAGATATTCGTCGGGCACCATGATCGTCGCCTTGATGCGCGGCTCTTCGATGTGATCCACAAGCGTCAGGTCGGGCATGTCAGCCGGATTGTGCAGCTCGCGCATCTCGCCATCGCGCATATGCAGCCTAAAGACCACTGAAGGCGCAGTCGTGATCAGATCAAGGTCATATTCACGCTCCAGCCGGTCGCGGATCACTTCCAGATGCAAAAGGCCAAGGAAACCGCAGCGGAAGCCGAACCCGAGCGCCGCAGAAGTTTCCATTTCATAGCTGAAGCTGGCATCGTTGAGGGCCAGTTTCTCGATGGCGTCGCGCAGGGTGTCGAAATCATTCGCATCGACCGGGAAAAGGCCACAGAACACCACCGGCTGCGCGGGTTTGAAGCCCGGAAGCGCCTTGGTCGTGGGCTTTTTCTCGTGCGTGATGGTATCGCCCACGCGGGTGTCGCGAACCTGCTTGATCGAGGCGGTGAAAACGCCGATCTCGCCCGGTCCAAGTTCCGCGATATCGCGCATGGCCGGGGTCAGCACGGCCAGCTTGTCCAGACGATAGGTCGCGCCGGTCTGCATCATCTTGACCTGGTCGCCCTTGCGGATCACACCATCCATGACGCGGATCATCACGACCACGCCCAGATAGGGATCGTACCAGCTATCGACCAGCATCGCCTTGAGGGGCGCGTCACGCTCTCCCTTGGGTGCGGGCAGGCGTTGCACGATGGCCTCCAGCACATCGGGGATGCCAAGGCCGGTCTTGGCGCTGATCGGAATGGCTTGGGACGCGTCGATGCCGATCACATCCTCGATCTGCTCCTTCACCCGGTCAGGTTCCGCCGCGGGAAGATCGACCTTGTTCAGCACCGGGACGATCTCGTGATCGGCGTCGATGGCCTGGTAGACATTGGCCAATGTCTGCGCCTCGACCCCCTGCGTGGCGTCCACGACCAGCAGCGAGCCCTCGACCGCGCGCATGGAGCGGCTGACCTCATAGGCGAAATCGACATGGCCCGGGGTATCGATCAGGTTCAGGATATAGGTATGCCCATCCTGCGCCGGATAGCTGATCCGCACGGTATTGGCCTTGATGGTGATACCGCGCTCGCGCTCGATATCCATGGCATCCAGGATCTGGGCCTTCATGTCGCGCTCGGCGACAGTGCCCGTCAGCTGGATCAGCCGGTCGGCCAAGGTGGATTTACCGTGGTCGATATGGGCCACGATCGAGAAATTGCGTATATGGGACAGCTCGGTCATGGCGAGGCTATACAAGGCCGCGCAGGCCGCGAAAAGAGGGATTTGCGTCCATCGCCAAGGTTACTTCCAAGGCAGGGCCACTCTTACCTCTCGCCGCGCCGGATCAGGCCGTCCGGCGGGCGGCGCTTTTGTCCACGCAGCCGCGCCTCTCGCCACATGGCATACCCGCCCGAGACCGCGATCAGCGCCGCGCCCGCCAGCGTCGGCGCGTCCGGACGCTCTGCGAACACCACGACCGCGACGATCAGCGCAAAGCCAAGTCGCGTATAGCGGAACGGCGCCACTGCCGAGGCTTCGCCAAGGCGGGACGCCGTCACCAGCGCGGAATAGGCCGTGACACCGAAGACCATTGTTCCCGACAATAGCGCCCAGTCCTGAACACTCGGCACGACAGGCGCCCCGGCAGCGACCAGCCCCATCAGCAACCCGGCCGGAACCATCGCCCCGTAAGCCGCCCCCGACAGCTGATCCGAGGGTATGTCCGCCGGGATCCGGCGCGTCGCCAGGTCGCGCATGGTCAGGGCCGCGACGCCCAAAAGCGCCCAGAGGCCCGCAGGCTGGAACGCTTCTGTTCCCGGGCGCAGGATCAGCAACACGCCGACGAACCCAAGCAGGACCGAGCTCCAGCGTCGCCAGCCGACCTTTTCCCCCAGGAACAGCGCCGCTCCGAGCACAAGCGTCAGGGGCAGCACCTGCAGGATTGCCGAGGCCGCCGCCAATTCGCCCACCGCCAGCGCGGTCACAAAGCCGAACGCTCCGCCGACCTCGCCGAGATTGCGGGCGACGACCATCGGATGCAGCAATGCCCGCGACCACATCCGTTGCCCGCGCCATGTCATGCGCAGCCAGAAAATCAGCATGCCGAATGCCCCGACCATCGCCAGCAATTGATAGACCGGCATCCCCGCGGTCAACTGCTTGATGAAGGCATCCTCGAGCGAGAACAGCGCCATCGACAATGTCATCAGCACTGCCGCGCGAAGATTGTCACTCATTCCCTGGCCTCGATCCGCTCGATCAGCCCCGGCAGCTCCGAGATCGCCCCGAGCCTGTGAAACTGCGGATGGTCGGGATCGTCGTCCCGCTCCACCTGCCAGGTCAGGTCATGCGGGATCAGCACCCCCCGCGCCCCCAGTTCCAGAACCGGCAGGACATCGCTTTTGACCGAATTCCCGGCCATCAGGAAACGCCCCGGTTCAATATCATGCCGTGCCAGGACCCGCGCATAGGCATCGGGGGTCTTGTCCGCCACGATCTCGATTGCCTCGAAACGCTCGACCAGCCCCGAGGCCGCGACCTTGCGCTCCTGGTCCATCAGGTCGCCCTTGGTGATCAGGATCAACCGCCGCCCGGCCAGTGCCTCCAGCGCCTCGGGCACGCCATCCAGAAGATGCAGCGGATGGGACAGCATCTCGTATCCCAGATCCAGTATCTGCCGGATCACCGAACCCGGAACCCGGCCATCGGTCAGCTCGATGGCAGTCTGAACCATCGACAGGGTAAAGCCCTTGATCCCGAAGCCATAGCGCGAGAGGTTCCGCTTTTCGACATCGTAGAGGCGGCGGCTGATCTCTTCCGGATCGCCGTGATCGGCGAGCAATTCGGCAAAGCCGGTCTCGGTCAGCCGAAAGAAGCGCTCGTTCTCCCAAAGGGTATCGTCGGCATCCAGCCCCACCGCCTCTATCATCATGTCCCCCTTGATCACGTTCGGATGATCGAGATCACGCCGCCTCACGCTTGTCAAATCGCTGCTTACCCGAATCGCCCCTTCGCGAAACCTTTACAGACGCCCGGCCCACAAGATGTTGACGAAACTGATCTTCCCTGTGCCATCTACTAAGGGCCGTTACAGATTGAGTCGAAGTAACGTTTTTGCTATATCTTGTGTCTATAAGGGCAGAACAAGCCGGCCAACCGGCCGCCCGAGGCAGTAAGGAACCGAGGAGACAGTTCATGTTCAACCGCATCGTCATTGCGGCCGCGGCCGTTGTGTTGACCACACCGCTTGCCATGGCCGGCCCCATCGACAACGCCTGCATCCGATCCGACCGCGCACGCGGCAATGCACCGCTTTGCGGATGCATCCAGCAGGTGGCGGACCAGACATTGTCCCGCTCGGACCAGCGCCGCGCCGCGCGCTTCTTCCGCGATCCGCACAAGGCGCAGGAAGCCCGGACATCCGACAGCAGCCGCGACAGCGCCTTCTGGTCGCGCTACAAGAAATTCGCAAATACCGCCTCTGCCTATTGCCGGTAAGGCGATGCGCATCACGGTCCTGACCGGCGCCGGAATTTCGGCCGAAAGCGGACTGGCGACTTTTCGTGCCTCGGACGGGTTATGGGAAAACCATCGCATCGAGGATATCGCCACGCCCGAAGCGCTCGAGCGCGATCCGGCGCTGGTCCATGACTTCTACAACATGCGCCGCCAGAAAGCTGCCGAAGTGCAGCCGAATGCCGCCCATCGCGCATTGGCGAAACTGGCCGGCGCGCATGACCTGACCCTGATCACCCAGAATGTGGACGATCTGCACGAGCGAGGCGGAAGCCCCGATGTCATCCACATGCATGGAGCGCTGAACAGCGCGCTATGCGGATCATGCGACGCGCGCTGGCAGGCGCCGAAACTCATGCGCCCCGAGGATCGGTGCCCCGCTTGCGGTGCTTGCGCCACGCGCCCCGACATCGTCTGGTTCGGTGAGGTGCCCTATCACATGGAGCGGATCTGGCAGGCATTGGACGAGGCCGAATTGTTCGCCGCCATCGGCACATCGGGGAATGTCTATCCAGCGGCGGGATTCGCGCAGCATTCCGCACGATCCGGGGTGGAATGCATCGAGTTGAACCTGGAGGAAAGCGCCAATAGCCGGGATTTCTCGCGACGCATCCCTGGACCAGCCAGCCGGACCGTGCCCGAATGGGTCGAGACGCTGCTGGCCTGATCCGCGTCTCGCAACAACATCCACCTATCACCGCAACTGGGGCTTTGTTCTCCCGGATTCCTTTGGGAGCATTTGGAGGATGCCCCTGATCGAGGCATTCCAGCGGATGGTTCCCGCATGAACTGCGCAAATTTTATTTTACCATTTGATAAAATTTCTGACCTGTGCCAGCCTGATCATATCCAACAGGTGAGCCAGGAGACGAAAATGTCCCAAGCCAGACTGTCGCCGGGTGTCGCGCCCGGACGCCTCAGCAAGGAAGAACTGTCGGCGAATTTCGCCGATGTCGCCCCTCCGCTGGACGGTCACGAAGCGCGCGTCGCCGCCGACCGCTGCTATTTCTGCCATGACGCGCCCTGCGTCACGGCTTGTCCAACCTCTATCGATATTCCCCTGTTCATCCGCCAGATCGCGACCGGCACGCCGGATGCGGCGGCGATGACGATCCTGCATGCGAATATCCTGGGCGGCATGTGCGCCCGTGTCTGCCCGACCGAGAACCTGTGCGAAGGCGAATGCGTGCGCATGGATGCCGAGGGTCAGCCGGTCGAGATCGGCGCCCTGCAACGTTATGCGACCGACGGGCTGATGGCGCAGCAGGGCCATCCCTTCCGGCGTGCCGAGCCCACGGGCAAGCGCATCGCCGTGGTCGGTGCAGGCCCGGCGGGCCTGGCAGCGGCGCACAGGCTGGCCGCCAAGGGCCATGATGTGATCATCTTCGAGGCGCGCGAGAAACCGGGCGGGCTGAACGAATATGGCATCGCCAGCTACAAGGCCGTGGACGATTTCGCTCAGGCCGAGATCGAATGGCTGATGGGGATCGGCGGGATCGAGCTGCGCCACGGGCAAAGCCTCGGTCAGCAAATCACGCTGGACGGCCTGCGGCAGGAATATGACGCGGTGTTCCTGGGCATGGGGCTTGGCGGAGTGAACGCGCTGCGCGCCGAGGGAGAGGATCGCGAGCATGTCACCGACGCGATTTCCTTCATTCGCGAACTACGACAGGCCAGCGACCTGACCGCCCTGCCCGTCGGCCGCGACGTTGTGGTGATCGGCGGCGGCATGACCGCCGTAGATGCTGCCGTGCAGTCGAAATTGCTGGGGGCCGAGAATGTCACCATGGTCTACCGCCGCGGGTCCGAGCGCATGGGCGCCAGCCGGCACGAACAGGATCACGCCACCTCATCCGGCGTGAAAATCATCTGCAATGCCGCCCCGGTCGCCATTCACGGCAATGGCGCGGTGGCCGAGATCGAGTTCTGTTATACGCAGGACGGCCTGACCATAACCGACGACCGGTTCCGGCTGAAGGCCGACCAGGTCTTTCGCGCCATCGGCCAGCAGTTGCAGGATCCCCCGGACGGCCTGGCGCTGGAGGGCGGCAAGATCGCCGTCACCGGTCCGGGCCGCACGGGCCTGCCCGATGTCTGGGCCGGGGGCGACTGCGCCTTGGGCGGTGATGACCTGACGGTGACCGCCGTGGCCGAAGGCCGCGATGCTGCCGAGGATATCGACGCCCGCCTGACCGGCCGACCCGCCGAGATCCCCGGCTGACCCAATTTCGCGCTTTGACAAGGAGGCTGAGACATGGCCGATCTGCGCAGTGACTTCATCGGAATCAAATCTCCCAACCCGTTCTGGCTGGCCTCTGCCCCGCCGACCGACAAGGAATACAATGTCCGCCGGGCCTTTCAGGCAGGCTGGGGCGGCGTGGTCTGGAAAACCCTCGGCTCCGAGGGACCGCCGGTGGTCAATGTCAACGGCCCCCGCTATGGCGTGGTGCACGGCCCCGACCGGCGGGTTCTGGGGATCAACAATATCGAGTTGATTACCGACCGCCCACTGGAAGTGAACCTGCGTGAGATCAAGCAGGTCAAGCGCGACTATCCCGACCGGGCGCTGGTCATCAGCCTGATGGTGCCCTGCGACGAGGAATCCTGGCGCACCATCCTGAAACAGATCGAGGATACCGGCGCCGACGGGGTTGAGCTCAATTTCGGTTGCCCCCATGGCATGAGCGAACGCGGCATGGGCAGCGCCGTCGGCCAGGTGCCGGAGTATATCGAAATGGTGACGCGTTGGGTGAAGCAATATTCACGCATGCCCTGTATCGTAAAGCTGACACCCAATATCGCGGATGTCCGCAAGCCGGCCGAGGCCGCCAAGCGCGGTGGGGCCGATGCGGTCAGCCTGATCAACACGATCAACTCGATCACCTCGGTCGATCTGGACCTCTTCGCCCCAGAGCCGACCATCGACGGCAAGGGCGCGCATGGCGGCTATTGCGGCCCGGCGGTCAAGCCCATCGCGCTGAACATGGTGGCCGAGATCGCCCGCAATCCCGAAACCCACGGCCTGCCGATCAGCGGTATCGGCGGGGTGACGACCTGGCGCGACGCCGCCGAGTTCATGGCGCTCGGCGCCGGTAATGTGCAGGTCTGCACGGCGGCGATGACCTATGGTTTCAAGGTCGTGCAAGAGATGATCTCGGGCCTGCGCGGCTATCTCGACAACCACGAGATGGCGTTGTCGGATCTGATCGGGCGGGCGGTGCCCAATGTGACCGACTGGCAATACCTGAACCTGAACTATGTCACCAAGGCGGTGATCGACCAGGAGGCCTGTATCAAATGCGGGCGGTGCTATGCCGCTTGCGAGGATACCAGCCACCAGGCCATCGCGATGAAGCCGGGCCGCGTCTTCGAGGTCATCGAAGAGGAATGCGTCGCCTGCAACCTCTGCCTCGATGTCTGCCCGGTCGAGGATTGCATCACCATGCGCGAACTCGCCCCCGGAGAGCTGGACAAGCGCACCGGCACCAAGCGCGGCGATTACGCCAACTGGACCACGCATCCCAACAACCCTATGGCAAAGGCGGCGGAATAATGCCGCTGGCCGCCCTGCCCCGCGGGTTCGTCGTCCAGAGCGCGGCGCGCCTGTCCGGGTTCGCTCCTACCGCTTCTTCTTCATCCAAATATCCCGGGGGTCCGGGGGCAGCGCCCCCGGCCATCGCGGGACGCAACGAACCGGGCGTTTCGATTCAACGCGACACGCTCTAGCAGGGCAGCCAGGCCTTCCGCATCACGTGATGGTCATCAGCAGTCCTGCCGCCAGTCGGGCGCGCTCGGTCAGGCTGTCGATCTCGATATGCTCGTTCAGTGTGTGCAGCCCTTGCCCCCGTAGGCCAATGGAATCGAGCGTCGGCACGCCCATAGCGCCAGTGAAATTGCCGTCGGAACCGCCCCCGGCGCTGCCTGCACTCAGCTCGAAACCTATCTCGGCAGAGAGCGACTTGGCGATGTCATATAGCTCAAGAGTGCCGGGCTTGTCAGGCGACCAGACCGGCCTTGTGACGCCCCGGGTCACTTCGAAAGCAACGCCGTTCTCTTCGGACTGAAGCGCCTCCATGGCGGCGATGCCCCGGTCCAGATCCTCCTGCGTCTTGGCCATGCTGAGCGCCTCGGCCCGGCATTCCGAAGAGACACAGTTCACCCATTGCCCGGCATGGATGACACCAACCGAAAAGGTGCAGTCCTCGGTGGTCATCGCCTCGATTTCCAGGATTTTCTTCGCCATGGCGGCGATGGCGGAACGCCCCTCTTTCAGGGCCCATCCGGCATGGCTGGGCCGCCCCTTGGTCAACAAGTTGAAACGGGCGATGGCATAGCGGCCAATCACCGCGCCACCATCGGCTTTCGCGGGTTCGGGGACCAGCACGGCGCGCATGTTCCGTGCCTCGTCCTCGATCAGTTGCCGCGTCGATGGGGTTCCGACTTCTTCATCGGGGGTGAAAAGGAAGGTGACGGGCAATGGCGTTTGCAGCCCGGCCTTTATGATCTGGCGCATTGCCTCGAGGTAGACATAGTTTCCGCCCTTCATGTCCTGGATGCCGGGTCCATAGCACAGCCCATTCTCGCGCCGGAAAGGCAGCTTCTCCAGTGTGCCGATCGGGTGAACCGTATCCAGGTGCCCCGACACGAGAATCCCCGGCTGGCCCTGATCTGGATGCGGGAATGTTGCGCGGATCGAATCTCCGAAACCGCCGGTGCCGGGGATCGTCTCGACCGTGGCGCCCGCTTCGGTCAGGTCGCGTGCGGCCAGCGCCATCATGCGGCTGACCGCGGAAGCATCCCATGTCGGGCTTTCACATTCGATCCAGGGGCGCAGCCCGGCCAGAATTTCTTCGGTGTCGAATGGCAGGTTCAGGGGATTCATGCGGCCTCCAACGGCAAGCGGCGCTCGATCAGCCGCGCGTAAATCGAAGCGCCCACTGGCAGGATCGCCGAGTCGAGGACAAAGCCCGGATTATGCAGGGGCACGGTGCCCGCGTGCCCCAGATTGCCATAGGCGCCGGGAATGACTTGCAACATGTCGGCAAAGTCTTCCGAGCCGGTAAAGGGCTGGCTGCGGTTGCTGACATTGTCTTGCCCGACGATATCGGCGGCCGCGGCGAGCCATTCATCCGACAGCGCAGGATCATTATCCAGAACATCGAAGATTTCGCGGAATTCCACATCGACGCTGACGTCAAAGCCGGTGGCGAAACCCGCGCATATCTCGCGCATGCGGCGTTGCATCAGGTCGCGCACCTCGGGTTTGAAGAAACGGATCGTGCCGGCGATCTGCGCGGTTTCGGGCACGACGTTATAGGCACTGCCCGCATGGATTTGCGTCACCGACAGCACCGCGCTGTCCAAGGCGGGCATGTTGCGGCCAAGGATCGTCTGGAACTGCCCGACCAATGCCGAAGCGGTCACCAGCGCATCGCGGGATTGCTGCGGCATGGCGGCGTGGCTGCCCTTGCCCGTCACGGTAATATCGAAAAACGAGGCCCCCGCCATGGCCGTTCCCTTGCAGATCGTCGCCCGGTTCGGCTGTCCCGTCGGCTGGTTGTGCATGCCGTAGACCTCATCGACCGGAAAGCGCTGGAACAGCCCTTCGGCGATCATGCCGCGCGCGCCGCCCAACCCTTCCTCGGCGGGCTGAAAGATGAAAACAGCCGTGCCGTCAAAGTTGCGGCTGGCCGCCAGGTATTTCGCGGCACCGAGCAGCATCGTGGTATGGCCGTCATGACCGCAGGCATGCATCCTGCCGGGATTCTGAGAGGCATAATCGAGGCCGCTGGTTTCCTGGATGGGCAGCGCATCCATATCCGCACGCAACCCGACTCGGCGGTTGCCCTGACCGCGCCCATGCAGAATCCCGACCACGCCGGTCTTCGCGACACCTTCGTGAACGTCGTCGAACCCGAATTCACGCAACTTTTCGGCCACGATTCCGGCGGTGCGGGTTTCCTCGAAACCGATTTCCGGATGCGCGTGCAAATCGCGGAAGATGGTCTCAAGCTCGGCTGTTCCGGCTTCGATCTCAGGCAGGGCTGGCATGTGTCACCTCGGTCATCTCTCTGAAGTTCTGGAAATCCCACGAGCGGCCGGGAGCGGCCTCGATCAGCGCGCGGGTATATTCATGGGCGGGGTTGACCAAAACCTCGGCCGCCGCGCCCTTCTCGACGACCGCACCGTGTTGCATGACGATCACCTCGTCGCAGATCTGGGCGGCAACCCGAAGATCATGGGTGATGAAGACAATCGCGATGCCCAACTCGTCCTGAAGCTGCTCCAACAGCGTCAGCACCTGCGCCTGAACCGAGACATCCAGCGCCGATACGGCCTCGTCGGCGACCAGCACATCGGGGCGCATCATCACCGCGCGGGCAATCGCGATCCGTTGCCGCTGCCCGCCCGAGAACTGGTGCGGATAGCGCTTCAACGCATTCTCGGGCAGTCCCACGACGGTCAGCATCCGGGCGGCCTCGGCCAGCGCATCGGCACGCCGGGTGCCATAGTTCAGCGGCCCCTCGATCAGGCTTTCGGCGACGGTCCAGCGCGGGTTCAGCGACCGCATCGGATCTTGGAACACCACCTGCAGCTTCTGGCGATGCGGGCGCAGGGCATTGCGGGACAGGCCGGCGATATTGTGACCGTCCAGCATGATCCGGCCGGAGGTCGGATCGATCAGCCGCATGATGCAGCGCGCCACCGTGGATTTCCCGGACCCGGATTCACCGACGATGCCAAGGGTGCGCCCGCGAGTCAGGGTAAAGCTGACATTCTTTGCCGCATGGGTTTGCGGCAGCTTCTTCAGGATGCCGCCGCCGCCGTAAATCTTGTCCAGCGACTCGACTTCCAGCACGACCTCGCCTTTTTCAGGACGGGCCACGCGGGGCGACAGGCTTGGCACCGAGGAAAGCAGCTTGCGGGTATAGTCGGCCTGCGGGTGACGTAGGATTTGCTCGACCGGACCGTTTTCGACGATCTCGCCATGTTTCATCACATAGACGGTATCGGCGATCTCTGCGACGACACCCATGTCATGGGTGATGAACAGAACCGCCGTGCCATGATTGGTCTGCAATTCCGCGATCAGCGACAGAATCTGCTGTTGGGTCGTCACGTCCAGCGCAGTGGTCGGCTCGTCAGCGATCAGCAGCACCGGTTCCAGCACCAATGCCATGGCGATCATGATCCGCTGCCGCTGTCCTCCCGACAACTGGTGCGGGTAAGATCGGAACACCCGCTCGACATCGGGCAGATGTACCTGCTCCATGATGGCGATGGCGCGCGACCGACGCTCTGAAGCCGGGTAGTTGGTGTGAAGCTCCATCACCTCCATGATCTGGTCGCCGACGCGCAAGACCGGGTTCAGCGCCGTCATCGGTTCCTGGAAGATCATCGCGACACGCGCGGCGCGAAGTTCGCGCATCTGTGCCTGACTCAGTGGCAGCAGATCCCGGCCCTGCAGGTTGATCCGCCCCTTCGAGACCTTCAGCGCCTCGGGCAGCAGCCCCATGATCGCCAGCGAGGTCACGGATTTACCGGAACCGGATTCACCGACCAGGCAAACCGTCTCGCCCTGACGGATGGTTACGTCAATGCTTTCCAGCACCTGCGGTTGTCCCGGCGTGTCGGGCAGGTTCACGCTCAGCTTCGCCGTTTCCAGCGCGACGGGGGATGTCTCGAATGTCTGTGTCTTGAAACGCATCGTTCAGCCCGCCCGTTTCTTCAACCGAGGATCCAGCATGTCACGCGCGGCATCGCCCAGAAGATTGATCGACAGGATGCACAGTGACAGCATCACGCCGGGATAAAGGATCAATTCCGGCTTGATCCGGAAGAACTGCCGCCCCTCGGCCATGATATTTCCCCAGGTCGGTGTCTCGGTGCTGACGCCTGCGCCGAGGAAGGACAGGATCGCCTCGGTCAGGATCGCCGAGGCAAGGATATAGGTGCCCTGCACGATCAGCGGCGCGAGCGTATTCGGCAGCAGATGCCGGATCAGGATCTTGGGCATGGAGGTACCGAGGGCGATGGCGGCCTCGACATAGGGTTCCTCGCGCGCGGCGAGGACGACGGCGCGGACCAGCCGGACGGCGCGCGGGATCTCGGGGATGGTGATCGCGGCGATGACCGAGCCGACCGAAGGACCGTTCAATGCGACCAGCGCGATGGCCAGCAGGATCGCGGGGATCGCCATGAGCGCATCCATCATCCGCATGATGATGGCATCGGCACTGCGGAAAAATCCGGCAACCATGCCGATCGCGAGGCCCAGTATGACCGAGACGACGGCGGCGGCGATGCCGATCACCAGTGACAATCGGCCGCCGATCAACACCCGGCTGAGGATATCGCGGCCATAATTGTCGGTGCCAAGCGGGTGGCCATCGACCGGGCCTTTCAGCCGCACCAGCGGGTCCATCGTCAGCGGATCATGCGGGGCGAGCCATGGCGCGAGGATCGTGATGACGACGATCAGCAGCAAGACGACGGCCGCTATTTTCGGGCCGATGCCAAAATGCGGCAGGCTGATCGCCCGCAGGACCGGCTGCATGGCCGAGGAAGGCGGGGGTGTCTGTGACATCAGTAGCGAATCCTCGGATCGAAGAATGTATAGCTGAGATCGATGATCAGGTTGACCAGCACATAGAGAAAGCTGGTCAGCAGGATCATCGCCTGGATCACCGGGTAATCGCGCGCAAGGATCGCATCCACCGTCAGGCGGCCGATACCGGGGATATTGAACACGGTCTCGGTCACCACCACCCCGCCGATCAACAGCGCAAAGCCGGTGCCGATGACGGTCAGGATCGGCACCGCGGCATTCCTGAGCGCGTGCCGGAACAGCACCCGCTTTTCCGGGGCTCCCTTGGCCCGCGCCGTGCGGATGTAATCCTCGCCCAGAACCTCCAGCATGTTGGCGCGCGTCATCCGGGCAATCAGCGCGACATAGATCGTCGTCAGCGTCAGCGCGGGAAGAAAGGCGTTATGCAGGAATGCGCCCAGTCCCGAGGAAATCGGCGCGTAACCCTGGACCGGGAACCAGCCCAACTTGAGCGAGAAGACCAGGATAAGGATATAACCGGTCACGAAAACCGGAACCGAGAAGCCCAGCACCGAAAAGGTCATCACCGCGTAATCGGCTCCGCTGCGATGTTTCCAGGCCGCGAGTACGCCCATCGGAATTGCAAGCGCCACCGACATCAGGATCGTGAGCAGCGCGATGGCCAGCGTCGGTCCCATCCGCTCGGCGATCATCCCCGCCACCGGTGTGCTGGAGATGAGCGACGTCCCCAGGTCACCACGCAGAAGCTGTCCGACCCAGCTCACGAATTGCACATGCAGGGGCTGGTTCAGGCCCATCGCTTCGCGGATACGTTCAAGCTGCGCGGGCGTGGCCATGTCGCCAGCGATGATCGCCGCCGGATCGCCGGGGGTCAGCCGCAACAAGAGGAAAACGAAGACCGCCACCAGCAGCATCACGGGAATGACGGCCAGAATACGGCGCAGGATGTAACCTAGCATTGGAAGTCCTTGGTTCTGCAGAACGGATCGGTCCGGGTCCGGGGCGGCAATCTCTCACAGCCCCGGACTGTCAGAATGGCAGGATCATTCCGCCTTTTCGATGTTCCAGAATACCGGCACGGGGGATTCGATCATTCCGGTGATCACGTTCCGCCGCGCCTGCGGAAGACTGTACTGGCCAAGCGGGACCAGCAGCACATTGTCAATCGCATGGGTCTGGATTTCCTCGCTCACCTCTTTCTGGCCAGCCTCGTCCTCGGCGGCGATGTAGTCGGCTTTCAACTGCTCGATCGTTTCATCGGTCGGCCAGCCGAACCAGGCATCGTCTCCACGTCCGTTCAGCATCGGGTTGCTGATCGGGTTCGAGATTTCAGGCACCATCCAGTTGGTGATGAACATGTTCCAGCCACCCTCTGCAGGGACCGCCTGCCCGGCACGCCGCGTCACCAGCGTCTGCCAGTCCATCTGCTGCATATCGACATTGAAGCCCGCCTCGCGCAGCATCTGCGACACCACGACCGGCTGCGTCGCGAGTGCGACCAGGTCGGTCGGCGCCATCAGCAAGACCGGAGTGCCGTCATAGCCGGCCTCTTCCAGCAATGCCTTGGCCTTTTCCATGCCGCCGCCCTCGGTCAAGGTGCTTGCATCCGTCTCGCTGCCCAAAGGCGTGCCGCAACCCAGGACCGCGCCGCAGATCTGATAATATTCCGGATTGCCGATCATCGCCGCGAGAACCGATTCCTGCGAGATCGCGGCAAGCGCTGCCTGACGGATTTTCGGATCGTCGAATGGCGGATGCAGGAAGTTGAGCCGCGTCATCGTCTGCATCCCCGTCGGTTCGCGCACCTCGACGGTGACATTCGGATCGCCTTCCAGCAGCGGCAGCAGATCGACCTGCAACTGTTCGATATAGTCGATCTCGCCCCCCAGCAGCGCGTTCACGGCCGTCTGGATATCGGGCATGTTCACCCATTTCACCTTGTCGACATTCACATGCTTGCCACCGGCCATCCAGTCCGCCGGCTCATCGCGCGGGACATAGTCGTCATATTTTTCATAGGTCACGCTGACGCCCGGCTGGAACTCTTCCTCGACAAAGCGGAAGGGGCCCGAGCCGGTGTAATCGGTGATCGCTTCATCAGCTGGGGTCTCGGCAACGCGGGCGGGCATGATGAACGGGGGCAGCGCCGATTGCTTGGAGAGCACGTTCAACATCGGAACGAAAGGCTCGCTCAACACCCAGGCGATGGTCTTGTCATCGGTCGCCTCCAGGCTTTCGGTGCGATCCATGATGACCTGACCGCCTGCATCGTTTTCAGCCCACCGCTTCAACGAGGCGACCGCATCCGTCGCCGTCACCGGTTCGCCATCGTGGAAGGTCAGCCCATCGCGAAGCGTGAAGACATAAGTCTTGCCGTCCTCGGATATCTCCCAATCGGCCATCTGGGGCTGTGGCTGAAAATCGGAATCCTGGGCGATCAGGACGTCATAGATCATATAGGCGTGGTCGCGGGTGATATGTGCGGTGGTCATCACCGGATCCAGCACGCGCAGGCCGGAATGCATCACGGCGGTGACGGTTTTCTCGGCCCAGGCCGCGCCTGCCAGCATGGAGGTGGCAAGCAGACTCGCAGTAAGTGTCTTGAACATGATGTTCTCCCTGTTGTGTATTTCTGCGCAGGCTGATCTTGGCGTCAGTTTTGCGCGGGTGAAGTAAAAGGTGGTCCGCCCGGTGCCAGCCGCATGTCAGGCCGCAGATTCCGGAACGGCAGGCTTTTCGGGCTGACGGGCATGGGTCCGGGGGCGGTGCATGTCAGGATCGCCCCGGAAATGTCGTTGAAATCCGCGCGGAAATGGACCGAACTCTTGTTGACGAGAATGGCCTGGGCCTCGGGTTCGATGCCGACGAAACGATACATCTCGCGATCGGCCATCTGGGCTTTTTCCGAGGTCACGACGATGCGAACGCCGCCGATGCGCAAACAGACTGAGGGACCAAGCTGCAGATGCGCGCCACCATAAAAACCACCCGTCGCGCGACAAGCGCCGTCGGACAGCCTCTCAACGATAAAACGGCCCTCGAAAGGGGCATCGCCGGGTATGCCGGACTTGCCGCCAAGCGCAATATCGATCTCGGCACCTTCACCGGCAGCATGGGCAGCGGCTGCGGCGGCGGGATCGGTCAGTAATCCAAGCGCCGCGTCCCGGGCATCGCAGGCCACCAATGCGCGCAACATGCCCGTCGTGTCGGAATTGCCCCCTGCACCGGGATTGTCCTGCGTATCCGCAATGATGATCGGACTATCCGCATGTTGCGCCAAGCGCATCGCCTCGCGGACCCCGTCTTCAGGGCCGAATGTGCACCCCTCGAATTCCGCCTCTGCCTCGGTCACTGCGGATGCGATCCGCTCTGCCGCCGCATCCGCCTGTGCCTGCGTATCGCCGTAAGCCACGACCGAAGGTCCGCAATCCGCGAAATCGGCTGCCGGGAACCCCATGAACAGCGATGCCGAATGCACCCCCTCCATGGGCTCCGACGCCAATGCGTAGAGGCGCTTGCCCGGTTGCGCCAATGTCGATTGCCAGGCGATCGCGATCAGAAAGTCCAGCTGCCGGAATGCCTTGAAATTCGGTCCACCTCGCAACAGCCGTTGCAACTGGACAGCCGCGCGCCGTCCCGTTTCGGCCATGTCGATATGCGGATAGGTCCGGAAACCGATCAGGGCATCCGCGTGTTCAACCATCTCCTTCGTGATATTGCCATGGAGATCCAGCGCGGCGACCACGGGCACATCCGGGCCGACCTCTTCGCGCACCCGGCGGATCAGCGCCCCCTCACCGTCAGGGACGGTTTCGGCAACCATGGCCCCGTGCAGATCCAGAAACACGCCATCCACCGGTGCGGCATCACGCAGCCGCTGGAGGATCTCGTCCGTGATGGCGGTGTAGCATGGCAAGGTCACCGGCGCGGATGGAACCGCGCCCGCCCATAAAAGCGGAAGCAATTGCCACCCCGCCGCCTCGCCAAAGCCGACGGCACCGGCAACTGGCAAATTCACATTGCGGGCACGCTGAAGAATCTCTTCCCCACGGGAAATCGGCAGATACCCTCCTCCGTGTCGGAAAGCATCCAGCCCCGCCGGACTGGGCGCAAAGGAGTTGCTCTCATGAACGAAGCCAGCCACCGCGATACGGGGTGCTGTCCTGTCAATCTCTCGCATGGTGTATTGCAATCCGATACAACTGCATTGAAAATCAAGCTTAGGGGCTGGCTCTTCAACCTGTCAATGCTGCGGATCAAATGTCATCGATAAATCGGGAAAAGTTCATGCGAACTCAGGACGACCCAATTTTTGTGCAGTCTCTGGGCCGTGCGGTGCAGGTTCTCGAAGCTTTTCAGCAGGCCGACGGGCCACTTTCACTGGCAGAGATCGCCTCGCGCGCCGGAATCACCCGCAGTGCCGCCCAACGAATCGTGCATAGTTTCCGCGAGTTGGGATATATGCGGCTCAGTGCCGATGGTCGGGGCTTCATGCTCGATCTCGGCATACTCGACCTGGCCTATAACTATCTGCGCTTGAACCCGCTGCTGCGCCGGGCCAGCCCCATCCTCCTGGAACTGCGCCGCAATGTGCGCGAACGGGTAGATCTGTCGCTCTTCAACGGTCAAAGGATGGTGTATGCCGCAAGGATGCAAAGCAAGCGCGAGATGTTCTTCGCGACGCTGATCGGTAATAGCGTTCCCACATTCTGCACATCCGGAGGCTGGGCGGCGATGGCAATGCTGCCGGACGATGAAGTCGACGAGCTTCTCGCTGCCGCTGATCTGAGACCACTGACCCCGCGCACACTGACCGATCCGCAGGCCATCCGCGATCAGATCGCCTTGACCCGTCAGAACGGGCACGCCCTGGCAATCGAGCAAATCCTGATGGGCGAGGTCGCCGTCGGCGTCGCGATTTCCGGTGCCGACAATCGGCCGCTCGGCGCCATCCACATCGCCGGCTCCCTGTCGGAATGGCAGCCCGAAGAGTTTCGCCGCCGCGTCGCCCCGCTTGCATCCGAAGCCGCCAACGCGATTGCGTCAAGCTGACCGTTCCGGATCGAAACACGATCACCCATGGCCTCTTGTCGATTTCGCTCGACCTCCTGTTATTTCTTCGCGGCTATCCAGGAGACAAAGATCACTGGCACAAGGCACGCACAGCACCGGAAAAGGCAGAATTCGTCATTGCACAACCCGATTTCCGCGGCTATTCACCCGTGTAGGCACCCGTAGCTCAGCTGGATAGAGCGCTGCCCTCCGAAGGCAGAGGCCATAGGTTCGAATCCTATCGGGTGCGCCAATCATTTCAACAACTTACAGTGAAAACTGGCTGCGGCGCTATTTGCTTAGCTAGCACATAGCTAGCAATGTCAGATGGATTTGCGCTGGAGAATCGTCCAACGCCCACCATACGGATCGCGGTAGAGGCCAGTTCGGCACATCAGGTTTTCATTGACGCGAGGCCACATCCTGCACAACCTAGTTTCCCCAACGAGGAAGTTTTCATGGGCGATTTACTTGCAGTCTTTGCCGCGAAGATCGTCAGCATCGCTCTTTACAAGCGCTGGTCATTGAAAATCGCGCTGGCGTGGTGCCTGCTTCCCGCTCCCTTATCGGCGGAGGACGTTCCCCTCTTCACCCCTACGGAGCGCATATACGAAGCCTGCGGAGGCTTCGGAGACGGATCAGATGTTCACCTATCAACCTGCTTCGCCTATCTCGTTGGTGTTGTCGATACTGCGAACGAGGCTAATTTTTTGGCCCAAGGGTTGCGGTTAGGACATTTCAACGAGAGCACAGGTGAATTCCACCCGAGAGTTGTTCACCAGCATTGCCCGCCGAAAGCACTTCCTGTTGATCTCGTCAGAGACATTTTCCTGGATTATGTCGAGAACACCTTGCCTGACCGCGATATGGATGCTCCCGCAGCAGGTACGGTCTTATGGGCCCTCGCCAAGAGATATCCCTGCGATGGCTAAAGCAAAAGCCCCCGTGCTTGGCAGGGGCTTCGGCTTGGATTGCTCCGACCGGAGCCGGGGCGATCAGTCAGGCGACGAGTGCGCGTGCCTCGACCCAGAGACGTTTACCCAGGTGGCTTTGGTCAAGCTCATGTTCGCCATCGAGCGTATAACCCATGATCTTGTATATGAAGTCCATCGGCCCTTGGCTCGGCATGTCGATAATGCCGTCCGCTAGTTCCATCACCTTGTCGCCCCAGGCGTCCACCTGATCGTCGGACAAGCCATCAGCATTCTGTATGGCTCGCAAACGCACGATCTCTCGGTATGTTGCCTCGATTGGCGTGACGGTGCCGGATACGGCAGAACCAGCGATGAGCGTAGCTGGCGCGGCGGCTATAAGCTGACGGCGGTTCATGCTGCATCCTCCTTTTTCCAGATGCCTGCTCCGACTTTTCGGCCCAAGACTTCCGTTCCATCAATCACGATGGCCATGAGGGCCTGCGAAACCTCAAGAGTAGTGGAAACCGAGGCGGTGCGTTCTTCAATGGAGCAAAGACCACTGCCATCGTTATCAAGCGCTAGGCACGCCGTGCGGATCATCTGAGAAGCCATATAAGCGCAAGCCTCTGCCCATTCTTCTGGGTGCTGCGTCTTGATCAGATTCTCGGGGCTGTATTGGTAAGTCATGCGTCACCGCCTTGCCGCAACTCATTCGCGATGCCGTCGAGCTGGCGCAGCACATCCCTGATGATCTCGGTTGTATGGCTAGCTCCGAAATTCAGGTGCGCATTATCCCGATTGCAGGTTGCGTCATACAAGAGCTCGTTTTGCATCAGCCCTTCATTAAGCCGATCGTGTGCGTCGTTGACCTTGTGAATGAGTTCCTTGCTCATGCCATCTCTCCTTCCATGATACGATTGACGCGGCGCAGAGCCGCGCGGGTGTAGCTGCGATATTCACGCTCGGCGGGCGAATACCCGGCGGCGCGTTCTGTGGCGTCCAGCGCCAGGGTGAGAAGATCGTGGATCTCGGCCAGCCATTCAGCAGGCAAGCCGATCCCGTTCGCCCGAGGGCGGTGTTTGAGTGCCATTGTGGTAATTCTCCTTCTTGGGTATGATCCCTATAGATCATCATAACATATGATCCCAACGGATCAAGAGGAAAATATGACAGGCAATCAAATCCGTGCTGCCCGATCACTTCTAGGCCTATCTCAGGCGCAAGTTGCCGAATCTGCGGGGATATCTGTACCGACCGTGAAGCGTGCAGAGGGAAGCGGCGCGATCAACGCCTCAGCCGATGCCGTCGCCGCGATCCGCGCGGCCCTGGAAACCGCTGGCGTTGAGTTCATTGCAGAGAATGGCGGCGGTGCTGGGGTTAGACTCAGAAAATGACCATCGATATCAATCAGGCTAACGAAGGAGTCCGCAGCTTTATTCGTGGGGGAATTGCGGGAGTTTTGGCGCTGAATTCTGGAGCCATGATTGCGCTTCTAACGCAATTATCTGATCTTGCCGAAAAGACTGGTTCGGACGCATTGCGCTGTTCGTTTCGCTTATGGATCATGGGTGATGTATTTGGTGCGCTCTGCTGGATGTTTGCAAGTCTGGCTGCATCAGCGCATGTTCGCGAGATGAAAACACAAGAAAGAATCTGGACGCCTGTCGGATACCTATCATTTCTTGCCTCTTTGACTTTCTTCGCATTTGGTGCATGGCAACTTGCCGATTCTACGCTGCCAAATTAGTACAAATCGAAACTATAGGTTGCTGTTTATCCAATCATTTGTTCCTGAATTAGCCTTCTGATGCGCGGGTCGATCATCAAACGGCACAACGATCAACTGATCATTATCATCTATGAACTTCGCAAGATGCTCACGTAGTGTCGCTGCTTTGGCAGTGTTGACATTGAGAAAATACACTGATTGCAGTGGCTTATGGCCTCCAAGCCTATCCATTTCATCCCAGAGAGGTTGATAATCTTTATTTGGGGCCCTCAGGTCATAGCTGATAACATATAGCGGCATTCTTCACTCCAAATTAAAGGATTCAGTGTGCCGCCTTGTTCTTCGATTCTGCAAGCAAAAAACCGCCTATTAATGAAGTCACAGGCATGTGAATATGCGTAAACGAATCAATCGATCTGGAGATATTCATGCGCTTCACAGCTTTCAGTTTTAGCATCGCAATTGCAGGGCTTAGCGCCTGCACCCCTGTTGATCCGATCGTTAGCGATTTCAACGGAGCCAGCGTGAAAATTCAGCGCAATACATTGACTTCGGATTCGGAGGAGGTTGCGAAAAGTAAAACCTTAGCTGAGGCAACCCGAATCTGCCAAGCTGGAGGAAAGGCACGAGCCGAGCCCGCGTCAACTCGGACGCTTCCTGGCAACGAATATGTCGTTGAAGACCTGTTTCTGTGCCTTGATCGCTGACGAATATTGAGGCCGGGCATTACCTGCTCGCCCATCATCTAGCCGATACGCACCGGGTAAAGCTGTGGAAGTGATTTGGCAATCTTGGAGTGATTACATCGTCGGTTATGTTAAGGCTTGGAGCCACGTTGTAGCGCTGGTTAGTTGGTCTGACGCAATGGTCCAGTTTTTGGCAACATTGCTAGCGGGGATAATGTCGTTTGTCGTTGCGTACTGGACAGTTTCACGGCAGGAAAAGCTGAGTGCAGAAAAGAAAGCGACAGCGGATCGAGCTGTCGCTGAGAATGCCGCAACAATAGCCTTATATAAGCTGATCGATTGTGGCGAAATTTTGGGAAGCATGCGAAACCTTCTTGATGAACAATTCATAACTGCCGCTATTGATGGATATGCTAGCGAGCCTTTTCAAATTGTACGTCCAATGCAAGGCAAAGATTATCCGCCAGAAAGGGTAAACCTTGATGAGGTTTCTTTTCTGGCAAAATCTAAGAACATCGATCTCATATCCGATATTTCTCTGGTATATAGGCGCACGATCAACTGCACTCACCTTTCTGAGACACATAGCAGAGAGCGCATTGCGCTACATGAGTGGATTCATAGCCTGCCCGGGCACACGGGCGATCTTAATGGCGACATCGCTCAGGACGCTATCCCAATCGAATTTCGTTCACAATTTGAACGTAGGTCTGCCAATCTGAACCTTATAATCGCCTCGTGGATAGACCAGCTTGAAGACACCATCTCTCTCACCGAGAGTGTGATTGATCGGCTGGGTAAAGCAAGTAAAGCGGAGTTTGGAGACCAGTTCCTCACTCTCGCGGTTCAATTCCCTAGCGCACCTATCAGCTTCGAAGATGTTCGAGGCGCATGTCTAGCCGCAAGTTCTCGCTTCATCATAAAATGCGAACAATCATCATCGGCTTAATCCTCGAACAGTCGCTTCTGCGCTTGTTCTGGTGGCAACGGCAGGTCCAACACACCAAGAACGGTCAATTCAGACCCAGCAGCTTTTTTGACGTGCTTGTCTGACGAATAGATTATTGACGCCCCAGCAGTCCGCGCGATAGATACAATCTGATAATCGAACTTTGCTTTCTGTTTGCCCTGCGTCAATGGCTTCGGCGCAACATTCATTTGCGCAGCGTGCTCAACTGCTGCCAGCATGTCAAAATCGACAACCTCGAAGTGCCGTGATTTGTTTATGATGTTCAGCCATTCCGTTGCGGCACCATTGGCCATCACCAAGACTTCTGCCAGTGCTGGCGTGGGTATGATAATCTTTGCAGAATTTGCCGCGAGTTCTAAAATCAAGTGGTTCACACGATCATAGCAGCGATGCAGCGGTTCTCCCGTATCGGGATCATTCGGGCTCTTTGCGTCTTTCTCGAAAAAGAAGATCAGAACAGATGCATCAAGGGCGACAATCAATGTGTCTCTCCGTCGCCGTTCCGTTCGGCCAGCAGCGCCGCAACTGGGTCTGGCACTTCACCCCACTTGCTACCCCCGACATCGCGCAGGCGGGCAACGACATCGCTTAGCGGAGTGTCGTCCAGAACCTCGAAACTGTCGATCTTGAACCTGTCCAACCGCCACACACCATTCGATTCACGAAACCAAGTGCCAGTTCCGTGCACTCGAACAATCCCGCCGAGATAATGCTGCGCAAGCTGCCGAGCAGCTTCTTCGCTAGTATAAAGACCTGTCAAAGGAGTTTGCCCGTCGCGAAGGTGAACCGGGATCGTATCACCCGTTCCTCCCACCCGAACCACTTGACCGGTCAGGCTGCCCTTTTGTTTGATCGGCCCAAAGACGGGGGGCAGTTGTTTTTCAATACCGGGGAACGGGATCACGACACGATCTCGGCCATCACGCAAACTACCGGTTGCGTGGTCTTTCCGCAACATTTGGTCCAGCGTCTCAACCGAATTCACTATGTCCTTGGGCGGCGCAGGGCTATTTGCTGCTTCGATACGACCTGCGACACGAGTCTGTGCAGGCGAATCAACCAAGGCATGGAGGGCCACGCATCCTTCGGTCACTTCCTTGAAATGCACATTGGGCTTTTCCCCTAGAAGCTGGGCAAGAGCGTGCAAATACTCGGCAAGGCGATCCATGGGGATCGTCTCCGGGTGGTAGCTGCCCTCGATATGAAAACTATATTCCATTGCTCACAGTCCAAGGTTCAAATGAAAGATAGCCAATCACCGACCATATGGCGAGAGGGCAGGCATGGGCCTGGGAAACGCCCTTGCCTATTCTATAAGTGCCAGAGGCATGACGGGATCATGACCAGCCGCTCGCCGGGATACTGCGCCTGCAATTCTTCCGCCGACACATCGTCCAGTCGCTCCACGACTCTGATCGGGCGATCACGTGCCTCCAACTTTTCCAAGCGCCGCTCGAAGTTCTTCATTGGTTTGCTCCTGCTCAAAGCGCACGATCTGCGTAATCGATGACGACCACCTTTTCGCCGGGATAGCGGGCCTGCACCTCTGCCTGCGTTTCGCCGGGTTCCGCAATCAAGATACGGATCGGCTTTTCGCGTTCTTCCAGGCGTTCCAGCCTGCGCTCGAAATTCTTCATTCGATAGCCTCCTTGATTTCGGGCACGGCCCATAGGTTCAGGAATTCTTTCACGCCGGGATGATTGCCGAAGGGCAGCAACCGACGCCCTGCGGTGACCTCGCCTGAGCCGAATTCCCCGGTCAGTGCGCCGCGTGCCAGCATCGCAGCATTCTCCAGCGCGCCGGCGGTTGGTCCGGCAAGGGCGCTCGACGTGTTGCGCACCTGGTAGCGCGAGGCTCGTTCGGGATCGTCATCCCCGGTCATGAGGGCGAGCAGGTAATACGTGCCCGGCGCTCCAAGCGATTCCGCGATATTGTTCATCTCCATCACGAGGGGAACGACGCCGGATCGGTCCACGCCTTCCGCCAGCCATGTTCCGGGATTGTCGCTCGGCTCGCCATCATAGCTGAGCGCCTTGAGCCAGTAGACGAACATTCCCATGCTGGACATCAACAGGGCGTTCTGAATGAATCGC